>JAGXBH010000001.1 GCA_018971185.1 Acidobacteriota bacterium
CGGGAGTCGAACCCGCGACACCACGATTATGAGCCGTGTGCTCTAACCACCTGAGCTACGCCGCCTGGCGAGCCCTCTGTCGGGATTGAACCGACGACCCCTTCCTTACCATGGAAGTGCTCTACCACTGAGCTAAGAGGGCAGTCGTGTCAAAATGACACGGTTGATTAGTGTACTCCGCCTCGGGCATTGGTTTCCAGCCGCCAAGGACTACCCTTTTAGACGATGAGAACCCGATTGGCCGAGATCGCCGACGCCGCGGCCCTTCAGGCGATCTACAACCCCGAGGTCCTCGAGACGACCAACACGTTCGACCTCGTCGCGCGCACCCTCGCCGAGCAGGAGGAGTGGATTCGCGCCCACCAGTCCTCGCACCCGTGCATCGTCGCGGTCAATGACGTCGACCAGGTCGGCGCGACGGGTGCCCGCGGCGAGCGGATCGTCGGATTCGCGGTCCTCTCCAGCTTCCGAGCGCGTCCCGCGTACGCCTCGACCGTCGAGAACTCGGTCTACGTGCATCGCGACGCGCGTGGGCGCGGCGTGGGCGAGCTCCTGATGCGCGAACTGGTCGCGACCGCCAAGGAATCGGGCTACCACGCGATCATCGCGAGGATCGTGGGTGAGAACGAAGGGAGCATCCGATTGCACGAGAAAGTCGGGTTCACCCTGGTGGGAACCGAGATCGAGGTCGGGCGCAAGCACGGTCGCTGGCTCGACGTGGTCGAGTACCAATACGTCGTCCCCGAGGCAAGATAGCCCAGGCTGGGTGACTCAGGCTGGGTGACTCAGGCCGGGGAACTCAGGCCGCGGCGGCCGCCGACTCCTCGGCCCAACTCCACTGCGTCCAACTCCCCATGGGCACCACCAGCACCCCGCCGAGGACCACAATGGCCGTAGCGATCAGCAGCAGATCCGAGTGCACGAGGCCCGTGACGAGGTCGTGGCCCCCGGGGAGACCGGCGAAGGGGCCAGTGATGGACATCAGGAGTATCCAGAAGTGCTGGCGTCCCACGTAGCTGGCCGCGAGCAGCGCGATCCCCCAGACGAAGTACCAGGGCTGCACCACCGGACCGAGGATGACCAGGACGATGAGGGAGAGTCCGAGGGCACGGACCCAGCGGTGACGCTGTTCGCCCAGCAGGAGCCACGTGGTGATCGCGAGGGCGATGACGAACCCCGCCGACCTGGTCACGGTGAGGACCGTGGTGACGCTCAAGCCGTGCCAACCCAGCACGTGGCCCGTGTCGGCGAGCGCCAGGCCCACCGCGGTCATCGGGGCGTCCCAACTTCGCACGGCCCCGTTGGAGGTCAAGTTCGCGACCCAACCCCAGCCGAACCCCGCCAGCCAGGTCCAGAGGGCGAAGACCCCCGCCGTGACCGCGATCGACCCCAGGATGGGCTTGACCCGCTCGCGCACGCTCGCACGCGAGCCCAGCCACGTCCAGGCGATGAAGACCAGTCCGAGCGCCGCGGGTGCCTTCACCGCCGCCGCACAGGCGCAGACCACCACCGCCCAGAACAATCGCCGCCGTAGCGCGAGGACGACCCCCCACACCAGGAGCGCCGCCATGAGCGCGTCGTTGTGCGCCCCGTCGACCAGCGTGATGAGGACGATGGGGTTGAGCGCACACAGCGCGAAGGCCTCTGCGCCGTCGCGGCCGAGCGCGCGCGCCAGGGCGACGACCCCCAGCGCCAGGGCCACCACCGCGGCCAGTTCCAAGAGGCGCAACCCGATCACCGTCGCCAGTTGATTGTGCTGAGCCAGACGGTCGATGGACCCGTCGAGGAACAAGAAGAACGGGCCGTAGGGCGCGGGCGCGTTGAGCCACAACGGGTCGACCGGATTGACGTAGGGGCTCGACCCGAGGGAGAAGGGGCCGAGGAGGTAGGGACTCAGGTGGTAACTCGTCATCTCGCCCTGGGCGGCGTAACTGAACACGTCACGCGAGAACATCGGTGGGGCGATCAGCATGGGTGCGGCCCACATCGCGAAGATCCACCACAGCGATCGCAAGGGTGCACCGGCGTGTAGCTTGAGCACCTCGACGAGACGTAGCCACACCCGCATCAACAGCACCAGTCCCCCGTAGCCGAGGACCACGGAGAGCAGGAGGGTGACCTGGGTGGGCGACGTCGAGATCGCCCGCGCCGGCTCACCGAAGAACCACGTCCCCGCGTAGTCGAACTTGAGCGGCGAATTGGGGAACGACCCGCCCGCGAACAGCAGACACATCGCGAGGAATCCGACGACCGCGGGCTGCCAGAGGAACTCCCAACCCTCGAATGGCCCGGGCCGGAAACGCCCGAGACCCGTATAACGACGTTCGAGCAATTGGATGCCCGACTCGAGGCCGTCCGCGGCCCTCTCGTAGCGGCGGCGCACCCATTGCGCTCTGCGCTTCACTCGAGACTCCCCATCGCCCTTCACGTCTAGTCACCGTACTCCCCCGGGGGCGCGGCCCCCCCGGGACGTGGTCAATCCAGCCTCGCTGAATTGACCGTGGTGGGCCGGGAGGGATTTGAACCCCCGTAGGCAAAGCCGTCTGGTTTACAGCCAGATCCCATTGGCCGCTCGGGCACCGACCCGTGGACGAGCCTAGTGCGTGGCGCCGTGACGCTTCCACTGCGCCGTCCTAGACTCGCCTCATGCCCAGTTTTGACATCGTCTCCGAGATCGACCACCAAGAGATTCGCAACGCCGTCGACCAAGCAAACCGTGAGGCCTCGACGCGTTTCGACTTCAAGGGCACGGGCGCGACGATCGAGATCGGCGACAAGGAGCTCACCCTGTCCGCGTCCACCGAGGACCGGCTGCGCGCGCTCTACGACCTCCTCGAGGAGAAGATGGTCAAGCGGTCGGTCTCGCTCAAGAGTCTCGACCCGGGCAAGGTCGAGGTGGCGAGTCACGGTTCGGCGCGTCAACGCGTCACGCTCAAGGCCGGCATCTCCCAGGAGATCGGCAAGAAGATCAACAAGATGGTGAAGGACATGGGAGTGAAGAACCTGAGTTCCTCGATCCAGGGCGATCAAGTGCGCGTGACCGGAAAGCAGCGCGACGACTTGCAGAGCGCCATCGCCTTCTTCAAGGAGGCCGACATGGACGTGCCGCTGCAGTTCACCAACTTCCGCGACTAACGGTCGGCGCGCCGTCGGGTCCGACGAGCTCCGCCCGACCGCGGGCCGAGACTAGCGTTGCTCCGCGAGGCGCTCTCGCTGGGCCCGATAGGAGTGCTTGGCGTGCGCCACCCGTGTGCCCGGATGGAAGATGCGGTTGAAGAGGAGCATCTTGAGGACCCAGAAGATGGCGAACGCGCCGATATTCGTGCCCCCCACGATCGCGGTGTTGATCACGTGGGCGAAGTGATGCGTGTGCACGACGTGGCGCGCGTAGGTGGCGCCGACCAGGGAGAAGGTGGTGCCCAACGAGGACATTGCGAAGTAGGGCACGATCTCGCCGCGCAGCGTCGACCGGCCGCGCTTACCCCAGGCCCAGCGCCGGTTGAGGTGGTAGGCCGGGAACATCGCCATGACGTTAGAGAAGAGGGTGGCCTGGATCTCACCGGGGATCAGTCGGAAGCCGTACGTGATGAGGATGAGACTCTCGGAGATGACCGTCGAGATCAGCGAGGTCGTGGTGAAGCGAATGAGTTTCTTACCCTCATAACTTCGCGACCACTCCCGGAGCTCACGCAGGTTCCGCGGCACCCTGCCTTGCTTCCTCTTCCCACAGGTGCTCGTCGATGCTCTCGATGGTGTTCGTGTGGAAGATCCGGTTGAACAGCAGGATCTTCAAGACCCAGAACACCGCGAAGCTGACGAGGTTCATTCCCGCGACCAGAATCGTGTCGACCAGGTGGTCGAGGTCGTGGGCGTGCACGATCTGCTTGACCCACATGGCGCCCAACAGCGAGAAGGCGATGCCCGCGAAGGACATCAGCCAGTAGGGCAGCACTTCCTTGCGCAGGTGGCTCCGGCCCCGCTTGCCCCAGGCCCAGGCGCGGGTCAAGTAGTACGACGGCACGATGGCCACCACGTTGCCGAACAGGGTGGCGGTGTAGATGCCCGTGATGATGTGGAAGCCGTACACCACCAGAATCGTCGTCAACGAGACCATCGTCGTGATGACCGAGGCCAGGGTGAACCGGATCAACTTCTTGCCTTGGTGGGTCTTCGACCACGCAATGGCGTCACTCAGGGCAATGGACACCCCACAACCTTATCTGCTAGACACCCCCGGGGCATGGGCGACGCGACGGCCGTAGGTCTCGGGCGGGTGACAACGACGGCTCCCTGGCGCGCTCACCCGTCGCGCCGGGCCCGTGCGCCGCACGCTGTGACCTTGGTCGCTGGCCGTCGTCGATGATCAGGCCTACCTTCGAGCGAAAGGGCGTCACGTCGTGAGGAACCCTCGGGGAGGCGCAGATGGACCAGACGAAGGAACGTCGGCGAGGAGGCGTGCGACCCCGTCACCAGGACCGCCACGGCCAGGGTCCGGGCCCGCATAGATGCGCCGGCCGCGTGGCGCGAACGGGGTTGCGCGTTCTGGTCGGGGCGAGCGTGTTGTCAACTCTCGCCCTATGCGGCGCCGTCGCACCCGGCGCACAGGCGGGGACGCTGCCCCAGTGCCCGGTGTACTCGAAGTGGCCGGTTCGACCGCTCTCCGCCGAGGTCCGCGCCGCCCTCACCAAGTACTACGCGGTGCGCAAGATGACGCCGATCAGCGTCGAGAAGAACCAGATGTCCGTGCTCAACGTGAACACCGAACGCGTGGGCGTTCACTGGTGCCAGAACGTCGGCGGCGGCCGCTCGGGCTACGTGGGGGTCGTCCCCAAGAACGCGCTGTCCGCGGTCATGGTCCACGTCCGCCACAAGGCCTACGCGGTGACGGGGGCCTCCTACACCTTCGCCACGGTCGTCCGGCTGCCAGCCGCCGGTTGGCGGATCGTCTCGGACGACACGGCACCCTGAGTCTCGTCGGAATCGCCCGCGTCGTCGAGTCGACGACGACAGGAGAAGCCACTGGGACCACAGAGGTTCGCGGCGCACAGGTCTCGCCCCGGTTCCTCGTTCGCCCGGCTGGCACAATGGACGTATGTCGCTCGACCTTGACGCCCTTATCGACCTGCTGGACCTCGAGGCGATCGAGGTCAACATCTTTCGTGGCAAGCATCCCGCCGGCGAGCGACAGCGGACCTTCGGTGGGCAGGTGGCGGCCCAGGCCCTGATGGCCGCGGGCCGGACGGTCGATCGTGGACGGGTCCACTCCCTACACTCGTACTTCCTTCGCCCCGGCGACTCCAGTGCGCCGACCCTCTACGAGGTGGACCGCATCCGCGACGGGCGCAGCTTCTGCACCCGGCGCGTCGTCGCCATCCAGCACGGTCGCGCCATCTACAACATGCAGGCGAGCTTCCATTCCGACGAGGTCAGTCTCGAGCACCAGGTCGTGATGCCCGAAGTGCCCGAGCCCGAAACCATCCCTTCGCTCCAACAACGATTGCGCGGCGCGACCGGCGACGCGAGCGACTGGGACCAACTGCCGCACCCCATCGAGCAGCGGTACTTGGGGGAGTTGCCCTGGGTCCCCGGCCACTCCCGCGAGCCCCGCCAGCGCCTGTGGATCCGCGCGGACGGCGACCTACCCGATGATCCCCTGCTGCACGCGTGCGTCGTGACCTACGCCAGCGACATGAACCTCTTCGACGCCATGCTCGCCCCGCACGACGTGCGCTGGGACGACGGTTCGTTCATGGGCGCGAGCCTCGACCACTGCATGTGGTTCCACCACGAACTGCGCGCGGACCAGTGGCTGCTCTACGACATGGACTCACCCGTGGCCCACGGTGGTCGCGGCCTCGCGCGCGGGTTCTTGTTCTCACGCGACGGCGAACTCAAGGTGTCGATGGTCCAAGAGGGGCTCACACGACTGCTCACCCCTCGCGACACCTAACCGGACGTCGACGGGCCGGCCGCGCTCGCGGGGAACAGGCGGCGGAACGCGGGACAGGTGGCGCGTAGCGTGACGATCACGTGCGGGTCCGAGGTGATCACCCGCGTCTTGAAGTCCGTGACCGCCGTGCACAGTGCGGCGGGCGTGTCGTTCTCGTTGTAGGCCCAACTCATGAAGCTGTTGCCACTCTTCGTGGTCAACACGGTGGCGTTGGCGCTGTAGTCCCACGCCAGGGCCGACCAGAAATTGCCGAGCCGGTTGTCGATGAGTTCGGGCGTGTACAGCCACACGACGAAAGGTCCCCCCTTCGCCGCCTCCCGCAAGACGGCCTCGACGACACGTGGCGAAGGGTACGTCGAGCCCACGTAGGCCCACTGCCAGAGGAAGGGGAAGGGGGTCTCGTGCCCGATCCCCCCGATGATCACGCCCGAGCCCGCGAGCGACACGACCGCGTTGGTCGCGACCCGCGGCCCCACGCGGCGTACCCACTGGTCCAACTTTCGCACCAGGTCGATCAGGAGGACGAAGGGAACCCACACGATCGTCGCGGTGGCCAGCCACAACATCTTGGTCGCGTAGTACGACCAGTCCTGCCCGAAGGGATGCAGACGTCGGATCCACAGCGTCGTCAGTGCGAGGACCGCGAACTCGGCGAGGAGGAGCGCGCGTGCGCGCCGCGACGGCCCCTTGGCGACGGTGAACACGCTGACGAGCACGATCGGCCCCAGCCAGTAGAAGAACAGGCCCGGGTTGGGGGCGACGATGCCTCCGCTCGCCTTCAGGGTCGCGGTCAGCGTGCCCTGTTTGAGGAGCAAGACGCCGCACACCGCGACGAGGGTGACGAGCGCGAACCCGACGCTCGCGCGGGTGAGGACGCGCTCGCGCGGGGTTGCGACGGCGGGCGAGCGAAGGCGCCGCGCCCCACCGATGATCCCGACGACCATCGCGAGCGCGGGGACCACGAACACGAAGGTCCACGACCCCATCGCCAGCACCAGTGTGAGGGTGAGCAGGACGAGCGTCAGGTTGTCGTAACGCTGAACGACGCGCAGACCCAGGACCAGACCGGCCACGCAGAACACGAGGGCGCCGATCGCCGAGAGGAAGCCGCCCGAGGCGCTGAGGCCCAGTACGAAGGCACTGACCCCGAGCGACCCGCAGGCCACCAGGGCGATGGCGAGTCGCGGGGGCAGTCGACGCGGTCGTCCTTCGGGCCAGGGCACGGTCTCAACGACCGCCGCGATGAAGGCGAGGGCGAGGGCGATGCTCGAGAGGACCACGGTGGCGACCATGGCCTGGATGTCGCGGACCATCAGCACCGCGGTGTTCAGGTCCGCACGCCCTCCCGCTCCGTCGACGATGGCGCACAGGGCGTTGACGAGCGCCGGGTAGCTCGACATCTCCTTCAGCGTGATCCCGCCCGCGGCCAGGATGGCACGATTGCCCACCACCTGGTTGCGGGCATCGCTCGCCATGAACCACGTGAGGCCGAAGTCGTGCCCGTGCAATTTGATCGCCTCGAACATCGCGTCGATCACCACGACCGCCAGCACCGCGATCCAGGATTCGCCGCTCACGCGCGGTGAGACCCTCGACGCACGCGATCGCGGGGCACGACTCAAACGTTCGTGCGCGAGGAGAGCGATGGCGAGCGGGACGAGCAGCACGACCACGTAGACCCACTGGGGATGGGGATGGGGCGCCACGAACGCCAACGCGGCACTCTCGGCGAGGAGCACGGTCGCCTCGGCCACGATCCCCGCCACCCACGAGGTCGGGCCCGAGAGGGCGGGCACCCATCGATTGAAGAGGGCGGCGAAGGACCACGCCCCCGCACCCAGAAGCGTCGCGGGCACACCGACCGTGGCGACGCTCAGCGCCGCGACCGCGGCGGCGACGACGACGACGGCGACTCGTCGCCGACTGGTGGCCACGCGTGGCGTCACGCGACTAGCCACGCGACGAGGTGGCGTGATCCCCGCCGTGACGCGCGCCCACGGTCCGCCGCGGCGCCGCGCGGTGTCGTCGCGACGCGGCCGGTCTCATGGCGCGGACTGCGCATCCAGCATCGCCTGGACCAGTGCCAGGTCCTGGACCAGTTGCTTCTGGCGAGTTGAGAGCCGGCTCATCGCCACCGAGAGGTAGAAGGTGAAGAGGGTGAGGAAGAACAAGCCGAAGACCAACACCATGGTGGGTGGGTAGGCGACGCCGAAGAGGTGCGAGAGGGAGAGGAACGCACTCGACGGGAGGAGGGCGCTGAGGAACACCGCGGCGAGGCTGACCCCTAGCCATAGGATGGCCAACATCTCGGTCAGCTGCTTCTTGCGGATCGCCCGGATCGTCACGAACAACAAGACGACGCTGATCACCGCCGCGAGTACGTACCCCTTCATGAGTTCTCCCCTCCCATCACGCCGATCAACAGTCCAATGGTGACCCTCACCATGAAGTACACGGTGCTCAGGCCGGTGATGCTCGAGGTGCCGTGCTCGCGCGCGTTCATCTTCACCGGCACTTCGGTCACGTTGAGCCCAGCGTGGTGCGCGAGCACGATCGATTCCACCTCGGGGTAGTCCGATGGGTAGTGGACCGCGAACAACTCGATCGCGCGACGATTGAGCGCCCGAAAACCCGAGGTCGTGTCGGTGAAGCGGCTCCCCGCGCGCCACGAGACCAGCGCCTCGAGCAGCTTCATCCCGAAGCGCCGATTCCGCGGGGCCACGTAGTTGCCCCGTCCGAGCCACCGTGAACCGATGACCAGGTCCGCGTCGCCGTCCATCAGCCGCTCGATCAAGTGGTGCGCCTCGCTCGGATCGTGCTGGCCGTCGCCGTCGATCTGCAGCGCGTAGGAATGGCCGCGTCGCAGCGCGAACTTGTACCCCGTCTGCACGGCGCCCCCGATACCGAGATTCTGCGACAGCGAGAGGACGAGGGCCCCCGCCTCACGCGCCCGGTCCGCGGTGTCGTCCGACGACCCGTCGTCCACCACCGCCACGGTGGCACCGGGAAGGTGTTCGTGCACCGACCGGACGACCGCCGCGATCGAGCGCCCCTCGTTGAACGCCGGGACGACGACGCAGGTCCGCGACAAGGCGTCAGCCAGTTGCTCGGGCGTCATTCATCAATAATCGCACATGGGGCCTCACAGCCACCTCTAAGGCTTCGCCCCGCGCCTCTCGTACCAGGCCGGCGCGGACTCCTCGAGGAGCGACGCCAGGTGACGCGTAGAGTGGGCTGGCCACGACGTGGCGAATACGACGGAGCCAGCATTGACGCGATTCCACGAGGAGCCCCGACGGCCGTCCCCGATCACGGCGAGGACCAGATGAGGCACGTCTCAGTCATCATCCTCGCCTACGGCGACGAGCCGTTGCTGGAGGACTGCGTACGTTCGGCCCTCGCGTCACGCGACGTCGTCGTCGAGGTCATCCTGGTCGACAACGGCTCCTCGTCCGTCGCGAACATCGCCGAGGACCCCCGACTGCGGATCCTCACCCCGGGCGACAACACGGGCTTCGCGGGCGGTTGCAACCTGGCCGCGCGCGCCGCGCGCTACGACGAATTGGTCTTCGTGAACAGCGACCTCGTCGTGTACGACGACGCCATCGCGCATCTGCTGGCGCGGCTCGACGACCCCGGCGTGGGCATGGTCACCGGCGCGGTACTCCTGCCCGGGGAACCCGCGATGGTGAACTCGATCGGGAATCCCATCCACTACCTGATGTTCTCGTGGGCGGGCGACTTCGGCGAACCCTTCGCGGCGCACGACCACGACGAGGCGGTGGCCGGCATCTGCGGCGGTCTCTTCGCCTGTCGTCGCGAGCTCTGGCGTGCGCTCGACGGATTCGACGATCAGTACTTCGCCTACGCCGAGGACGTCGATCTGTCCTTGCGGGCCCGTCAGCTCGACAAGTCCATCGTCTTCGAGCACCGCGCGCGCGGCGTGCACCACTACGAGTTCACGAAGGACAACACCAAGTGGTTCCTCCTGGAGAGGAACCGACTGATGAACCTACTCACCCTCTACGACCGGACCTCGCGATGGTTGTTGCTGCCGGTAGTGGTGCCCGTGGAGTTAGGGGTCCTGGTCGCGGCGATTCGAGCAGGCTGGGGGCGCGAGAAGCTCGCGTCGTGGCGGTGGTTGTGGCGCCACCGCGACCACCTCCGCCGGCGCCGAGTCCGCGTCGCGGCGCTCAAGACGGACCGGGGACGAGCGTGGACCGACGTCCTCTCGGGCGAGATGCACATCCCCGAGGAGTTCGGTCTGCACGTGCCGGCCGCGGCGAACTGGGTGCTCGGCCGCTACTGGCGCCTGGTCAGGTCGCGCGTCAACTGAGTGTCGCGCGAGCGAGGATCCTCGCCGCGCGACCCCTTCGGGTCGCCCAGCGCGAATTAGGCTTGGCGGGGCGATGAAGAACTCCTCGAACGACCGCGCGCCGTCACGAGTGGCGGCGGCGGTGCGCACGCAACTCAGTTCGGGGGTCTTCGCTCGGGGGGCGATGTCCTATCTGGTGGCCTTCGCCGCCGTGAGCGTACTGAGCTTCGTCTTCCACGTCATCGTCAGCCGGCTCCTCGGGCCCGACCACTACGGCGTGATGGGCGCGCTGCTCGGCATCATCAGTCTGCTCACCGTGCCGCTGGGCGCGGTCCAGATCGCGGTCACGCGGGCCGTCGTGGACGAGGAGGAGCGCGGCGAGCCCTTCTCGGTGGTGCGGGTCACCTGGCGCTCCTTCGCCGCGGGGGCGGTGGCGATGGTGGTGCTCGCCGCCGGGGCGCCCCTCATCGACGGATTCCTCCACATCTCCTCGCCCATCCCGATCATCTTGGTGGCGGTCTGGATACCCCTGGCCACGGTCTCGGCCGTCCTACAGGGAGCGCTCATTGGCGAATACCGGTTCCGCGCCGTCGCCGTCGCCACCTTCTTCGGGATCGGTGTGGTGCGCCTCGTGCTGGGTGACGTCCTGGTGTCGGCGGGCCTGGGCGTCTCGGGTGCCGTGGCGGCGACCATCTTCGCCCAGGCCTTCACCATGCTCACCTTGCTCTACTCGGCCCGCCACGAACTCCTCGGACAACGTCACGCCGCGGTCGTGACGACGAGGTTGCGCGACACCGTCCTTTCGGTGGCCGGACTGGCGGGCTACACCACCCTGATCGGTATCGACACCTTCCTCGCGCAACACTTCTTCCCCACGGCGGCGGCCGGCAAGTACGCGGCAGTGGCCGTGGCCGCCCACATCGCCTTCTTCATCCCGGCCGCTCTGGTGACGGTGGCCTTCCCCCATCTCGCCGACGGTAAGGGGGTGAGCGAGTCCAGCCGGCGCATCTTCAACCAGACGCTACGCACCAGCATCATCCTGGGCGTGGGGGCCGCGGTCGTGATGAGTCTGCTGCCCTCGTTGACGGTGCGACTACTCTTCAGCGCGAAGTACGCGGGAGCGGCCGGCATTCTCGGGCAGCTGTCCTTCGCCTCGGTCGCCATCGGCCTCCTGATCCTCTTCACGTACCTGCACCTGGCGCGGCGCTCGATCATGGCGCTCACGCCCTGGCTCGGGGTGGCGCTCGCCGTGGTCCTGATCGCGATATTCCATCACTCCAACGAGTCGGTGGCGTTCATCATGCTGATCGTCTCGGTCGCGACCATGGTCGTCGCGGGCATCCCCGCGCTGCGCTGGGAGGTCCAGACGGCGCACGACGTCGAGTCGAGCTGACGCGACCACCGCCGCGTGGATCACGGCCAATAGCGGTTCAGGACCGTGAGGACGTAGGCGGTGAAGATCCACGCCTGCAGGCCCACCAGGGCGATGGCCCCGTAGTCGCGTACGAGGAGGCCGAGGGGCTGTTCGAGAGAACGCGTCGCTGTCGGTGTCGGCGTGCGCCAACCCAACGCCACCAGCAACGACGGCACGAGCGGTAGTAGGTACCGGCCCTGGAACCCGATCACCGTCGGATTGAAGTACGGCGTGTCCACCAAGTAGAAGGTGAACAACAGACCAGCCGCAGTGAGCGCGAGCACGGCCAATGACGAGTACGTCCGCGCCGCGCCGCGCCGCGCGACGGAGATCGCGCTCACCAACGCGATCACGACGACCAGCCCCGCGCCGCGGTAGAACCAGCTCGGGAACCACGTGTCGAGCCATCCGATGCCGGCGAGGAACTCCTTCGCGTAGAGCACTCCGGACTGTTCGAGCGAAGTCGTCAGCACGTCGAAGCCCTTCACCGGGTTCGACACCAGCAGCCCCAATTGGTGCAGGGGTGCGATGCCGGCGGCGTGATGCGTGACGACGTGGGGCACGGCGGCGACTCGGGCCCAGAGTTCGTAGGCCAACGCGATTGAGGCGGTCACCACTACCGAGCGCAGTACGTACCGACGCACGCTCACCTTGAGGTCGGCCAAGGGCAACAGCAGTCCGAGTAGGAGAAGGGGCGGCTTCTCCATCGCCATGGCGAAGAGTGCGGCGTAGGCGATGAGTCCGTTGCGGTCCGACCAGATCTTCCACCACCGAGGTGTCTCCCCGTCGTCCACGGCCGCGCGCGCGTCGTCGACCTCGCGCAGGCGTCGGTACCACGCGGCGGCGAACACCGAGGAGAGCGCGATCAGCAGGCAGTCGGGATTCACGGAGATGGCCAACGACGTCACCATCGGCAGGAGCAGGAACACGGCGAAGGGGAACGCGAGTCGTCGGGGGAACTGCAACATGGCCCAGCCCGTGAGGGCCACGAACGCGAGGAAGTTCATGAACTCCGCCGCGTAGTAACTCACCAGGATGTGCCCCCCGGCCACCCGGCCGATCTCCACGCCCAGGGTCTGGGGGAGATAGAGGAAGGGGATGTTCCCCCCAGTGGTGAAGGTCGTGAAGTACTTCGGTGAACTCCACGTCTGGCGCCACCCGTAGACGAACTCCGACCACGCCAGGCGAACGGCCGGGGCCTCGGCCATAGCCGAGAAGACGACCTCCGTCTGATACACGCCGACCGGCAGGGCGTCCCCGGGCGAACCGGCCGATGCCGTGGAGGTCAACTGCCCCTGGGCGAGCTGCACACTGCGATCGAAGTGTGCGAATGCGTCGGGACTCTGGAAGGGTGGCGTCACGCCCATGAGCCCCAGGCCCGCGACGAGATAGAGGGCGAGGAACGCCAGGACGAACTGTCGAGGGAAGGACCCAGTCTCGTCGCGCGGTTCGAGCAACGTCGATCGGACGCTTCGGCGCCGAGCGACGCCGAAGCGACGAGGGGACGATTCGGGGGGACCATCACCACGGAAACGTCGACGCGCCTGGCCGTCGAGGGCCCCGACGCCGACCTCAGGCGTGGGGTCCTCCTCTCACTGCGGTGCGCCCCCGACGCGGCGACGGGCCGGATTCACCTCGTTGACATTGGAATCGACTGGTCACGGCAGGCCCACTCGCTCGGAAGGTTCACGAATCGACCGCCATCCTATTACGCGTCGCGGTGAATTCTCACGGGGCTCCTTAGAGATGGCACAGAATCGTCAGGGCCCGGGCGGTGGTGTCACCGGGCGGACCCGCTGGCCGGTCCCTCGTCGTCCTCCGCAGGTCGGTACTAGCGCGGCCGACGATCCGAGACGAAGGCACTCGCCCGAATCACCGACTCGACGTCGAACTCCGGCCCATCGCCCGGAGCGTTGCGCGCGATCACGACGATGTCGTAAGGGCGGCGGGCCTCCGCCGCGAGGGGGGTCCAGCCGGACGCCCCCACGAGGGTCACCGCACTGCGCAGGTCCAGTACGTGATGATGCACGCTCCTAGTCGCCACGTTGTCGGCGACACGACGCGCAAGCTCCTCACGCGAGGCGAGACCGGAATCGCGGCGGACGTCGTGGAGCGCGATGATCTCCTCGAAGTGGGTGTCGTCGTCCTCCCCGACGTCGCGGGCCTCATCGGCGCGGTAGTGCTCCATGGACGTCACCGGTCGACGCCAGTCGAACGTGCCGTCGCGATGGGGAAGGACGAGGCAGAGGTGGCCGTCCGGCGCGCAGATCCGACGCCACTCCTTCAGGGCGCGCAACGCGTTGGCACTGTGCTCGAGGCAATGCGAGGAGAACACCACGTCGTAGGCATTGTCCGCGATCCCCGAGAGGTCGGTCGCCTCTCGAAGGAACTGGACTCCGAGCACTTGACCCTCGGGCGCGAACGGAGCGCCTTCGGCGATGGAGCCCTCCCATATCGTCGAACCCGAGAAGTTGACGATGTCGAGACTCGCCACCACGGGGTAGACGGGGAGGATCCCGCGTTGGCGAAAACACCGACTCGGGCCGCCGATCTCGATCGCGCGCGCGCCCTTGGCGAAGGACTCGACCTCGGGGGCGAGTAGTGACCGCGCCCCGGTCACCACGTCCACGGCGACCTTGAGCGAGCCCAGGGCCCCCTGGCTACGCCACGCGGCGCTCAGTGAGGAGAGGTTCATGCGAAGGCAACTTAACACCCGGCCTCGGTTCGACAAGCACGCGCGGTCGTCCCTCGAGCGCCCGGCGAGCGACGCTAACGCCGACCGCGGGCCAGGAAGCGATACTCGCGACGCCCGAGTCGACCCAGGACCCCATCAACGACGCCCACAGCGACGACCCGCGCGCACTGCGCGGTGGAACGTGCGCCGTTCACCGAGACGTAGGCGCCGCAGAACATGATCACCTGAGCCAGGTAGTGACGCACCAAGAGTCGACGGCGCAGCACCAGGTAGGTCGAGTTGCGCACGATGTAGTACAGCCGCTGGGCGTTCTCGTACGGGTGCAGGCGAGCAGCGTCGTCGTAGCGTTCACCCAGGATGTGGTCCATCGTGATCGTCTTCTGCTGCACGACGCGTAAGCCCCGGTGGCGCAGCGAGTAGCAGAAGTCGAAGTCGACCTGATCGATGAACAACCGCTCGTCGTAGGGCACGGCGCGCGCCACGTCAGCACGCACGAGGTTGCCGCTGGTGATCACGCCGCGGCGTTCGAGGAACGCGCCCAGGTCCCCCGTCACCAGCAGGCGCTCCGCGTAGCGCGTCAGCCAAATACTGGCCGGCTGCGGATGAGGGCGCAGGGCCACCAGCGCGCAACGTGAGCGAACCGACTCGTCGAGCGCGGCGAGGTCTTCCAACGCGCCGGCCACCGCACCCTCACCCACCAGGGTGTCCTGGTCCATGGTCAAGATCCACGCGGGATCTTTCGAGAGGGCCCGCGACACCCCGACGTTCAGCGCGGCGGCGATGCCGCGATTCTCGGACAACCCGACGAACTCGATGTCCTCGTGCCCGGACCAACGCGCCGCCAGGGCCCCGAAGTCCTCGGACCCGTTGTCCACCACGATGATTCCCCCGACCTGGGGCGCGAGCGCGTCGAGGACCGCCGCGAGTCGCTCCACGTCGGGTTTCCACGTGACGACCACACAACGCACCGCGTCGCGCGTCACGCGCGTCATGTCATCGCTCCTCTCCCGACGTCGCGACGCCCCGGTCCGTTGGTCGTCACGACGCCGAGTTCTCAGCGACTCCCCAGCGGCACGAAGTCGCGCGCGTCCGAGCCGATGTAGAGCTGACGAGGCCGCGAGATCTTCATGTCCTGCTCCAGGAGCTCCTTGAAGTGCGCGAGCCAGCCCGCGGTGCGCGGGATGGCGAAGAGCACGGTGAACATCTCGACGGGAAATCCCATCGCCTGGTAGATCAGTCCCGAGTAGAAGTCCACGTTCGGGTAGAGACGGCGCGAGATGAAGTAGTCATCGGCGAGGGCGATCTCCTCGAGCTTGAGGGCGATGTCGAGCAGCGGATTACGTCCCGTCACCGTGAACACCTCGTCCGCCGTCCTCTTGATGATCGTGGCGCGCGGGTCGAAGTTCTTGTACACCCGGTGGCCGAAGCCCTCGAGCTTGGTCTTGCCCGCCTTCACGGTCTCGATGTAGGCGGGAACGTTGTCGATGTGCCCGATCTTGTTGAGCATCTTGAGGACCGCCTCGTTGGCGCCACCGTGACGGGGGCCGTAGAGCGCGGCGGCCGCGGCGGCCGTCGACACGTAAGGATCACCGTGCGAGGAGGCGACCGTGCGCATGGCCGTGGTACCGCAGTTCTGCTCGTGGTCGGCGTGCAGGATGAAGAGCACGTCGAGCGCCTTGGCCAGGATCGGGTTGGCCACGTAGGAGGGCTCGGCCACCTTCCACATCATCGACAGGAAGTTCTCGGTGTAGTCGAGGTTGTTGTCCGGGTAGACGAAGGGCATTCCCACCGAGAACCGGTGGGCCGCGGCGGCCAGGGTCGGCATCTTGGCGATGAGGCGCACCACCTGCTTGTAGAGGACCTCCTTGTCACCCAGGTTCTTGGATTCCTTGTAGTAAGTGGACAGCGCGGCGATGGAGGAGATGAGCATTCCCATGGGGTGGGCGTCGTAGTGGAAACCCTCGAGGAACCGCTTGCGCATGTTCTCGTGGATGTACGTGTGGTACTTGATGTCGGTGGTCCAGACGTCGAGCTGGGCCTGGTTGGGAAGCTCGCCGTTCACCAGCAGATACGCGACCTCCACGAAGGACGACTTCTCCGCGAGTTGCTCGATCGGGTACCCCCGGTAGCGCAGGATGCCCGCGTCGCCGTCGAGGTAGGTGATCGCCGATTCAGCCGCGGCGGTCGACATGAAACCAGGGTCGTAGAACCAGACACCCGGGAGGACCTTGGAGAACTCCGAGGCGGCGACGCCGCCGTTCACGATGGGGATCTCGCGAGTCTCACCGGTCAGGTTGTTGGTCACGGTTATGGACTCGGACACGATGCCTCTTTTCATCTTGGGGGGTTCCCCCATGGTATGCCAACTGGCCAGTAACCCCACTGAACTTTATTCGTCAGCCCGTCGCCGTCGGGGAGATCCTGACCGCGTACGTGCGACTGTGGGCCAGCGCGGACGAGGCGGGCACCCCATCGAGCGAGACCGTCAGAGTGGCGCTCTCGCCGGGGACGACACTGAAATTGTGGCCCGGGAATGCGAACGACGTGGCGGGGGCCAGGGTCTGGGTCATGGTCACGCGCTGCACCGATCCCTGCGCCGGGGTGAGCGTCATCGTCACCGATACCGGCTGGACGATCTCGCGCAGGTTCGACACCGCGACCTGGACCTGGAACGACGAGGTCGGCGCGATCAGCAACGTCAGCGCGGGGGCCGGGAAGGGTGCGGGCTGCACCCTGATCGCCGCGATCACGATGGCGCGCGTGGCGGCCAGGGTGGGCGCGCTCGCGAGAGTCGCGACGTCCTGGGGAACGTTGAGGCGGCCGGTCTGATTGGTGAGCGACATCAGGGTCACGTGGCCGGGCGCGCTCGCCAGCGAGTGGCGCTGCATCCCCCAGGTCGCCGCCGTCTGCGAGAGCGACAACTGAGCGACGCCGAGCGAGAGCGACGAGTGGGCGGGGACGTCAAGCGCCAGGGCGCGCGCCACGTAGGCCAGCACGGTCTCGTAATCATTCACGCGGGTGAGGGTGGCGTTGGCCAAGGTCACATTGAGACTCGGCGAGAGGACCGGCGACCTGATGGTGGACGCGACGTCGCGCCAGCTGGTCAACTCCTGAGCGAACTGGGACATTTGGACGGCGAAGTCGGTCCTGGTCAACGTGGCACCCGAACTCAACAGCGCGGCCAGTCGAGCGTCGAAGGAGTTCTCCTGTCCGAGCAGCGTCGTGGCCACCGCGGAGAAGTTCAGGTTCTCGCTCTGACGCGCGGCACTCTCCTGGTGGGCGGCCCGTGAGACCTCCCGGGTGAAGATCACGACGACGAAGGTCACGACGAGCGCGACGACGACGCGAAGCGTCTGCCGTCGACGATGAGCCCGAGTTCGCACCACGACGTAAGAACTTACTCAGACCCGAGCCCTACCCTTCGAGGTCCGACTCCCCCAGCGCCTCGAGCTCGATGATCTGGGACTCCGCGGCCAGGTCGGGGTCCTCAAGATCGGCCCCCCACTTCGGCGCGTCGAGCGGTCGCACGCTCGCGGCGACGTCGGGAAGTGCCTCGATGGGCTTGGCGCCAGCGGCGCCGTCGAGTTGGCGCACCCGGCGCGCGATGGGGATGAGGCGCGACTCCACCGACGCGATCGCCTCGTTGTAGCTGACGACCGAGTCGTTGAGGGTCCGTCCCAGTTTGGCGAGGGGTCCGGCGACGACGCGGATACGACTGTAGAGCTCGCTTGCGGCCTTCATGATCTCCTGGGCGTTCGCCACGAAGGCGTGACGCTGGAGCACTTCGGCCGCCGTCCAGAGCATGGCGAGGAGGTTGGTCGGTCCGACCAGGAGCACCCGCTTCTCGGTCGCGAAATCGTGCAGGGACGGGTCCGCCTCGTAGGCGGTGGTGAGCGCGGCGTCGCTGGGCACGAAGCAGACGGTGAACTCCGGCGAGTAGTCCAGGGCCTGCCAGTACGACTTGGTGGCGAGGACCTTGACGTGGTCGCGTAGATCGCTCGCCGAGCGCTCCTCGTAGAGACGCCGCTCGTCGGCACTCGATGACGAGAGGGCCCTCTCGAAGTTGGCGAAAGGGAACTTCGCGTCGATCACGATGGCCGAACCGTTGGGCAACCGCACCACGCAGTCGGGACGCTGACGTTGGCCGGACTCGGCGGCCTGGGTCACCTGGAGGTCGAAGTCGATGTTGGCGCGAAGCCCCGAGGCGCGCATCACGTTCGCCAGTTGCACCTCACCCCAGCGCCCGCGATCGGCGCTACGACCCAGCAGTTGGTTGAGACGGCTCGTCTCCTCCTGGGTCTTGATCTGCGCCTGCAGCAGATCGTTCGTTCGGGTCTTGACGTCGATGAGCGCCGCACGATGGTCCTTGTCGAAGCTATCGAGACTGCGCTTGTACTGTGCGAGGAGCTCCTCCAGGGGGCCCAGACTGTCCTTGAGCTTCGAATCACGCTCGCGCAAGATGCGCTCCTGGGTCTCGTTGAAGCTCGTGAGGGAACCGGCCATGACGCGGCTCGACGTGGCCTCGAACAGCGACTCGAGATTCGCCACCGCGGCGGCGTGTTCGCCGCGCTCGCGCTCGAGGGTC
Source organism: Acidobacteriota bacterium (assembly GCA_018971185.1). GTDB lineage: Bacteria > Actinomycetota > Acidimicrobiia > Acidimicrobiales > RAAP-2 > RAAP-2. The sequence continues at coordinate 18,960 of JAGXBH010000001.1, forward strand.
TCCACGGCCGCGCGATGGAGCGCCTCGGCGACCTGGGAGCGTGAGAGCGCGTCGGCGATCTGCTCGCGCAGCCGCTGGGCCACCCGGGTCGCGAGGGTCCACGCGCCCAACGCTCCGACAATCATTCCCACGACGATCCACACGACGATCACGACTCCCCCTCGACGTCCTACAACCTAGAGACACCCTGCGACACCCGGGTATCCTCTCACTATGTACCGACTCATCGGCTCCTCGAGGAACCCGCCCGCCGCGGTGTCGCCCGATTCGCCCATCACGCCCGAGATGATGCAGAAGGTCGTGCACACCTTCGCGTTGGTGGGCGAGTCGATCGCCGAGGCCACGCACGCTCTGCTGGCCGGCGACCGAGAGCTCGCCAAGAGGGTGGTCGATCAGGACGGGCTGATCGACAATTTGGTCAACGAACTGGTCGACCAGGTCGAGACACTCCTGGTCGAGGGTCCGGCCATGTCGAGCGACGCCCGCGGCAGCCTCCTGACGCTGCTTCGCGTCCTGCCCGAGGTCGAACGCAATGGTGACCTGGCCGAGCACATCGCGCGCCGCGCCGCGCGCGGCATGGGCGCGGAGATGTCGCCGCGCAGCCGGGGCCTCGTCGAACGGATGGGTGAGGTCGCCTCCACGATCTGGCGCGAGGCCACCGACGTCATCATCGACGGCAAGTTCGAGGCCGCGGGGGCCATCGAGGACATCGACGATGAGCTCGACGACCTCCACGTGTCGCTCACCGCCGAATTGACCTCGGGCTCGATGCCGGTCCCGGTGGCCGTCGAACTGGCACTGCTCGCGCGCTTCTACGAACGCTTCGGGGACCACTGCGTCAACCTCGCGCGCCGTCAAATCGGCCGCGACGGCGCGGACTAGCGACGCAACAACAACTCGGCGATCTGCACCGCGTTCAGAGCGGCGCCCTTTCGCAGATTGTCATTGCTCAAGAACAGGGAGAGGCCGTGGGGCACCGTCTGGGCCAGCCGGATTCGGCCGACGAAACTCGGGTCGCGCCCAGCGGCGCGTCGCGGGGTGGGGATCTCCTCCAGGACAACACCGGGCGCTGCCCTCAGCAGTTCCGTAGCCGCCGAGGGCGACAGTGCCCGCTCGAAGCTCGCGGTGATCGAGAGGGAATGTCCGGTGAAGACGGGGACACGCACGCACGTCGCGTCGACCAGGAGGTCGGGGATCTCGAGGATCTTGCGGCTCTCGTCGCGCAACTTCTGCTCCTCCCCGGTCTCCAAGGAGCCGTCTTCGACGATGGAGCCCGCCATGGGGACCACGTTGTGCGCGATGGTGACGGGGAACTTGTTGCCCGGCGCCAGCGCGAAGAACTCGCCGTCGAAGGTCAGTTGGCGCACGTCGCCGGGACCACTCTGCTCGAGCTGCTGGGCGAGTTCGTCGACGCCGTCGCGACCGGCGCCACTCACCGCCTGATAGGTCGAGACCACCATCGAACGAAGTCCCGCCGCGACGTGTAGCGGCTTGAGGACCGGCATCGCGGCCATGGTCGTGCAGTTCGGATTAGCGACGATGCCCTTAGGAATGCTCGCCAGGGCGTGCGCGTTCACCTCCGAGACGACGAGGGGCACCTCGGGATCCATCCGCCAGGCCGAGGAGTTGTCCACCACGATGGCGCCGGCGTCGGCGACCCGCGGCGCGATCACCTTCGACGAGGCGGCCCCCGAGGACATCAGCGCGATGTCGACACCCGTGAAGTCAGCGGTGTTGGCGTCCTCGACGACGATCTCGCGTCCGTGCCATTCGAGCGTCGTGCCCGCCGAGCGCGCCGAACCGAAGAACCGGACGTCGTCAGCCGGGAACTCGCGTTCGGCCAGGATCGACCGCATGACTGTTCCGACCTGACCCGTCGCACCGATGATCGCAATTCGCATGGACGAAGTCTATGGTCAAGCGGCGTCGAGTCCGAAGGCGGTGTGCAGGGCCCGTACCGCCTCGGCGACCTTGTCCGCGCCGACGACGCAGGAGATACGGATCGAGCTGGTCGAGATCATGTCGATGTTGATGCCATTGTTCGACAGCGTCTCGAACATCAGCGCCGTCACCCCGGGACTCGACTTCATCCCTGCGCCGATGATCGACACCCGGCCGATCTTCTCGTCGGAGGTCACGCGCGCCGCGCCGATCTCGTCCTTCACCTCGTCACAGGTCGCGCGCGCGGCCTCGAGGTCGGTACGCGCCACGGTGAAGGAGATCGCGGTCAACCCGTTGGTCCCCGTGTTCTGCACGATCATGTCCACGTTGATACCGCGGTCCGAGAGCTTGCGAAAGAGCGTCGCCGCCACGCCCGGACGGTCGGGCACGCCGTCGACGGTCAACTTCGCCTCCGAGGTGTCGTCGGTGATGGCCGAAACGATGGCCTCTTCCATAGTGGGGTCCTCCTCCACGATCCAGGTTCCCGGTTCCCAGGTGAAACTCGAACGCACGTGCAACGGCACACCGTGACGACGCGCGAACTCCACCGAACGAAGCATCAGTACTCGCCCACCCGTCGCCGCCATCTCCATCATCTCGTCGAAGGAGACCTTGGGGAGGCGTCGCGCCTTGGGAACCACGCGAGGGTCCGCGGAGAACACTCCGGTCACGTCGGTGTAGATCTCGCAGACGTCCGCTCCCAGGGCGGCCGCCAGGGCAACCGCCGTCACGTCGGAACCCCCTCGACCCAGAGTGGTGATGTCGCGCTCGGTGGAGACCCCTTGGAAACCCGCGACCACCGGTACCAGGCCCGCGTCGATGGCCTCTCGAATCCGATCGGGGCGCATCTCGAGGATCTTCGCCTTGGTGTGGTCGGTATCGGTGATGATGCCGGCCTGGGAACCGGTGAACGACGCCGACTCCGCCCCAAGGTCCGACAACGCCATCGAGACCAGAGCCATCGAGATCCGTTCGCCCGCGGTGAGCAGCATGTCGAGCTCCCGCGGCGGACGCGTAGGTGATACCTGATCAGCCAGGTGAATGAGGTCATCGGTGAACTTACCCATCGCCGACACGACGACCACCACGTCATTGCCGTCCGCGCGGGTGCGCGCCACGTGGTCGGCCACCGCGCGAATCCGATCCGCATCACCCACTGATGTACCGCCGAACTTTTGGACGATGAGGGCCATGGGCTCCGACTTTACTTGAGTCAACCGAAGGCCCCTGAGCGTCCTAGTAATGTCGAACGAATGGCCACCACCAAACGTCAACGTCAAAAAGAGGCACGTCGCCAGAAGATGGAGGCGCTCCAGCGCCAGAACAAGCGCCGCCAGACGACGCGACGTCTCGTGATCGCCGCCGTCATCGCGGTGCTCGTGGTCGGCTCGGCGGCTCTCTTCTTCCAGAAGTCGACACCGCCAACGGTGACCATTCCCACCACCACCACCACGGCGGGTACCACGACCACGGTCGGCACCCTGTCAAGCACGTGCGCGACCACCCCCTTCGCCGTGCCCGGATTCCCGACGATCGCCTGTGCGTCGCCCATCGGCACGGCCGGGAAGGCACCCACCATGGTCATCCCGACCACCGCGCCGCCCACCGTGATGCAGGCGGCCGACCTCATCAAGGGCACCGGTGCCACGCTCAAAGTCGGCGACAACATCACCGCCCAGTACGTCCTCGGCGACTACGCGACCCACAAGATCCTCCAATCTTCGTGGTCCTCGGGCCCCTTCACCACACCCCTCCAGTCGGGCTCGCTGATCGCGGGCTGGATCAAGGGCCTGCCAGGCATGAAGGTCGGAGGTCGCCGCGAGCTCATCATCCCGCCCTCGCTCGGCTACGGGAAGGGCGGCAACGGCATTCCCGCGAACGACACCCTGGTCTTCATCGTCGACCTGCTCAAGATCGGCTGACGAGATCCGCCCCGTCCCACGAAAGAGGTAGCCATGAGTGACCAGATCCCCAACCCCGACGGTTCGAGCCCGCAGCGCCAGAAGTTCGACGCCGCCCCGCCGATGATCATCGACACCGCCAAGACCTACACCGCCACCATGGTGACCTCGCACGGCACGATGGAATTCCTGCTCGACGCCGCCGGGGCACCCCAGACGGTCAACAGCTTCGTGTTCCTCGCGCGCTGGCACTACTACGACGGCATCGTCCTGCACCGCATCATCCCCGGCTTCGTCCTGCAGGGGGGCGACCCCACGGGCACGGGCGCCGGTGGTCCCGGCTACCGCTTCAACGACGAACTCCCCAAGCCCGGACGCTACGAGATCGGGTCCCTGGCCATGGCCAACGCGGGTCCCCACACCAACGGCTCGCAGTTCTTCATCATCTCCGGGCCAGACGGCGTGCGCCTGCCGCCCCTCTACGCGCTCTTCGGCAAGGCGGTGAAGGGGCTCGACGTGGTGAGTGCGATCGACAAGGTGGGCTCGCCCTCAGGCGCGCCCCGCGAGACCGTCACCATCGAGTCCCTGACCATCACCGAGTCATAGTTCGACGCGCGCCCCGTCGCGGGTGACCTCGAGGTCGCGCCCGTCAACGACCCTCCAATGACCGTCGTACTCAACCACGGTGCCGCGACCCAACTCCACCAGCGTCTGATGGCCGACCAGGACGCGCGTCCTCGCGCTCTGTTCGACGCTGACCGCGGCGCTCACCACCACGTCGGAGAAGAGGCCTAGCCCCGTGGTCGGGGCCCCACCACGCGGATCGATCATCGTCGCGCCCAGCACCGAACCGGTCGCGCCGACGCATACCAGCGTGGACCCGGCCAGGACGCTAGCCAGCGGCGAATGTCGCCAGACGCTGCGCGCGTGCAGCGGAGCCCCATCGAGCAGAACCACCACGTCCGCCAACGCCACGCGGGCTACCGTGTCGTCGTCACTCGCGCTCGCGCGGTCGGTCCCGGGTATCGCGTGCACGGTCGCGCCACGGGCGACCAGTCGTCCGCGCACCTCCTCGAAGGCCTCGTCGATGCCCCGGAAGGCGGCGGCCGTCGCCAGCACGCACACCGAGGACGAGGACGTGACCGTCCGATCTAGGCCCTCGTCCAGGACGTCGAGCGAACCGACGAAGACCGCCCTCACCACGGACTCGCTCCCCTCGCCGTTTCGAAGCGCCTAGGCAAGTCCGCGCGGAGTCCCGAAGGATCGCCCCGAGAATCGCCACGGGGGCGTGACATCGGCCACCACCGATGGTGCCGCCCGTGGCCGGACGAGCATGGTGACCGCGACGACCACCGCCGCCATCTCCTCGGACGAGAGTGGCGCCGGGTTCCGCTCCGGGGTCATAGGGGGATGTTCCCGTGCTTGCGTTGGGGCAGGTCCTCGCGCTTGGAGCGCAGCAGGTTCAACGACCGGGCGATCACCTCGCGCGTCTGCGCGGGATCGATCACGTCGTCGATGAACCCTCGCTCCGCCGCGATGAATGGCGACGAGAACCGCTCCTCGTACTCCGCGACCAGTTGACGTCGCGTCGCGTCGGGATCCTGCGCGGCGGCGAGCTCGCGACGATGCACGATCTCGACCGCCCCCGCCGAGCCCATGACCGCCAGCTCCGCCGACGGCCACGCGAACGCGAAGTCGGCCCCGATGCCCTTGGAGTTCATGACGACGTAGGCCCCCCCATAGGCCTTGCGCGTGATCACCGAGACGCGCGGCACCGTCGCCTCGCAGAAGGCGTAGAGCAGCTTCGCGCCGCGACGGATGATGCCGTCGTACTCCTCGCTGACTCCCGGCAAGAACCCCGGCACGTCGACGAAGGTGACCAGAGGGATATTGAACGCGTCGCACGTCCGTACGAAGCGCGCAGCCTTCTCGCTCGAGTCGATGTCCAGCACTCCCGCCAGCACTTGGGGTTGGTTGGCCACGATCCCGACCGTGAACCCGTCGATGCGCGCGAAGCCACAAGTGATCTGGGCGGCGAACGCCGCGTGCACCTCGGTGAACTCACCGTCGTCCACCACCGCGGTGATCACCTTCTTCATGTCGTAGGGCTGATTGGAGGAGCTGGGCATGAGGTCGCGCAACTGGGGACAAGGTCGGTCCGCGGGATCGTTGGACATGATGCGCGGTGGCTCCTCGCGGTTGTTCGAGGGCAAGAAGGACAGCAGGTAGCGGACCTCGTCCAGCGCGGTGGTCTCGTCGGGAAAGACGAATCCCGCCACCCCGGACTTGGTGGCGTGGGTCATCGCTCCGCCGAGCTCCTCGAGCGTCACGTTCTCGCCGGTGACCGCGCGGACCACGTCGGGTCCGGTGATGAACATGTGACTCGAGTCCTTCACCATGATGGTGAAGTCGGTGATGGCCGGGGAGTACACCGCCCCACCCGCGCACGGACCGAGGATCACCGAGATCTGCGGGACCACGCCCGACGCGCGCACGTTGCGCCAGAAGATCCCGCCGTAGGCGTTGAGCCCCGCGACGCCCTCTTGGATCCGCGCTCCGGCGCCGTCGTTGAGCCCGATGATCGGCAATCCCATCGACATCGCCAGATCCATCACCTTGTGGATCTTTTCACCGTGCGTCTCGCCCAATGCTCCTCCGAACACGGTGAAGTCCTGGGAGTAGACGCACACCTGTCGTCCGTCGATCTGGCCGTAACCCGTGATCACGCCGTCGGTGTAGGGTCGGGCCCCATCCATCCCGACGCCCGCCGCGTGATGGCGACTCAACATGTCCAGTTCCTGAAAGGTCCCCTCGTCGAGCAGGTACTCGACGCGCTCACGCGCGGTCATGCGGCCCTTGGACTTGTGGCGCTCGATCGCTCGTTCACCACCCGCGACCCGCGCCTCGGACTTTCGCGCCTCGAGCTCGGCCAGACGTTGCACCATTGAGTTCTCCATAGGAGTCAAGGCTACCGAGGTCGGTGCGCCCACGCCGACCCGGGCCCTCGACGGCGCCCGACGATATCCATCGCGTCGACCCTTCAGCGCTACGAGCGCGTGGTGGCGGGGGTCTGTGCGGACTCCTCGACCAGCTCGATCAGCGTCCCGAAGCTCGACTTGGGATGCACGAAGGCGATGGTGGTACCACGCGAGCCGGGACGCGGCACCTCATCGAGCACCCGCGCACCGGTGGCCTTGACGGCCGCGAGGGCCTCGGCGCAGTTGCGCACGCGGTAGCCGACGTGATGCAGACCCTCGCCGCGCCGCTCCAGGAACGTGGCCACCGTCGAATCGTCGCGCAGGGGCGTGAGCAGCTGGATGTAGGAGTCGCCCACCTTGATCAGCGCTTCGACGACGCCGTCGCTGAGCACCTCCTCACGATGCACGACGCGGGCGCCCAGCGTCTCGGCGTACCAGGCGATCGCCGCGTCGATGTCACGTACCGCGATGGCCACGTGGTCGACCTCGGTGAGTAGGGAATCCATGTTGCCTCCTCCAGGTGACACTACACAGAGCGGCCCGGACGCACCGGACTTCGTAGGATGAAGCGATGTCGCTCGTGCGGGTCCTGCCCGTGTTCGCCGTCACCGCGCTGGTCCTGGCCATGGTCCCCGGCCAGAGCATGGCCATGGTGCTGCGACAGACACTCGTCGGCGGCGCGCGCTGCGCCCTGGCCTCGGTGGCGGGGAACGCCTCGGGACTGGTCGTCTGGGGGTTCGCGTCGGCCGTGGGGCTCAGCCAGGTGTTCGCCCGCTCGCCCCTCGCCTACAACTTGCTCAAATTCGCGGGCGTCGGCTATCTCGCGTACCTCTCGGCGCGCACGCTCCTCGCCCTTCGACACTCGGCGGGGGCGTTCCAGACGAACGGGGCCGCCACCACGCGCCTGGTCGCGGCGTTCCGATTGGGTCTCGTCACCAATCTCACCAACGTCAAGGCGGCGGTGTTCGCCGTCGCCTTCATTCCCCAACTGGTACCAAGGGGGTTTTCCCTGGGTCGGGGCATCGTTCTGCTGGCCCTCGTCCAGGCGCTGGTGTCCGCTGGTTGGTACGGCGGACTCGTCGCGACGGTCGATCGGGCGGCGAGCGCCCTCAAGAGTGACGCCACACGGCGGGCCCTGACGGCGTTGTCGGCCGCCGGCCTGCTCGTCCTGGCGCTGGTGCTGCTCGTGTCCTCACCGCGCTAGAGGGTCTAACGTCGTTGCAGGACCAACTGTGAGGAGTGACATGACGCGTAGTGTGATCGTCGCGGGACTTCGCACCCCGATCGGAAAACTGGCGGGGGCGCTCGCCCCGCTGCGAGCGAGCGAGCTGGGCGGCGTCGCCATCGCGGCCCTGCTCGCGCAGACGCGCCTCGATCCCACCGAGGTCGACGCGGTCCTCATGGGCCAGGTCCTGCAAGCCGGACAGGGCCAGATCACCGCTCGTCAAGCCGCGGTCTACGGCGGCGTACCGATGAGCGTGCCGGCCACCACCATCAACAAGGTCTGTCTCTCGGGACTCAACACCATCTACCTCGCCGACTTGATGGTCCGCGCCGGTGAGGCCGAGGTCGTGATCGCGGGAGGGATGGAGTCGATGACCAACGCCCCCTATCTCCTGCCCGGGGCCCGCGCCGGGTACCGCGCGGGTGACCAGACCGTGGTGGACGCGATGATGCACGACGGCCTGGTCTGCGCCTTCGAGCATTGCGCCATGGGCCTGGCGACGGAACGCCACAGTGCCCGGCGCATCTCACGGGCGCGCCAGGACGAGTTCGCCGCCCGCTCTCACGCCTTGGCCGCCGCCGCGACCTCCGCGGGCCATTTCGCCCACGAGACGGCGGCCGTCAGCGTCCCCCAGCGCAAGGGCGATGACCGCCGCGTGGAGGCCGACGAGGGGATCCGCACCGACGTGACGCCGGAGTCGCTCGCCGCCCTGCGCGGGGCGTTCGAGGTCGACGGCACCATCACCGCGGGCAACGCCTCACAGATCTCCGACGGCGCCGCGGCGGTGCTGGTGATGTCGGAGTCACGGGCCGCGCGCCTCGGCCTGGAGCCCTTGGGTGAGCTCGTCGGCTACGGCCAGGTCGCCGGACCCGACACCTCGCTCCTGCTCCAGCCCTCCAACGCCATCAACCGGGCACTCGCGCGAACGGACCTCGCGGTGTCGGACCTCGACGTCGTGGAGATCAACGAGGCCTTCGCCGCCGTCGCGCTGGCGTCGATGGACGCTCTCGGGATCGACGAGGACCGGCTCAACGTCAATGGTGGAGCGATCGCGCTGGGACACCCCATTGGCATGTCGGGAACCCGGCTGGCCCTGACGGCGTTGATGGAACTGCGACGTCGAGGCGGTGGCACCGCGGCCGTCGCGCTCTGCGGGGGTGGCGGGCAAGGTGACGCCGCGATCCTGCGGTCGCTCTAGGGCGACCCCACTGCGGTCACTCGACGTCGGGAACGAACTCGGCCACCAGGGGGTAGCGCGACAACCCGATGGGCACGTCATCGCGCAACGCCAGTACGAACGCCGCGGCTAAGGGATAACCACGGCGACGCAACACGTCGGGCACCTCCTCGGCGATGCTCTCGACGAGTTCGTGCACGGTGGGGTTGTGCGCGACCACAAGGAGCGACGTCGTCACCGGGTCGATGGCCGCGAGGTCGATCAGGACGTCCTCGGCGCTGACGTGGCGCTGTCCGTTGTAGATCAGGTCGCTGTAGGACACCGACGCCACGAAGGGCGTGCCCTCGAAGGAGCGCACGAAGGTCTCGCGGGTCCGCCGCGCGGAGGAGACGAGCGCCGTCGTCGGACCGTAGGCCCCCAGGGCGTGGTCGTCGCTGGCCCAGGCGCGCAGCGTGTCACACTGTCGTCGACCCCGCCCGCTGAGCGCGCGCTCGAAGTCACTCGCCCCCGATGCGGCGGGCGAGGCCTTGGCGTGACGAACGACGACCAGGTATCGCACGTCACCAGTCTGGCACGAGGCGCCGCCGCGGGCGTCAGTGGTGGTTTAGCGTGGTGGGATGATCGCGTCGCTCACCTACCTCCAAGCGGTGGTCATGGGGTTGCTGCAGGGCGTGACCGAATTGTTCCCCGTCTCGAGCCTGGGACACAGTGTCCTCCTACCGGGACTCCTCGGCTGGCACAACCTGGTCTCGAGTCAGGCCCAGGCCGAGTCGTTCTTCCTCGTCTTCCTCGTGGGCCTGCACGTGGGCACCGCGTGCGGACTCATCGTGTACTACCGCGCCACGTGGTTCAAGCTCTTTCGCGGACTCCTGGTGCAGCTGCGCTCCAGCCGTGACGAGGGGGTGTCGTCACTCTGGCGGCTCTCGAATGCGACGATGGATCACGACTATCGCCTCCTCCTGCTCCTCGTCATCGGATCGATACCCGTGGGTCTCGCCGGCGTCGTGCTCGACAAGCCGCTGCGCGAGCTCTTCGCCAAGCCGCTGGCCGCGGCAATCTTCCTCGTGCTCAACGGAGTGATCCTGCTCGTGGGCGAACGCATGCGCCGCCACCGCGGTCGGCACGCCCGTTACGAGACGATCGCGACCCTGAACGCGCGAAACGCCTTCACCATCGGCGCGGCCCAGAGCCTGGGACTTCTCGCCGGCATCTCGCGCAGCGGCGCCACGATGGTCGCCGGGCTCACCCGTGGTCTGGACCACGAGGACGCCGCCAACTTCTCCTTCCTCCTGGCCACGCCCGTCATCCTGCTCGCGGGTCTCTACAAGCTGCCGTCCCTGATGGGTCACCTCGGCCATGGGGTGCGTACTCAGACCGCCGTGGGGGCCGTCTGCGCGGGCGTCGCGGCGTACGTCGCGGTGCGGTTCCTGACGCGCTGGTTCACGACGAAGACACTCAATCCCTTCGGTATCTACTGTGTGGTGGTCGGCATCGCCTTCACCGTCCACTTCGCGTGACCGACACGAGGCCCCGCGCTGGGGGACACCGTGCGTGCCCTCAAGCGCGAGTTCGCGTCGTCGGGAGTGCCCGCCGCCTACGATGAGCTCACAGGCGAGAAGCGGATCAAGGAATGCTATGGCGACACGGCACTCGAAGCGGACCGGTCACGCGGGAGAGAACGGCCCCTGCACCGCCCCGTCTCGGTCCGACGGCACCGGCGACGTACCCGACTGCGCCAGTGGTCCCGCTTATCGACTGAGGTGGACCTTTCGCGAGATCCTCGACATCATTCGTCGGCGTTCGTAATCGCCGATCGTCCCCTGACGCGGAACAACCGCGTCAGGGAGCCTTGAGCCGATTGCCCGACCCCGCGCAGCGCCGCGCGACGCGTCACTCGCCCAACACGTGGCGGCCGGTGATCGCTCGACTGAGGGTCAGGTCGTCGGCGAACTCGAGGTCGCCGCCCACGGGGAGCCCGTTGGCGGGCTGGGACACCACGAGTCCAGGAACCTGCAGCAGGCGGCTCAGGTACATGGCCGTCGCGTCACCCTCGAGGTTCGCGTTGAAGCACAAGATGACCTCCTTCACCGGGCCATGGAGGCGCTTCAACAGTTCCTGGATCCTGAGCCGGTCCGGTGTCACACCCTCCAGCGGACTGAGGAGACCGTGCAGGACGTGATACGTGCCCTGAAAGGCCCGCGAACGCTCCACCGCGACCACGTCCGGTGGGCTCTCCACGACGCAGATGACCGTGGGATCGCGACGCGAGTCAGAGCAGGTCGGACACAGTGCGCCCGCCTCGGCGAAGTTGCAGCATTGCTCACAGAAGGTGAGGTTCTCCTTCATGTCCTCGAGCGAGTGGCTCAGGCGCCGCACGTCCTCGGCGGGCTGACGCATCAGCCAGAACGCGATGCGCTGCGCCGACTTGGGTCCGACCCCGGGGAACCGGCCGAGTTCGTCGACCACCGCCTGCAGTGAGGGTGGATAACTCACGAGATCTCCTCGGCGCCCGGGAACATCTCGGTGATCAGGTGCTCGGCGACGGAATTCACGACAGGTCCCTCATGATCGTCCGCGCTGGACTCGTCAAAGTCCGGAGAGGGCTCACTCGTCGGCGGCGAGGTCGGAGCGTGGCGCGTGGCCATCGCGGCGACGGGCACCTGGTGGAGTCCTGGATCGACGGTCCAGCTCACGGCGAGCGGCACGCGGAACTCGTGTTCGAGCGCCCCTCTAAGTCCCTGGGAGATCTGGTCGGTGTTCTGTCGGATCTCCTCGCTGGCGACCGCCAGGGTGATCCGGCCCCCATCGAAATCGACCACCGCCGCCGACTTGAGGACGAGTTGGGCACCCCGCGACGTCCGGGGAATCACTCGCTCGACGAAGCGTCGTCGTACGTCGTCGATGCCGAGGACCGCCTCGTTCGCCGCGACGTTGTGGTTGACGTCGACGGAGCGCGCTTCGCTCCGCTCAGGCCCTTCTGGCGTCTGGGGCACGTCGGTCCGCGGCGACTTCGGGGTCGGAGTCGACGTCGGGGTCGGAGTCGACGTCGGGGTCGGAGTCGACGTCGGGGTCGGAGTCGACGTCGGGGGAGGAGTCGACGTCGGGGTCGAGCCAATCGGGCGCAGCGCCGGCGCCGCGGGTGGCGTGGCGGGCGCGGACACCGATCGCTCCTGGCGCTCGAGTGTGGTGACCCTCTCGGCCAATGCGTCGAGGGTGGCGTCGAGTTCCGGGTTGGCGAGGCGTACGACCGCGACCTCGAGGACGACGACCTTCTCCGGCGCACCCTTCATCTCGCGCAGTGCCCGTCCGAACGTCTCGAGGACGCGCACCGTGCGCGCGAGTCCCATCTGGCGGCCCCACTCGGCCAGTCGCTCACGATCAGCGTCCACGGCGTCGGACACCGCAGGGGCCACCTGGAGGAGGAACGCCTGACGAACCTCCGCGGCGAAACTCTCGCCCAATTGCTCCGGGTCCCAGCCGTCGCCGGTCAAACGAGCGAGGGCCGTGATCGCAGCTACCGCGTCGCTGGTGACGAACGCCCGAAACAGTCCATCAAAGTCCGGTACCGTCTCGTCCGTGGCCCCGGTGGCCAAGAGTTGATCGAGCGCGCTCAGCGCGTCGCGAGCCGAACCACGCCCGAGGCGTACCGCGGTCTGGATCGTCGAGTCATCCACGCTCAGCCCGGCCGCTCCTTGCACGTCATGCAACAGCTCGCTCAAGGTGTCGCCACCGATCAGTCGGAACTCCAGGTGCTGCGTACGCGATCGAATGGTCGGCAGGACCTTGTGCGGATCAGTGGTCGCTAGCACGAAGATCACGTGGGGGGGCGGCTCCTCCAGGGTCTTCAAGAGCGCGGCGGAGGCCGGTTTGGAGAGCTGATGGACCTCGTCGAAGATGTAGACCTTCCAGCGTCCGGGGGTCCCGTGCCACGCCCCCGCGGTGATCTCGCGGATATCATCGACGCCGTTGTTCGACGCCGCGTCAAGTTCGGTCACGTCAAGCGACGATCCACGGGTGATCGCTCGGCAACTGGCGCAATCGTTGCAGGCGTCGCCGTCGGTGGGATTCTCGCAGTTGAGGGCCTTGGCGAGTATGCGCGCGGTGGTGGTCTTACCCGTCCCGCGCGGCCCCGAGAACAGATACGCGTGACTGACGCGATCGCGAGCCACGGCACCTTGGAGGGCGCGCACGACATGATCCTGACCCCGTAGCTCGCCGAAGCGGCCCGGCCGAAACCGGCGGTAGAGCGACGTGACCCCATCGGTGGAAGTGGGGATCGAGGGGCGAACGGCCATGGGCCAATGCTAACGGCGAGGTGTGAGTGCCGAGGTCCAAAGCGGTGGCCAGGCGGACCGTGGCACCCGGCACAATCCGCTGAGAGCTGCTGGCTTCCACCCCTGACTCGGTTCACGAACGGCCGTCGCACGGGACCCGGCCACCGCTGTGAACCTCGGCTCCCCAAGGCTACCGGAAGTCCGTCGGGCGCGTCTCGGGTAGCCTTGCATGCCGGTATTCATTTTCCTCGTTGACGCGAGGAGCCATGGAGGAGTGCGAGAGCGGCCGAATCGGCACGATTGGAAATCGTGTGAAGGGAAACCTTCCGTGGGTTCAAATCCCACCTCCTCCGCCACGGGGTCTCGACGGGAGTTGATCGCATCATGTTTGCGAGAGTCCAGTCAGAACATACAAGAAGCGTCTTCCATCGTCACAACGGAAAGGTCGGGTCCGACAGCGACAGTGCGGCGGAAATCGGCGAACGAGTGCGGTTAGGCACCCAGGAGCGCCAACGGTACGACCGCCACTCCGTCGGACCGACGATATGCCTGCGGACCTGTTGTGATAACCATCGAGTCGATGAGGCGATCGCCAATTCGGTCTTTCAACCACGCGAGATGACGTACGTCCTTGTCGTCAACCACGCCCGCCAACTTGACCTCAATACCGAGTACCCCTTTCTGACTTTCAACGATGAGATCAACTTCATGAGCGCCTCCGTGTTCACGCACATGGAAGACCTCAGCGCCGGCAGCTTGCGCGAACGTTCGCACCGAAAGGGCCACAAGTGACTCAAACAACCCCCCGAGGAGGGTTCCGTCACCTGGAACCCTGATCGGGCCTTCGCTCCCTTTCAGCAGTTGATCCCTAGTCCGCTTAAGTAGTCGCACGGCAAGTGCTGGATCGGCGAGGTGGTGCTTCGGGGCCGAACCGAGTCGACTGAAATGATTGGAGGAGGGAATCCATGCTTCAATCGGATCCAGGATCCGAAGCGCAGTAAGGAGTTCGACGTACCCGACTGTCGTCTCCTTCGCCGGTTTCGTGTCATATCCGGCAGTCGCGGCGTCGCGAATTCTCTCCCAGGACGCGGTGGTGCCTGTGGCGGCAGCGTACGCGGCCAACCACGCCTTCACTGCTGCCGGTCGACGAACAGTGAATCCCGCTTCAGCGAGGTCATGGTCAACGATCCGCTCAAGGTACCCGTTCATCTGTGCTGTGTGCGCACGCCCAACCAGATGCCGCATGCCAGGAAACCCCCCGGAGATGATCTCGTCTACGTATTTGGTCAGTGTCAGACTCGAACGACCGGTGAGTTGTGGCGATCGTCCCTCGAGGATTGTCCGAAGTGAGACCGTCGGCCTACAGATTCCTCGTTCGGGTAGGGTCAGCGGCCGAACTCGAATACTCGTCATCCGCGCCGCCCCAGAGTGAGTTCCTTTGATGGGTGCCGACCCGGTCAAGATGAAGCGACTCGGTGCAAGTTCCTGGTCGATGAGATCACGAACCGTGTCCCAAACCTCGGGGACGAGTTGCCACTCGTCTATCAAGAGTGGAGGTTCGTCATCGGCTATGACCATTGGATCCGCTTCGATGATTGTGCGCTCGCTCTTGCGACTGAGGCGACGCACCGACTTGCAACGCTGGATCGCCGTGGTTGTCTTGCCAACCCCTTTCGGTCCGTCTAGGACGATCGCGGCGAGTTGGGGAAAGAGTTCGTCAAGTTCGTCATCGACAATCCGGTGCCGGTAGTCACCACCAAAAGTGGTTGGGTCAGTCATAGGCAGAGATTAGCAGGGTTAATGCTCCTATACCCTTCCTTTTCTAGACATCAAACTCTACCATCTAGTGTCATGAAACTCTTCCATTTCACTGATTCATTCAATGCTCTAGGAACGCACTCCGCAAGGGTGCGGTCAACAAGCCCAAGACCGTGTAGTGGGTACTTTCGCACAGCTCGAACGTCTAGTTGTGGCAGGGCACGAAGGAGTTTCGCAGACACCCCGCAACTAGGTCTCGACGAAAGTCGCCCCCAGTTGACAAAAGCTCCGGCGCGAGTCGCCCATAGGGATCGGAGCCTTCACCAACAGTCCGAATCGACGTTCACGAGTGTCAACGGGGCGCCGACGCTTCCTGATCTTGATGCGCGAGCGACGGAGCCCGGGGGCCTTCGAGGATCCGAGAAGTCCGAAGAGGTGGGTGCCGAGCACTGAACCCAATAGGTTGCAGTCGTCGTCGGGCTCGACGCGACGGATCTAGCCATCGACGGCGAATCCCTCGAAGCCGTAGTCGTCGGCGAGAGCAGCAATTGGACGAATTGAAAGGATCTGACGGTCCCCACGGGTTTCGTCAACACCCCGCCACGGAGTGATGACTAGGCACCCGACCGTGATCCGACCAGTCACCACGAGCGGACCCTCCGTGCCAGTTGCTGGCATTCGACGAACCCCGGGTCAGTACGGCCACGGCGTCCCATCGCACGGCGGCGTCGTACGACCACGAGACCCTCGACGTGCCACATCGGTGGCCCTGGTCATGGCGCGCCTGGGGACCAGCGCGGTGCATGTCGGTCGGACGAGTGACCGGGTAGGTCAATCGTGAAGCGCCACTCTCCCTCGGTCTTCCTGGCGCCGCGGGCACAGGCGAGCGACCTCGTCGCCTTTGTCGATCGCAACCCTCGCCCTCGACGACGCGGTCCGCTCGTGGACCCGTCGGTCGGAGATGGTGCTCGGCGCCGGTCGACTCACCCCATCGCCGTCGCCAGGCGCTCGATGGCCGTGGCCATCGCGCGGATGGTCGCCCCACCGACGATCTGATGGTCCTGCACGCCGCGCAGGTACTGCTGGAGAACATAGTTGAACTGCTGCGCTTGACGCTGAGGCTGCAGGACGAGGCTCGACGTGAGGAGTGGACCTACGGCGTCGCTGAGCGCCCGTCCGAGGGCGGCGTCGATCGTCGCGTCGCCCTCACCCCTGGTGATGACGGCGTCGAGCGCGGCGGCCGCCGATTCGACTTGGACGGACGTGGCCGACAACGTAGGGCTCGTCGACGACCCGCTACGCGCAACCGCGGGGCTGAGCGCGTGAGAACGCAGCGCCTCCTTCGTCGGGTTCACCGGTCGCTTCGTCGCCGTGAGCAACACCAGACCGGCGGTGAGGGCGATGGTGAGACCACCCACGCAGACACTACGCACCGTACGCCGGGTCACGCGGCGCGCCTGGTCACTTCCCGCGCGTCGCGCCCTCTCGCGTCGTGTCCCCACGTGCGCGAGGGCCGCGACGGTCTGCGTGGTTGCCCCGCGAGAATCAGGCGGGTCGCCGCGGTGCGGCGACGTCGCGGGGGCGTCGGGCCACGGTTCAGTGATCGCGGCGAGATAGGCGTCAACGCGGGCCAGCGCACCCAACTGGGCCACGACGTCGGACGCATTTGGCCGTTCCGCGGGTGAACGTCGCGTCATCCCCGCGAGTATCTGTCGCCAGCCCTCGCCCACCTCAAAGGGTATGGCGGGATCGTGTCGGAGGCGTTCACCCGCGATCTCCGACGGTTCCCCCTCGAAGGCCCGTCGCCCACTCAGACACTCGATGAGGACCAGACCCAGCGAGTAGACGTCGGTGCTGGGTCCCACCCTGGAACCCTCCACCTGCTCGGGGGACAGGTAGGCGGGTGTCCCGAGAGGACGGTCGGTCACGGTGATGCTCGTGCTGTCGATCAGACGGGCGATGCCGAAGTCGGCGAGGAAGACGTCGCCGCCCTCGGTGAGCAGGACGTTGGCGGGCTTCACGTCGCGATGGATGACGCCCGCGTCGTGGACAAAGGCGAGTGCGGCGGCGACGCGGGCGCCGATCCTCGCCGTCTCCTCGCGGTCGAGTGGACTCTCGGCCACACGCTCGGCCAGGCTGCGCCCCTGCACCAGGTCCATCACGAGAAACGGGCGCGACGCGAGGTCCCCCGCGTCCAGGAGCCGCACGAGGTCCGGGTGCGCGAGCCGCTCGAGGATCTTGATCTCGGCCTCGAAGCGGTCAGTGTCGGCGCGCTCGATGCTGCGCAGGACTTTGATGGCGACTGGTCGGTTGAGCCGCAGGTCGAGCCCCCGATAGACGCTACCCATCCCACCGCGGCCCACCACCTCGATCAGGCGATAGCGACCGCCGAGCGGGCGCGCCACTGACGCGTCGATGGCGATCGATTCCGTCGCCTCGAGGTGATCCGGCGAACGTGTCACGAGGCCAATCTAAGCCCTCACGGCGCCACAACCCGCGCATTGTCAAGGAAACGACGTACTGGCCGGTGAGGGGCCGACTCTAGAGGGGCCCCGCCGCGACGGTTCAGTCGCGTCGCAGCTCCACCACGGGGATGACGCGCGTCGTCTTCGCCTGGTACTCGGCGAAGCCCGGATACCTCTCGGATTGAACCTGGTAGATGCGGTCGCGCTCGGCGCCGCTCACCACGACGGCCGTCGCGTCGAAGGTCTCTGGGCCCAACTCCACCTGGACCCCGGGATTGGCGACGAGATTGCGGAACCAGTCAGGATCGCTGTCGGCTCCCGCCTTGGACGCGAAGACGTACACCCGACCCGACTCCTCCAGGTACATCATGGGATTCACCCGCTCCAGGCCCGACTTGGCACCCGTGGTGTGCAGCAGGAGCACCGGGCTGCCCTCGAACTGACCACCCACCTTGCCCTGATTCGCCCGAAACTCCTCGATGATCTTGGCGTTCCAATCGTTCATCTCGCTCATTATGCCTCCCTCGCCTCGAACGCATCCGCCCACCGCGTCGAGGTTCCCTGGCGCGATGTTACCCGTGATGGGACCGCGCACCCGAGGGCTCGACGAGCGGCGCTCCGCGCCACTTCGCCAATACTGGAGGGATGGTGAACGTCGAGGGCTTGCGCAACTGGCTATGCGACATGGACGGTGTGCTGATCAACGACGGGGCCATGGTGCCGGGGGCCGACCTCTTCCTCGACCGCCTGCGCCGCACCGGTCGGCGTTTCCTGGTCCTCACCAACAACTCCCTGTTCACTCCCCTCGAGGTCGCCGAGCAACTGGGCTCGATGGGCCTCGACGTCGACGTCGCCAGCATCTGGACGTCGGCCCTCGCCACGGCGCGGTTCGTCGCCACACAGCGCCCCGGGGGCAGCGCCTTCGTCATCGGCAAGGACAGTGTGCACCAGGCGCTGTCCGACGTCGGCTACCGCGAAGACCCGCACCTACCTGACTACGTCGTCCTCGGCGAGACCTGGGAGTACTCCTTCGACGACTTCGCCCTCGCGGTTAGGGCAATCAAGGGCGGCAGCCACTTCGTCGCCACCAATCCCGAGCCGACGGGACCAACGACCGATGGCTCCCTGCCCGGCTGCGGGGCGATGGCCGCGCTCATCGAGAACGCCACCGGGGTGGCCCCGTTCTTCGTCGGCAAGCCGAACTCCCTGATGATTCGCGAGGCGATGGGAATGTTGCACGCCCCCACCCAGTCGAGCGTGATGATCGGGGACCGCATGGAGACCGACATCCTGGCCGGCGTCGACGCCGGGCTCACGACCATCCTCGTACTCTCAGGGGCCAACGTCGAGGGAGACGCGCTGCGCTACCCCTTTCGCCCGTCGCGAGTGGTGCCGTCCGTGGCGGATCTGGTGGGAGAACTCTGAAGTCTCGCCGCATCTCTCTGGACCCCGTCGAGGGCGTCCACGGCCGCTCGACGACGACTCAGGCGGAGGTCCCGCGCTGTAGCGCCAAGAGGAACGACTGCGCCCAGTCCGCCACGTCGTGACGCAGCACCCGGCGGCGCATGCGCTGCATCCGGGCCTTGGCCTCCTCGGGACCCGCCCGGAGCGCCGATCCGATGGCCTCCTTGATCCCGTCGAGGTCGTGAGGGTTGACCATGAACGCCCCACGCAGTTCGGCGGCGGCACCGGCGAACTCGCTCAGCACCAGTCGCCCGGTCAGGTCGGTGCGGCACGCCACGTACTCCTTGGCCACGAGGTTCATGCCGTCGCGAAACGGGGTGACCAGCATGATGTCGGCCGCCAGGTAGAGCGCCAGAAGCTCGTCGAAGGGGAGGTTCTGGTGGAGGTAGTGGATGACGGGGCTGCCCACGAGGCCGTAATCGCCGTTCAACGCACTGACGACCTGTTCGAGATTGTGGCGCTCCTGGTCGTAATGGGCGTCACTCTCCCGGCTCGGCACGGCGACCTGGACGATGACGTGCGTGCCCCCGTGCAACTGACCGTCCGCGTACATCTCGCTGAGCGCGCTCAGTCGTTGTTGAATGCCCTTGGTGTAGTCCAATCGGTCGACCCCGAGGAGCACCACCTCGGGATTGCCCAGGTCGCGGCGGATCTCACGGGCTCGTTCTCGAATCTTGGGGTCCCTCGTCATGTTGATGATCTGCGTGGTGTCCACCGTGATGGGGAACGCGCCCACGCGAACGGTCCGACCGTCGGACTGGATCGTCGAGTCGGTGCCGGTCACCCCCACCAGGCGCCGCGCGGTACGCGAGAAGTTGGACGCCGCGTGAGGGACCTGGAAGCCGATCAGGTCCGCGCCGAGTAGCCCGTTGATGATCTCGCGGCGCCACGGCAACTGCATGAAGAGCTCACTGGGTGGGAAGGGGATGTGCATGAAGAAACCGATGCGCACGTCGGGTCGCATCCGGCGCAGCATGTCGGGCACGAGTTGGAGTTGGTAGTCGTGGATCCACACCGTCCCCTCGGGTGCGACCGCCTCGGCCGCGGCGACCGCGTAACGCCGGTTGATGTCCTGGTAGGCCCGCCACCACTTGCGATGGAAGGTCGGTGCCCGGATGGCGTCGTGATAGAGCGGCCAAAGGGTGGCATTGGAGAATCCCAGGTAGAAGTCGCTGTACTCCTCGGGGCTGATCGCCACGGCCTTGATGCGGATGCCCTCGTAGTCGGTGGGCGCCGACGCCGCGGCCGTCCCCCCGAGCCAACCGATCCAGAGTCCGTTGCGACTCTGCAGCACCGAGGTCAGCGCCGAGGCGAGCCCCCCGGGACTCGGGCGCCAGTCCTCGCCCGAGGAGTGCGACTGCTGCACCGGGAGACGATTGGCCACGACCACGAAGGAAGACGTGTGCACGTCGCGCGGGGCCACGGGGGCGGCGTTGGAGGAGTCCAGTCTCACGCGAGACCCCCAGGTCGTCTCGACGCGTCGTGCATTCGTCTGTTCCAACATCGCCTCACCTCCCTCACCTAGGTCACCGGTCCGGGTCGGTCGGTCGTGCCCGCGGCACTCCACCAACTCGGCGAGCCCGCCGGGCCGATCGAGCGGTCCAACGTGCGCTGCTCGGCCTCGATCACGTCCAGCAACGCGTTGATCAGGGCGAGGTGGGTCAGGGCCTGGGGGAAGTTGCCCAGGTGTCGCGCCGTGGAGGGCTCGATCTCCTCGCCGTAGAGTCCCAGGATGCTGGCCGCGCCGAGCAGCTTCTCGCACTGGACCCGCGCACGCTCGAGCTCACCAATCTCGACCAGGGCCGAGACCAACCAGAAGGAACACGCGGAGAAACTGCCCTCGGGCTGACCCTGTAACCCGTCGTCGGTCGTCTCGGGGCGGTAGCGATAGACGAACGCTCCGTCGCACATGTCGACGCTGTCGGCGATCGCCATCACCGTCGCACGGATCCGCGCGTCCTGCACGGGGAGGAACCCGAGGGAGCCCAGTAGCAGCAACGACGCGTCG
The DNA here is from genome assembly GCA_018971185.1 of Acidobacteriota bacterium. Classification (GTDB taxonomy): domain Bacteria; phylum Actinomycetota; class Acidimicrobiia; order Acidimicrobiales; family RAAP-2; genus RAAP-2. The sequence continues at coordinate 40,151 of JAGXBH010000001.1, forward strand.
AGTTCGTCCGATCCGTAGGACTGGCTGAAGTAGCCGCCGTCCGCGAGCGCGTTGGCGCAGATGTCCGCGTGGATCTCCTGGGCCGCGCTCCACCAGAGCTCGGCGCGCTCGCGCTCCCCTCGTAACGCCGCGAGCCGCGAGCCGCGGTCGGCGGCCACCCAGCACATGACCTTGGAGAAGGTGAAGTGCATGGGCTCGCCGCGCACCTCCCAGATGCCGCGGTCCACCTCGCGCCAGTTCTTGAGGGCCGTCTCGACGGCCTGCACCACGATGCGCCACGAACGTTCGCTGAGCGAATCGCGCGAGCGAGTGTGCTCGAAGACGCAGTCGACGATGGCGCCCAGGATGTCGAATTGGGTCTGGTTGTACGCCGCGTTGCCGGTGCGCACCGGACGGCTGCCCACGTGGCCCGTCAGGTGGTCGAGTTCGAACTCGGGCACCGCCGTCGCCCCGTCGACCGGGTAGAGCACCTGAAGGTCACCCCTCGTCGTCGACGTGGCCGGCGAGGAGTGCCGTGGCTCCAGGACGTCGCCCAGGAAGGCCAAGAAGTCGTCGGCCTCGGTGTCGAAACCCAATGAGTGCAGCGACCTCAGGGCGAAGGCCGCGTCACGGATCCACGTATAGCGGTAGTCCCAGTTGCGCTGACCACCGGGTTGCTCGGGCAATGAGGTGGTGGACGCCGCCAACATGGCGCCCGAGGGCGCGTAGGAGAGCCCTTTGAGCGTCAGGGCGCTGCGCTGGAGCAGCTCGCGCCACGGATGATCGGGGAAGCGCCCTCCGTCGAGCCAGTTCCTCCAGAACCTGCTGGTCTCCGCACGAGACAGGTCGACCTGCGCGCGCGTCGTCAGCGGCGTCGAGTTCCCCCAGTCCAGCACGGCGAACAGCGACTCGCCCTCGGTGAGGCGGTGACGCGCGCGCACGGCTCGCCCCTCGATGCCGAAGCGCATGTCGCCCGAGAGGGTCAGCCGGTCGAAGTCGCTGTTGGTCGTGGCCACCTGGTCGTATCCCTCGCCGGTGTACTCCCAGCGTGCGTCGGTGCGGCCGTAGTCGAAGGAGGGCTCGCAGTTCAACACCACGTCCACCGTGCCGTGCAGGCACGTGGCGGTGCGCACCAGGCAATGGCGCGCGTCGAAGTCGCCGGGCGTGCGCCGGTGCATCTCTGAGCGCTCGCCCGTGCGGTACCACGGGCCGATCGCCATGAAGTCGGTGACGATCAGCCAACCACTGCGCGTCTGCCAGGTGGTCGCCAGCACCATCGTCCCCGGGACGTACTGGCGGTGAGCGGGCACGGCGCTGTCGGCGGGCGCGAGCCGGAACGACCCCGCCGCACGATCAAGGATGGTCCCGAACACGCTGGCGTCGTGGGGCCGAGGCAGGCAAAGCCACTCGATCGACCCCGTGGGTGCCACCAGGCAGGTGTTCTCGCAATCCGAGAGGAAGGCGTAGTCGGCGATCCCTGGGAATATCGTCGCCAGCGCCTCCTGGTTCGGCGGCCCCTGCGGTCCGACCTCTCGTCGACGCGAGCCATGCATCGACTCGTTCCTCGCCGGGTTCGCGTCGAAGCGACCGGGCGTCGATTCAGCGGCGCGATTCGAGTTGAGCATCACTTGACCACCTCATAGCGCAGATCGGCATCGGTCACGACCAACGTTGCGCCCAACGCGGCCATGGGGTGCCTCGTGGCCACCCTACTGACGCGCGAGCAGTGGGCGCGCATCGATTCGCGATATCCACATCGCACGCCCGCTCCGAAAGTGGATACCATAAAGTTCTTTTGACCATGGATGATATATGTGAGGACGAATCGGATGAGGCGTGGACGCCGCTCGGGGCGCAGCGCTCTCATCAGATTCTGCGAGCCATCACAGGCCCTTCTAAGTCGATCGCGGATCTGCGTCACCGCCGTGACCAGGAATCTCGCCCTCGTCACGCGGAGGGCCGAGTAGTGGCACCACGAGACTCGTTCTCGCGACTCGACCCCGGGCATCGGCGCGGGCATATGTGTGGGTCCCCCACGGGCGACGTGACCAACCTCCCGGGCCCGCTCGCGACGCCCACGTCGTCGCGGCGAGGGGACTCGAGAGCCTGGCCATTCCCGCGCGTCGACGACGCGGACCTGGCGGTCGGTGCCGGCATCGGCGTCACCCTCGCCGAGACGAGCGAGAACCCTGACGACACGCGATGTCGTGGGGACGTCGCTCCACGATACGAAGCGTCCAAGCCGGAGCCAGTGGGTGACCGAGGAGCGACGTCGACGCGCCCGCCGACGGGTGATCACTGGTCGCGTCGCACCTCGAAGAACTCACGCAGCAGAGTGGCTGACTCTTCACCCGCGACGTCGAAGGTGAGGGCCGCTTCGTGGAGCAGACGGGGGTCGCTCAGCACGTTGTAGCGCGAACCGACGGCGCCAGCCTTCTCGTCCATCGCCCCCACCACCACGCGCGCCACTCGCGCGTTGAGGAGGGCGCCCGCGCACATGACGCACGGTTCCAAGGTGACGTAGGCGGTCACGTCCTCCATCCGCCACCGCCCGCGACGCTGCGCCGCGGCGCGCAACGCGACAATCTCGGCGTGGGCGGTGGGGTCGCGATCGACTTCTCGGCGGTTCTCGCCCTCGGCGACGACCTCGCCCTGGACGACGAGCACGCAGCCCACCGGCACGTCGTCGTGGGCCGCGGCGCGCCGCGCCGCGGCCAGGGCCCGGTCCATGAACACCGCGTCCGTCGTTCGATCCAACATGGTTGCACTCTAGGAGCCCCCGAGGGGGTTGACGGGGCGCGGTAGACTCGTCGACGGAGGGGTGCGAGAGCGGCCGAATCGGGCAGTCTCGAAAACTGCTGTGTCTACGGGCACCGTGGGTTCAAATCCCACCTCCTCCGCCACGACGAGACGGGTGACTGTGGTCACCCGTCTCGTCGTCTCAAGGCGTCGCCCGCACGAGGCAACTACGCTGGTGGCATCTGTCTGTCGCATCCCGACGAGGAGTCCACCATGGTTTCGTCCCTTGAATCAACAGTCGGCACCGAGCGCAAGGTCATCACCGAGTTGCCCGGTCCCAAGTCGCGCGCGCTGCACGAGCGCCGCCAGGCGGTGGTGAGCGCTGGCGTGACCAACGGCTTCACCATCTACATCGACCGCGCGGAGGGAGCCATCGTGGTCGACATCGACGGTAACCACATCCTGGACCTCGGGTCGGGCATCGCCGTCACCGGCATCGGCCACGCGGTCCCCGAGTTGGTCGACGCGGTCTCCACCCAGGTCGCGGCCTTCACCCACACCTGCTTCATGGTCACCCCCTACGAGAGTTACGTGCAAGTGTGCGAGGAGCTCGCCGCACTCACCCCGGGCACCCACGCCAAGACCTCGGCGCTGTTCAACTCCGGGGCGGAGGCGGTCGAGAACGCCGTCAAGATCGCCCGTCACGCGACCCGACGGCCCGCCGTCATCGTGTTCGACCACGCCTACCACGGTCGGACCAATCTCACGATGGCCCTGACCGCCAAGAACATGCCGTACAAGGACGGTTTCGGTCCGTTCGCCGGTGAGGTGTACCGCGTCGCGATGAGCTACCCGTTCCACGACGGCCTCTCGGGCGCCGCCGCCGCCGCCCGGGCCATCGCCGAGATCGAGACCCAGGTGGGCGCGCAGAACGTGGCGGCGCTGCTGATCGAGCCCATCCAGGGCGAGGGTGGCTTCATCGTCCCCGCCGAGGGATTCCTCCCCGCCCTGTCGAAGTGGACCACCGACAACGGCGTCGTCTTCATCGCCGACGAGATCCAGAGCGGTTTCGGACGCACCGGCGAGTGGTTCGCGGTCGACCACGAGGGCGTGGTCCCCGACATCGTCACCACGGCCAAGGGTCTGGCGGGTGGCATGCCGCTCGCGGGGGTCACGGGTCGAGCCGAGATCATGAACTCCGTGCACGAAGGTGGCCTCGGAGGCACCTATGGCGGCAACCCCGTCGCGGCCGTCGCGGCCCTCGCGGCGATCCGGGTCATGCGCGACCGCAATCTCGTGGCCCGTGCCCGCGAACTCGAGACGTTGCTCTTCACCCACCTCGAGGCACTCGCCCGCGACGTCACGATCATCGGAGAGGTTCGCGGACGAGGGGCCATGGTGGCGATCGAACTGGTCGAACCGGGTACCAAGCGCCCGAACGCCGCCGCCGCCAAGGCCGTGGTGAAGTACTGCAACGACCACGGTGTCATCGCGCTGAGTTGCGGCACCTACGGCAACGTGATCAGACTCCTCCCGCCCCTGGTGATCACCGACGAGCAGTTGGCCGACGGGCTGGGCGTCCTCGCCGAGGCGGTGCGCTCGGTCAGTTGACGCAGCGCTGCGTCGAGACGCTGGTCGCGCTCACGCGCGCCAGCACGTCACGGAGTTGACCCACGGGCACCGCGTAGGACAACGAGTGATCCGCCGCCGAGCGCTGGGCGGCCACCGCGACGACCTGGCCCTTCACCATCACCGGCGCGCCGTATTGCGACGTGGTGAGCGACGCGACCACCACCACCATCGTGCGCGTGAAGACCGGGCCGCTGTAGATGCTCCTGCCCGCGCTGGTGACCTGACCCGCGACGATGGCCTGGGTCACCGCTCGATCGGTGGCCGAGCGAAAGCCCACCACCTGCGCGGAGGACGCCGGCGCCGCGCTGGGACCCAGGGTGAGGGGCGCCGCGTCCAACCCGGGGACGCTCAACACCGCGAGATCACTGCGGGGGTCGAAGGCCACCACGCGGCCCGCGCGGCCCGCGACCGAGAACGACCGCTCGCCCGCGACGACGTGCGCCAGGGTGACGACCTGATGGGGTGCCACGACGAATCCCGTGGCCGTGGTGGCTACGCGACAGGCACCCCCGGCCACGACGGTCACCACGCCGGCGGGGGCGCTCACGTCGTGGCGCGTGCTCAACGGGCGCGGCGAATACGCGGGCAGGGCCGGTTCGACCACGTTGGCGAAGAGACTCGGCACGTTCAGTTGGCTCAGCACGCCTTGGATGCGGCCCGCCACCGCGGGCGGCGCGGGGAGGACGCGCTGCACGTACCTCAGGATGACCGACCGGTTCACGGACGTGGCGACGGTGCTCCACGGCACCACCGCCAAGAGGGCGCCGACGAGCCAGCAGCTGATGAGCATCCCCGCCACCCCCACACTCGCCCCGAGCAGTGAGTCCGCCAGGCCCAGGTGGCCCTCGTGGAGTCGTCGCGAGAAGACGCCACCGAAGTATCTCAGGATGAGGCTTCCCGCCACGGTGCTGGCGATGATGATCAGGACCACGTCGAGGGGCCTCCACGCGGTCTGCGTCACGTGCGGCACCACCGCGGCCGCTAGGTAGAGGCCGCCGATCAGTCCGATGAGGCGCCCGAGGAGCGCCCCGAGTTGGCGAACCAGGCCCTGCGTCCAGCCGCGAAGTCCCGACACGACCACCAGAGAGGCAATCGCCACGTCGATCCAACTCATCCGTCCACAGTAGGCCGTGGACGTCCGAGGGCCACGTCGCTCACTAGCATTGTCTCACCGAGGTCTTGTACGAAAGATGCGCTCCATGAGCCGACACCACATGATGACGCGCGGCGTCGGTCGAAGCGTCGTCCTCCTCACGACGGTCTCGTTACTGTTCACGGGTTGTGCCCAAGCGGCGGTGCGCCTGAGCGCCACGGGTCAACCCTCACTGAGCCTGGCCGCGCCACTCACCACGTTGGGCTGCACCAGCACGGGTGCCTGCATCACGCTCGGGGCGTCGGGCGGCACCAACGCCCCGACGACCGTGGGGCAGGTCCGCAACCTCAAGGGCGTCTGGTCCGCACTCAACGTGCCCCCCGCACCGGTCGCGGCGCTCAACGACGCCGCCTGTGGGGCGCTCACGTGCCTCGTCGGCGGCACCAAGGAAGGCATCGACCTCGTGTGGTCGATCAACGCCAGCAGCGGCGCCATCCGCTCACTCGCGGGTCCCGCGGGCGGTGTCGTGATCAGGAACCTGGCCTGCGCGAGCGACGCGCGCTGCTGGCTACTCGACCAGGACAGCCGCGGACGCACTCGATTCGTCGCCACGACCACCGCTGGCGCCACGTGGCAAGCACCACGCACCTTGGCGTGGGCGTCGAACCGCACGACGGCGTTCGACTGCACCACGCTCTCGCAGTGTGACGTCGCCACGACGTCGGCCTCGCACCACGTGGTCCTTCGCGAGACGCTGAACAACGGGGCGACCTGGCGGCTCGTCGCGACACCTCCCTCGTGGACCTCGCTGTCGTCGCTGCGTTGCGATCCCACTTGCGTCGCCCTGGTCACCACCCCCGTCGGCTCGGCCCTCGTCTACCAGGTGAAGAGTGGTTGGAAGACCTCGCCACTCTCGTTCGCCGCGACGTCGTTGGCCTGCGCGTCGTCGAGCACCTGCGTGGCGGTCGGACACTACGTGAACAACACCGCCGCGATGGCGGAGTGGAAGGGCGCCGCGGTCCACGCCGTGAGTCTGAGTTACGTGCCCACGCCGCTCAACCACGTGGCCTGTGCTCGCGCCGTGTGCGTCGCCACGGGCGTGACCACGGTGGTCGCGCTGCAACCCTAGGAGCGTAGGGCCGACCACGCCAGGCGAGGTACCGCGAGCCAGGACTCCGTGCACTGCAACTCGAAGAGCCGCCGCATCGCCGTCGCCGAGTTCGCGTGGGTCACGAACCACGCGGGCGTCGGACGGGCGATGAAGGGGCCGCGCAAGACGGACTTCTGCGTCCTGGCGAGCATGTAGGTGTTGCCGACCACGCCGACCCCCGACTGGATATCCGTCGGCACGTGACCGCGATACGCGCCCCAGGGGGTCGTACCCGCCATGATGCCCAGCGCGTGCCACACGTTGACGCCGATGGTCCCGTAGCGCAGCTCGCCCAGCGCCCACTCCAGCGTCGCCCCCATGTCGGGGCGTCGAGCGCTGCGCGGGCTGATGAGGATCGTCGCGCAGAGCGTGCCAAAGAGGACCTCGTTGCAGAAGCCCACGGCCCGACGCAGGAACCCTTCGGGCGAGTCGGCGTCGAGCCCGGTCTCGCTGGTGAGGGCGCAGAACGCCTCCTCGCGGAAGCACGGATGACCCTCGTCCGAAGGGTCGACGCCGCGCACCAGGGTCCAGGGCATCTCACCAGGGCCGGCGCGACCGATATGACGCGCGTCGCCGTGCGCCGCGAGGAAGCGAGCACGCCGCTCGAAGGCGCCGGGGTAGTAGGCGAGTCGCGTCGGCACCGTGGCGAGCACGCCCTCGAGCGCGTCGAGGAACTCCGCGCGCTGGGCCCATCGTGAGTGGGTCACGATGACTCGTGGGGTCAGGCAATTGAATCCCGCATTGTTCACGATCATCGTCGCCACGTGCGCCGCCTGGTACTCAATCTCGCGACGGCTCCACTCCCCAGGCACGACGATCACCGGCGACACGTTGCCCAACTCGGCGGTGACGGGCTTGTCCAACGCACCCGAGGACTTCCCCGCGGTCCCGGCGACCACGGCGTCGTAGGTGGACGCCGCACCGGTGATGTGCACCGCGCCGACGTCCGGGTGCTGCACGAGGTGGCGACCCACGTCGACGTCACCGGTGGTGATGTGCAGGACGCCGGCCTCGATGAACACCGCTAAAGCCCGACGCCAGTAGTCGACGAGGTACTCGTTGATCGGACTGGCCTTGACGACCACCACCCGCCCCTCCCCCATCAACTGATGGATCGCGTCACGCGGCGCGAGGGAGGCGACGTTCCCCGCGCCCAGTACGAGGGTCACGCCCGCGTGTTGAGCCGCCGACCTGTACGCCGGCGCCTGTTCGGCTCGCAATTGCGACTCGTCCACCCCGGGTTCGATCCACACCTCGGCGCGCAGCCCGGCGTAGGCGACGCGGTCGAGCAGCGAGGACGGCATGACCGGGACGGACAGGCGATTCGCGCTGCGATGACGCACTCGTCCTGGATACCGTGGACGCCCCCGACGCGAGAGGTCGCTCAGCGAACGTCGGTACGCCGTCATGAGTCGTACCAACATGCCCACCCCGGCGAGCAGCTCCTCGCCACCGTCGGCCCCGCCGGGGTCGAGTCCCTTCGCCCGACACGCCGCCTCGTTCCACGCCGGCGCGACGTCGTGGGTGTCGGCGATCGCGCGCTCGAGCATCCTCGCGCGCTCGTCGGCCGGGGTCCGCGCCCAGCGCGGGGCGTTACGACGCAGCGCACGCACCGCCTCGTCGAGCGCGGCTCGCGATGATTCGTCCGCGACGTCGTCGGCGTCGTGAGCGGCGTTTCGTCCCATGGCCCTCCCGTCGCTATGGGAGACTACAGGGATGAGCGACGTCGCCACCCAGATCCCGGCGGGTTGGTATCCCGACCCGTCCGGCGAGCGCCAGTGGCGCGTCTGGAACGGATCGCAGTGGTCCCACCTCACCCGGCCCTACGGCGAGCCCCCGGCCGCGACCCCGACCAAACGTTTCGGACTCGAGGAACTCGCGACGTTGGACTCCCTGCGTCGCATCACCCAGTTCGGCGTCCTGGCCTACTACACGGGCTTCGCCCTTCTCATCAGCGTGGTGGGCCACTGGCCCGGACGCGCGCACCCGGTCTCGGAGCGATTCGCGAGCGCGGCCCTCGGCGCAGCCATCGGACTGACGCTGATCGGCACCATCTACTTCGCGATGTGCGTGCGAGCGCTGCGAGGACGATGGTCGCTCGAGGGGCTGATCCCCGTGGTGAACACGTTCGTGGCCGCGCGAGAGATGTCGCGACGCCTCGCGATGGCGGGCGCCGGTCCTCGTATTGTGCTCGACATCCTGCTCACGTTGGGCTTCGTCGCGCTCTGCCCCACCCAGCCGTGGGTCGGGGTGGCACTCGCCAGCGTCGCCTTCAATCAATTGGCCCGCGCCTACGCGCTCATCGATCTCCTCAGCGGTCCCGCGCTGCGCACGGCATAAACTAATCACTCCGCGACTCACGAGAAGGTACCCGTACTCATGCCGACATCACCGTGGGGGCCGCTCGCCGGACTGATCGGCACGTGGGAGTCCGACTTCGAGGGACTGGACGTGTCCTTCCACTCCGACCAGGGCAAGCTCGGCGAGACCCGATTCCGTGAGAGGACGACCTTCGCCCCCTTCGGCCCGGTCACCGTCGGTCCCCACCCCCTCTACGGACTCGACTACCGCACCGCCACCTGGCGCGACGGCGACGAGCAACCCTTCCACACCGAGGTCGGCTACTGGATGTGGGACGGCGCCAACGAGCAGGTGGTGCGCTGCTTCATCGTGCCCCACGCCACGGCGCTGATCGCCGGGGCGACGGTGCGCGCGGACGCGCGGTCGTTCAAGCTGGAGTCCTCCGTGGGCTCGAGCACCTACGGCATCCTGTCCACGACGTACCTCAACGCCCTCGCCCAGACGACGCGATTCGACGTCTCGATCACGGTGGGTGAGGACACTTTCTCCTACGACCAGACCACGGTCGTGGAGTACCAGCAGAAGCCCACCGTGATCCTGCACACCGACCGCAACACCCTGCACCTGGTGAGCCGCGAGGTCTGACACTTCGCCGCCTCACGCGGCCGACTCGATTGACGAGAGACGGGGCTACTTTCGTCGCGTCCTGACGACAAAGACGTAGAAGGCCAACGCGGCGATCGGCACGGCGAGCACGACGAAGCGAGCCGCCGGCAACGGTACACCACGGTGCACGTCGATCGGCGTCGCGAGGGCCCACCCGAGTACATTCGACACGGCACCAACCTAGGCGAGCCCGCGCCACGCCGGATCACGCCGCCAACTCAGCGCACCGTCGCTCCCGCGCTCACGTGGCCGTCGGTGCCTCAGGCGGGCGTCGGACCCACCAACCTCTCCAGGCGCGCCACGATGTCGGAGATGACCTGGTCCTGGGCGAGCAAGTGCTGCTGGATCTCCTCGGCTTCCTTGAGGACCGCCTCGGCATCCTTGTAGGTGTCCTCGGCGCGCTTGTCCGCCGCGGCCGCCTGGATGTTCTGCCCGACGATGATGATGGGCAGGAGCACCAATTGCAGGAAGCTACTCGACAGCCACACGATGACGTAGTAGGTCCCCTGCTTGATGGCCGACGGCAGGGCGAAGAGCGCCAAGACCGAGAACGCGTAGGCGGCCCACATGGTGCCCACCACGAGAGTGATCTTCAGTCCGAACCGTGCGTTGAAACGCACCAGGGGATTTCGGTGATTGACGCGCCGTACGTCGTTGGTCTTGACGGGTCGGCTCTGTCGAAGCTCGGCCGCGCGCGGGTGTCGAACGTACTCGTAGATGTTGTCCATCCCCGAAGTCTCACACGTGACGAGCCGCGTCACGCGGCATTGGCGCTACTTCAACTTCAGGTCGGGGGAAGTCTCCATACCCTTTCGCCAGACCGAGCGCGCGATGATCTTCGTCGTGTCGGCGCGGTCGCGGTACTTCACAGCGACGTCGCGTGACTCTTCGAGGAGCCCGTCCGAGAGCAGGGTCGGGTTGAGTCCGAGTTCGAGGAACTGGTCACGACTGACGTTCAGATCGTTCTCCGCGGCCTCGTTACGCGGGTTGGGCAGGTAGGCGACCTCCACCCCCGTCTGCTGGGCGATGAGCTCGGCCAACTCACGCACGCGGTACGTTTCGGTGACCTGGTTGAAGACCTTCACCGGGTCAGCGTTCTTCGGCGGATTCTCGAGGGCGATCTGGATGCAGCGCACCGTGTCACGGATGTGGATGAAGGCTCGGGTCTGCCCGCCCGTGCCGTGCACCGTGAGCGGGTGACCGATGGCGGCCTGCATGAGGAATCGGTTCAGCACCGTCCCGTAGTCGCCGTCGTAGTCGAAGCGATTGATCAGACGCTCGTCCAGCGCCGTCTGGGGCGTCTGGGTGCCCCAGACGATCCCCTGGTGCAGGTCGGTGATGCGCAGGAGGTCGTTCTTCGCGTAGAAGGCGAAGAGCAGCTGGTCCAACGTCTTGGTCAAGTGGTAGACCGAGCCCGGGTTGGCGGGATGCAGGATCTCGCGGTCGATCTCGCCGTCGGGGGTGGGGACCTTGACGGTGAGGTAGCCCTCGGGGATCGGGGCCGTGCCGCTCCAACCGTAGCCGTAGACGCCCATGGTCCCCAGGTGGACCAACGCGATGTCGCGCCCGCTGGCGACGATGGCCGCGAGGACGTTGTGGGTCCCGCGTACGTTGTTGTCGACCGTGTAACGCTTGGCGATCGTGCTACGCATCGAGTAGGGCGCGGCGCGCTGCTCGCCGAAGTGGACGATGGCGTCGGGCTCGACCTCGCGCAGGAGCGTCTCGAAGCGGTCGAACTCCTCGGCCAGGTCGAGGTTCACGAAACCGATTTCCTTGCCGGTCAACTCCTTCCAGACCCGCACGCGCTCACCCATGGGACGAATCGGCGTCAGCGACTCGACCTCGAGCTCGATGTCAATCTCTCGTCGGCTGAGATTGTCAACAATGGTGACGTCATGTCCGATGTCCGAAAGGTGCAGTGCCGTGGGCCAGCCACAAAATCCGTCGCCGCCCAGTACTAGTACCCTCATCTCAACTCCTAAGTCTTGTGACGTCACCCTGCGCCACCTTTCGCCGGTCACGCAGTGCACCAGTCTACCAGCGCCCTCTCGCACCCCCGTGAGCGGTGGGTCACGAGGCCTTCACATCAAATTCCAAGGCTCGAACGAGTGGATGAGGACGTGAATCCACTGTTGTCGCGTCGCGGGGACTGGTGCGAGGGGTCGTCCTCACTCGCGCTCCCGCCACCCCCCGCGATTCGCTGCGACGTCAGCCCAACTTGAACCCTCCGATGTTGAAACCGCCGCCACTGCCACCGCCACCTTCGTTGGCGGGCATGTAGGGCGCGAGGGCGTGAGCCAACCCCGGTATGGTCATCGTTTGCAGGTAGACCGTGCCAGGACCCGTCAGCTTGGCCAGGAAGATGGTGTCGGCACCGAAGAGCATGTTCTTGATGCCCTTGACCATCTGGATGTCCAATTGCACGCTGGCGTCGAAGAGCCCGATATGACCCGGATGCACCATCATCGACTCCCCCGGGGCCAAGTCGTAGGTCACCAGCTCCCCGGAGAGTTCGATCCAGGCCGTGCCCTGGCCCGCGATGCGCTGGAGGATGAAGCCGTTACCCGAGAAGATGCCCACGCCGAGTTTCTGCTGGAAGCCGAGGTTGAGCGAGACATTGTCGGTCGCCGCGAGGAAGCCGTGGCGCGAGACCATGTACTCCCGGCTAGGGCTCACGTCGATCGCGCGGATGTGCCCGGGCATCTTGGCGGCGAACGCCACGACGCCCACACCGTCGTTCGCGGTGAACTGCGACATGAAGATGGTTCCCCCGGCGACGGCACGCTTGAAGACCCCCGCAAGTCCGGCACCACCGGCGCCGCTCGTGTGGGTGCTCATCGTGACCCCCGGCGTCATCCACGACATCTCACCACCCTGGGAGATGACGGATTGACCAGGCTGCAGTTGGACCTCGAGCACCGGAAGCGTCGTGCCGAGGACCCGGTGGGCCACCCCTGCACTCTCGGCGTCGGAGAATTCGGGCAATCCTTCTTCGATGTGTTCAGCCATGTCCGTCCTTCACGGTGTCGAGTCCTGGTCATTCTTAACACCTCCACGTGCGGCGATTCCATGCGTCGACCGGGCTGATCCTTCGCCGCGGTGCCACCGTGCACGCGTAGCACCTCCACGTGACGTGCTCGACCCCGACCTCGCCTCAGGAGACGACGCGTGGCCCACGCCGGACGCGACGCGTCGTCACCGGCGCCGCGTCGAGGGAGGTCGCGTGGGGCCACGAGTCAGCAGACGCCGCACGACGCCATCGCGCGGAGGGGACGTCGAAACGCCTAGTGGGCGTCACCGAGGGAGGGCGCTCTGGTGGTGACCGCAGCCGAGTCCACGGTCACCACCGAGCCCAACACGCATCCGACGACCGCGAGACCCCTGGGGGCCCTGATTACACGCCGGCGTCGATGCGGCATGACCGCAGAGTATCACCCCCGCAAATTCGCGGGCCACTCTTCTTCTCCCTTATCGCTTCGCGTGGTTCTGGCGCTCGGTCGTCGGAGCGAGTTGGCCGTCCAAGACTGGGCACTTCGACCCGGGCGCCGCGCTCCGAAGTGGTCCATGATGAGGGGATGAGCGAATCCGCACCCCACGTGGGACCCGGTCGGGCCCGGTGGTCGAGTTTCGCGCTACCCGGCACCGTGGGGACCGGCCTGCTGGTGGGATTCGTCTTCTCTCTCGCCTCGTCACCACGTGGGGCGCACCTCGCGTGGTTGGCCGTGGGCGTGATCGGCGGCGTCTTCTCGATCACCGACCTCGTGCTGGAACTTCGTCGTGGGCGATTCGGCATCGACCCCCTCGCGCTCCTCTCGATCGTGGGCGCCCTCCTGGTGCGCGAATACCTCGCCGCCGCGATCATCAGCGTGATGCTCGCCAGCGGTCGCTCGCTCGAACGGTGGGCCACCCATCGCGCCCGGCGTGAACTCCAGGCGCTCCTGGTCCGTGTCCCCAAGACCGCTCACGTGCTGCGCGACGGCGCCGTGACGACGTTGCCCCTGGCGAGCGTCGCCCCCGGCGACCTCGTCCTCGTCGAGTCGGGAGAGATGGTTTCCATCGACGGGACGATCATTTCCGAGGCCGCGTCGCTCGACGAGTCCGCGCTGACCGGTGAGTCGTTGCCCGTCGAGCGCACCCTCGGCGAGCACGTGAGGAGCGGGGTCCTCAACGCCGGGTCCCCCTTCGAGATCCGCGCCACCGCCACCGCCGACGAGAGCACGTACGCGGGGATCATCCGGTTGGTGCGTGACGCGGAGTCGACTCCGGTGCCATTCGTGCGCCTGGCCGACCGGTACTCACAGGCCTTCTTGGTCGTCGCGCTCCTCGTGGCCGGGGCCGCGTGGCTGTTGGGCGGTCCGACGCGCGCCGTTGCGGTCCTCGTGGTGGCGACCCCGTGCCCCTTGATCCTCGCCGTGCCCGTCGCGCTGGTCTCGGGTCTATCGCGCGCCGCGCAGATGGGGATCATCGTCAAGAGTGGCGCCGTGCTCGAGCAACTCTCGCACTGTCGGACTCTCCTCATCGATAAGACCGGCACCATCACCCGCGGTCGACCCGAACTGAACGAGGTCCTCGTCGCCGGATCGATGCCGGCCGATGAGCTCCTTCGACTGGCGGGGTCACTCGATCAGACGTCGCCCCACGTCCTGGCGAACGCCATCGTCCAAGCCGCCCTGAGCCGTCGGCTCGAACTCGCAATGCCCGCCTCGGTCGAGGAAGTCGCCGGTCAGGGCATCCGCGGCGACGTGGAAGGTCGACACGTCCGGGTCGGGACCGCCGCGTGGTGCGGGGTCTCGGGTTCAGCGTCGTGGAGCCACGCGGCGCGACGCCGGGCTCGGTTGGACGGGGCCCTGACGGTCTTCGTCGGCGTCGACGGATCCGCCGCGGGCGCGCTGGTCTTCGACGACCCGATCCGCCCCGACGTCGTGCGCACCCTGCGTTCCCTGCGTCGTCGCGGCATCACCCGTATCGCGATGGTGACGGGGGACCGCATCGAGGTGGCCGAGACCGTCTGCGCGACCATCGGCGTCGACGCGGTGCTGGCCGAACGCACCCCCCAGGAGAAGCTCGACATCGCGCGCGACGAATCGGCCCGCGCGCCGACCATCATGGTGGGTGACGGCATCAACGACGCCCCGGCACTGGCGCTCGCTGACGTGGGGGTGGCGATGGGTTCGCGCGCGGCGACCGCGGCCTCCGAGGCCGCTGACGCGATCCTGACGTCGGACCGTCTCGACCGGTTGGACGACGCCGTGTCGATCGCCCAGCGCTCACTGTTCATCGCGCGTCAGAGCATGATCACCGGCATCTCACTCTCCCTGGTGGCGATGGTCGTCGCGTCCATCGGTTGGCTCCCCGCCGTCGGAGGAGCACTGCTGCAGGAGGTGATCGACGTCGCGGTGATCGTCAACTCCCTGCGAGCCCTGCGACCCCGAGAGCGTCCCGTTCGCCTCAGCCCCGACGAGTTGACAGTGACTGCGCACTTTCGCGCGGAGCACGTGAACTTGCGCGCGCAGATCGACGAGATCCGTCGGGTCGCCGACGAGTTGGGCACGCTCAGCCCCGAGTCCACCATCGCCACCGTGCGCGCCGTGCAAAAGATGCTTCTCGAGGAGATCCTGCCGCACGAGGAGGCCGAGGAGTCGACGCTCTATCCAGTACTCGAGCGAGTGATGGGTGGACGCGAGCCGCTGGGCGCGATGAGCCACGCCCACCGCGAGATCGCGCACCAGATCCGTCGTCTGGGTCAAGTGATCGATGACCTGCCCGAACACGAGATGGAGGACGCCGACCTGGCGGAGCTGCGCGCGCTGCTCTACGGACTCCACGTGATCGTGAAACTCCACACCGCCCAGGAGGAGGAGAACTACCTCTACTTCGACGACCGTCACCTCGACGCGCCGACCACGCCGATGACGGGCGCACTCACCTGAGATGAGAGGGCGGCGGCCACCTAGATGAAGTGACCACGTCGGTCGCCCCGCTACGTCAGCCCGGACTCACTCGCCGGAATCTCGAGGTATCTCACGGCGTCGCGCCAGGTGAACACCGCGCCGTTGCTCGAGGACGAGCAGGCGACCTCGAAGATCTCGGTCAATGAGGGTCCGTCGAGGGTGCGCGAGGCGAAGCCCGTCCCGCTCACCAGCTCGCTCGGACAGCCCCGCCACCCCCTCAGGGGGTTCGAGAGGATGTTGTCACGATGGCCCCAGCAGCCACTCGCCCCGACTTTGGCACAGTCGACGTTGCGAAAGATGTACTGCGGCGGGGGGCCGTCGTCGTACATCCACCCGAAGTCGGCGAAGTACGCGTACTGACCCAGCGACGTCGGCGCACTCGACCAGATCGACGAGTACGCCTGGGTGTCATCGGTGGGGTCTTGATCGCGCCGCGCGGCGACGGTAGCGAGGGCGTCGAGCCGTCGCGTCATCGCCATGGCGGGATACAGACCCCGCGTGGTGCGCTCCAGGTTGGAGATCACGAAGACCTGCTCGGGAACGCTCAGACGAGCGAAACGCGTCACGCTGAATTGCAACGGTGCGAGCCCCTCCTCGGAGTGACGCGCGGCGTCGATCGCCCTCAGGACTTGATTGACGTTCACGAGTCGAAAGTTGGCGACCGGCTCGTGCGGCGGGAGGATCCGGTGGACGGTGGTCGCGGCCCCCACTCGAGCCCCACGATTCGCCCAGCCGACGACCATCAACGCGACCAGCGACCAGACGACTATCCGCGAGAGCATCGAGTTTCGCGTCAACGACATCACGCACCACGGTAGCAACGTCCTAGGAGAACGCTCACAATCGAGGGCCGACGAGGGCACTCATGACGTGGCGATGAGATGGATCATGCCAGCACGTCACATGAAGGCGCACCCGCACTTCGACGGAGCGTTGGTGGGGCTAGTAAGAATCGAACTTACGACCTCGTCATTATCAGTGACGCGCTCTAACCGACTGAGCTATAGCCCCTAGGGCTCACCAATCTACCTCATCGGCCGGACTCGCCCATCTCCTCGAGACCTCGCCCGCCGTGAGGAACATCGGGGAAAGGGGCAGACTGTAGGGATGATTGATCCCCGATTCGTCTACGTGGCGATCGCCTTATCGGTCCTGGGCACGGCGTCCTACGTCCTCGACACCCTTCGTGGGACGACGTCACCGCACCGCGTGACCTGGGGACTCTGGGCCGTCGAGGGCGTCCTGGCCTTCGTCGTCGAGATCCAGCAACACGTGGGGCTCGCCTCCCTCATGACCCTCGCCCTGGGTCTCATGCCGTTGGTGGTGTTCTTCGCGTCATTCCTCAATCGTCACGCCGTCTGGCGAGTGGACAAGCTGGACGTGGTGTGCGGCGCGCTCTCGGTGGTGGGCCTGGTGTTCTGGGCTCTGGTCCACGAGCCGACAGTGGCGCTGGTGTCCTTCGTGGCGGCCGACTTCGTGGCGGCGTTGCCGACCTATCGCAAGTCGTGGCGAGCGCCCGAGAGCGAGACACCCCGGGCCTTTGTCCTGGGTGCGTTCAACACGGGTATTACGCTCTTGACACTGAAGAGTCTCACCACCGCGGGGGTCCTGTTCCCAGGAGTCATCATGCTGACCGACACCGTCTTGAGCGTGATGATCCTGACGCGCCTCGGTCCCCGGTTCACCCAGCGGACTACCTCGAAGGAGTCGATAGCGTGAAGAAGGTCAATCAGACGACCGTGGCCCAGCGACGCCTGGAGGGCCGCGGCGGGCGCTTCCTCACCTCGCGGGGAAGCCTGGCCGCCCTGGCCGACCGACCCGAGGGATACGACGTGGTGGAGCGACTCGCTCAATCACGTGAGGACGAGGTGCATTCCCTCGCCGCGTTGCGCTGGCGACGGATGCTCGAGAGCCCGCTCTCGTTCCTGCGCGGCGCTGCCCTGGTCATGGCCGAAGACCTGGCGCGAGGCCCTTCGGCGCCCCTCACCCTGCAGATCTGCGGTGACGCCCATCTCATGAACTTCGGGGTGTTCGCCTCACCTGAGCGCCGCCTCGTCTTCGACCTGACCGACTTCGACGAGACCGACGTGGGTCCCTTCGAATGGGATGTCAAGCGTCTGGTCACCTCCGTCGTGATCGCGGGCGACAGCATTGGGTTACGCCACGGGGCGCAGGAGAAGTTAGCGCGGTCCGTGGCCCGAGAATACCGCGTGGCGATGCGGCGCTTCGCCGAGGAGACCCGTCTCGACGTCTGGTACTCGTCGCTCACGACATCGTCACTCATGCAGGACCTGCGCGGCGCGTTCGCCGACGTGACGCGTCGACGGATCGACGACGTCCTGCACCACCTTCGCGGGACCGATGACCGGAGGGCGTATCAGCGTTTCGTCACGGGTGGCGAGGAGCCGCGGATCGTCGACGACCCCCCGCACTTCACGCACCTCGAGGGTACCGACGAGACGGGCATCACCACCGAGGCCATCCTCGGGGTGGTCGCGAACTACGACGCCACCCTGGCGACCGATCGACAACTCCTTCTAAGCCAGTTCACCCCGGTCGACGTCGCGCGCCACGTGGTGGGCGTGGGTTCGGTCGGCTCGGAGTGCTTCGCGGTGCTACTCAGCGGGCGCGATCACCGCGACACTTTCTTCCTCCAGATCAAGGAGGCTCACGCGTCGGTGGTGGCGCGCGCCCGCGAGCGCGACGCCGCGCAGGACCCCGCGGCTCGCGTCGTCCACGGCCAGCGCGTGATGCAAGTGACCCCCGACGCCTTTCTCGGGTGGGGAACGGTCCACGTGGACGAACGTGAGCGCAGCTTCTACGTGCGTCAGCTCTACGACCACCGTGCGAGCATCGACGTCTCGCGACTCGACGACGGCCTGCTCGAGGCGTACGGCCGGGTGTGCGCCTGGACCTTGGCACGCGCGCACGCGCGCTCGGGGACCTCGGCGCAGATCGCCGGGTACATCGGTGGCAGTCCGCGCTTCGACGAGGCCATCTCGGATTTCGCCCAGGCCTATCGCGAACGCAACGCGCGCGACTACCGGGCCCTGCACGACGCGGTCGTCCAAGGGCGTATCAACATCGAGCACTGACGTGCCGCCCTTCGATCCGCACCCCGCGTGGATGGCGGTCATGGCGGTGCTGGGCGGCGCCCACGTCTGGTGGGTGCGCGATCGTCGACTACGCCGGCGCGCGCTGGGGGGGTGGCTAACCCTGGGCCTCGTGGTGCTGTGGCCGGTGGGGGACCTCGCGGCATCGGTCTCGCTGAGCGTGGCCACCGTGCAACGCCTCGTCATCATGCTGGGCGTCGCACCCCTCTTCGTCAAGAGCCTCTCGACGCGACGACTGGTGACCCTGACGCGACCGGCACTGGCGGACGCCCTCGCACGTCGACTGGCGCACCCCGCCCTCGCGATGGCCGTCGTGACCATCGTCGGCACGCTCACTCTGTCGACCCCGATCGTCGACGAGGGGGCGCACAATCAGTGGATTCGTGCCGCGACCCTCATAGCCGTCGTGGTCTGCGGCATCATCCTGTGGGTCCCGGCCCTCGGCGTGATGCCCGGCGCACGACGACTCTCACCGATCGCTCGAGCGGCATACGTGTTCGTGTCCTCCCTCGTCGTGACCAGCCTCTCCTTCGTGTGGATCTTCGCCCGCCATCCCCTCTACCCCGCCCTGCACGACCAGAAGTCCTTGCTGGGCATGACGCCACTGTTCGACCAGCAACTCGCCGGCTTCGTCGCCAAGATCGGGAGCTACGCCCCCATGTGGGCGGTGGCGTTCACGATCTTCGCGCGCGCCGACGAGGCCGGCGTCGGCGTCGAGGAGTCACCCCTGCACTGGGCGGACGTGGAACGCCAGCTCCTGCGCGTCGATCGAGCGCGCGAGCGCACCACCCGACACGCACGTCGCCGAGGGGTTCGACCCGACGGCGAGTAGAATGGCGTACGAAGGGGATGTAGCTCAGTTGGTAGAGCGCGGGCTTTGCAAGCCTGAGGTCGTGGGTTCGAACCCCATCGTCTCCACCACTCGTCGCGTCATCTGACGTCCTCCACGACGAGCGGCCCGCGCCGCAGTCCTATGACCACGACGAATCGCGAGGTCACCCCAATGCCGGCGCCGCGTTGATGCGGCGTCGGCACATCTCGGTCCAACCGGCGCACCACAGCGAGAGGACCGCACTGGCACTGCCGAGCCACGACCAGGTGCTCGCGCGCACGTCGAGCAGCACCGCGATGATCCCCATCTCGATGCTGATCGTGACGATCAGACTGAGTGCGTAGGGGGCATATTCACGCGCCGCTTGGTTGATGCGGGGCGACTCAGCGCGACGTCCGGACCAGAAGACGCGCAGGACGGCGCGCTTCTCGTTGAACGAGCAGCTCCGGTAGGTCGCCAACGCCATCACCGGCCATCGTATCGACGCGGTCGTACCGACGCCGCCCGCGAGCAGTTACCGTGGCGGGAGTGATATTGACGACGGGTGCGAGGCGGGAGGACGGGCGTGGGCTCTGATCAGGCGGGTCCGATCGCTCTAGTGGGTTCCGGGGAGTACCTCCCCGTGATGACCGAGTTCGAGGCGGGGCTCATCGCCGGGCGCTCCCCGCGCTACGTGCAGATCGCGACCGCGGCGGTACCCGACGGACCCGCGACCCTCGAACGCTGGCACCAGCTGGGCGTGGCGCAGGCCGAGCGCATCGGCGTCACCCCGGTCACCGTCCCGGTGGCGACGCGCGATGACGCCAACGACCCCGACGTCGTGCGCCTGCTCGACGACGCGGGACTGATTTACCTCTCGGGGGGCAACCCCAACTTCCTGGCGCAGACCTTGCGCGATACGGCGCTGTGGAGGGCCATCGAGCACCAGTGGCGCGGCGGCGCGGCGTTAGCCGGTTGCAGCGCGGGGGCGATGGTGATGGCGGCCTGGGTGCCCACCATCCGCCATCCGCGCGAGGGCGGGACGCCCGGCCTCGGGCTCCTCTCCCATCTGCGGGTCATCCCGCACTTCGACGCCTTCGTCAAGCGCATGCCCGACGTGGCCACCCGTTTCCTCGTCGGACGCGACGAGCGGGTCACGGTGGTGGGCGTTGACGAGGAGACGGCGATCGTGGGCGGCCCCGAGGAATGGGTGGTCCACGGTTCGAGCTCGGCGTGGATCCTCCAGGGTGCCCAGCGTCAGGAGTACCGTGCGGGTCAAACGCTACGCACACCCCTCGTCGAGCAGCGAGCCTAGGTGAGCATGAGGAACGACCCACACCCCGCGAGCGCCGACGTGGCGTCGGCGAGCGTCGGCGAGCTACGCGCCCGCCTCGAGCGCGGCGAGGTCACTTCGCGCGAGCTCGTGGAGGTCTTTCGCCAGCGCGCGCACCACCTCGACTCCACGGGCGACGACGCGCTTCGCAGTGTGGCCGCCTGGGCCGGCGACGCCGAGGGGGTCGCCGACGAACTCGACGGCGCGCGAACCCGCGGCGAGTCGCGCGGCGCGTTGCACGGCCTACCGGTGCTGATCAAGGACAACATCGAGGCGCGCGGGCTCCCGGGCGTCGCGGGCTCCACCGCGTTGCAGGGTCGCCCCACGCGCGACGCGCAGTTGGTGACGCGACTGCGCGAGGCGGGGGCCATCGTGATGGGCGCCACCAACCTCAGCCAGTGGGCCAACATCCGCTCGCCCCATTCGACCAGTGGCTACTCGGCGAGCGGCGGACTGGTGGGGAACCCCTGGGCCCTGGACCGCTCGGCCGGGGGGTCCTCGTCGGGCTCGGGAGCCGCGGTGGCGGCGGGCCTAAGTCCCTGGAGCGTCGGCACCGAGACCGACGGCTCCATCACCTGTCCCGCCTCACTCAACGGTGTCGCCGGTCTCAAGCCCACGGTGGGCAACGTCTCGCGCGACGGCGTCGTCCCGATCAGTCACTCCCAGGACAGCCCGGGCCCCATGGCGCGTTGCGTGGACGACGTCGCCCTCCTCTACGGGGTGCTGTCGGGTACCGCGGACACCGCACCACATGGCACGCGTCTGGTCGAGGCGCGCAACTGGCGCACCGGCCACCGCGACACCGACGCGCACTTCGACGTCGTGATGGGGCTGCTGCGCAGCGAAGGACTCGAGATCGGCGGCCGCGACGCGGCGTTGCCCGGACCCGGCGACTACGACGACGAACTGACGGTGATGCTCAGCGAGCTGGTCGACGACATGGACGCCTACCTCAGCGCGCGTCCGGGTGAGGGCGTGAGGTCGCTGGCCGACGTGGTCGAGTTCGAGGACCGCTTCGCCGAGGTCGAGCAGCGCTACTTCGGCCACGAGTTCTTCGTGCGCGCCCTCGCCAGCGGCGGGTGCGCCTCCGCCGATTACGGGGCGGCGCGTGAGCGCAACCTGCGCTGGGCGCGCGACCTGTGCCTGCGCGCGGTGCTGGAGGACTACGACGTCGTCCTGGCTCCCGCGTACGGGCCCGCGTGGAAGAGCGACCTGGTCAACGGTGACAACGCCAAGTACGTCTCCCCGTCGATCATGGCGGCGGCGGTCGCGGGCTGGCCGATCATCTCGGTGCCCATGGGACTCGTCGACGGCCTCCCAGTGGGTCTGACCCTCGCCGGACGACCGCACAGTGAGTGGACGCTCCTCGCGGCCGCTCGCCAGGTGGAGGAGGCGCTGTCGCGACACGAGGTCGTGACGCCTCCCACCTGGCGAGCGGCCGGTCGAGGCTAACTAGGCCTGCCGGGCGTAGTGCTCGCGCCAGATGATGCGGTAGATCTTCAAGCGCCGCGGTACGGACCGCAACCCCGGGATGAAGGGCAGCAGCACGAGTAGTGCCGTGAGGATCATCATCGTGCCCCACACCAGGAAGTCGCCGCTCGCACTCGTGTTGTACGGCGAGATCTGGTACCAGAAGGTGTAGAGCCACAGCCAGGCCTGACCCGGGTACTGTCCCGTCTCGTTCATCATGCCCCACTGGTCGCCGGCGAGGTGCTGCTTGCTCGCCAGACCCGCGAAATAGGTCCCGTCGGAGATGAACAGCAGCGGCTTGGTGTAGTTCGTGGTGTAGAAGCCGTTCTGGGCGATCAACGCCTGGTCCAGCGCCCCGCTGCGCGCCATCTGGGTCTCGTAGCTCAGCAGGACCGGTATCGGTCCGGCCGCCGTGGTCGGGAGGTGGACCTGGCCGTTGGAGTAGGTCAGCTTCGCCTCCACCTTGGCGTAGGCGGCGCCCCAGGCGCTCTGGGTGGCGCTCGAGGCGGACTTCCACTCGTTGAGCGCCGCCGTCAACCGGGGCTGGGCCGGCTGGTCGGACAACGGGTTGATGACGAAGTCATTGGTCGTGTTGATAGGGATGTGCACGCCGACCCAGTGCTCGGGCGCCAAGAATCCCCAGTGCTGGGCGGTGCCGTTGTTGTTGTACGGCGCACCGTAGCCGGCCACTGCCGACGTGCCGGTGAGCTCGTCACCCGCGGTCTGGGCGAAGTCGACGGTATCGGCGTTGGACCAAGTCTTGATGGTGATCGCCTTCTCGTCGGGCGAGCTGAACACTAGGGCCAGCGCGGCCGTGAGGATCAGCACGACCAGGACGGCGATGGCGCCCTCCTTGATGATGTCGTAGGGGACGTAGGCGCCCTTGTACTCGGGCGCGTCGACGTCGGGTCGAAAGGCCTTCTTCGTCATGCCGACACCTCCGTCGTCTCCTCGAAGGGGGGTACGACGCCCTTCACTCGGACCATGATCACGTGCAGACCGGTCAGAACGACCGCGGCCAGGGGCAGGAGAACGATGTGCCACATCAGCATCTGGCCGAGGTTGAGCACGTTGAAGAACGCACCGCCGCCCGTCGCATTGATCCCGTCCTTGGCCTGGGTCGAGATCCACTGCGAGTCGAAGTTGGTCTGACTCACGTAGCCGGTGAAGCCGGCCAGGATAGACGCGAGGAACGTCACGCCACCGGTGACCCAGGTCATCGAGCGTCCACCGCGCCAGGCCGCCATGGAGAACTTGCCCCACAGGTGCACCACCATCGCGAAGAAGAAGATCTCAACGCTCCACAGGTGCATGGAGTTGATGAAGTGTCCGAGGGACGAGGAGTGCCACCACTGGGGACCGTCGAGGGCCAGGATGGTCCCCGTCAGGATCACGATGCCGAGGGCGGCCATCGTGGTGACGCCGAAGACGTAGATCCACGAGGCCACGTAGGCCGGCTGGGTATCGGGCAACAATTTCTCCGGTGGGAGCTTCTCCACCACCCGGTGGCGCAGACGCGACGTCCACTGGCGCTCGATCTGGGCGTTGCTCATTTGCTCCCCTTCCGGTTGCGACGGCCCGGGAAGGGCGCGAAGAGGGCCGCGATGAAGGTCGCCACCATGAGGATGATCACCACGAGATTCGCCACACTGATCTGTATGACGTGCCACTGTATGTAGTGGCCGTAGTGGTCGAGATTAAAAAGAGCCCCTAGGCCCCAGCCTTGTGCCATAACGCACCTCCTGGTTCATAAGTTTGTTATAAGACTCACAACTCACGATAGGGCCATACGTCCCGGCGTGTCCGCCTCGTGGCGCGGCGCTGCCCTACGGAACGGGAGAGGCGACGGGCTTCTTGCGCGGGATCGACGGCTCGCGATCGTGCGCGCTCTGTCGCAGGTGGAACTGGGTGACGCCGATGCACAGCGACGTGGCACCGGCGATGTGCAGCTCGACGAGGACGGCGGGAACGTGCGTGAGGTACTGCGTGACGCCGATGCCGGCTTGGACGAGGGAGATGATGACCAGTCGTCGCACGCCCAACTGCAGCGGTTGTGGCGCCGACGTGCGCCAGATGGTGAAGAGCATCCCGACGACCAGGCCGACGAACAGCGTGGCCGCGACCGAGTGGACCCACGCCGCCGAGGAGAACGCGAAGGGGAGGCGACGCGCCTCCAGCTGACCCTGCGACCCGCCCGCGTGAGGACCCGAGCCCGTGGTCATGGTGCCGGTGACGAGCAGCACCACGAAGGGTATCCACAGCAGTCGCGCCAGGGTGAGGAAGTGGGGGTCGCGCACGTCGGCGCGCGCCCCGGGCCCGTAGACGTACTTCGAGCGGTGGTAGAGGATCGCCGCGGTGACGACCATGGCCAGCGACAGCAGGAGGTGCAGCGAGACGAGCCACGGGTTCAACTTGGAGTAGACCACTTCCGCGCCGAGGAGCGCGTCGAGGATGACCCCCACGATGAGCAGTCCCGCGAGCACCGACAGGTCACGGCGTCGGGGTCGGCGCGCGAAGGAGACGAGGAAGACCACCGCGGCCACCACCACCAGGGTGACCGTCACCAGACGATTGGCGAACTCGATCTTGGAGTGGATGGTCCAATTGGTCGAGTAGCTGTGCTTGAAGCAGGTGGGCCAGTCGGGGCAGCCCAGACCCGATCCGGTGAGCCGTACAGCGGCTCCGGTCAGGATAATCAGGATCATCGAGACGAAGGCCGCCAGGGCGAACCAACGAAAGATGGCCGGGCTCAGCTCACGACGCGGGGAGATGGTCACGAATACAGCCTAGGTAATTCTCACTACTCGTAGACTTAGCGCCGTGTCTCTCGCCACCCCGCTCGCCCGCACCACGTCGCAGACGGTCAAGGGCTACGTCGCGCTGACCAAACCGCGCATCATCGAACTGCTGTTGGTCACGACCCTGCCCACCATGGTGGTCGCCGATCGGGGGGTACCGGGCTTCTGGCTCATCCTCGCGACCCTCGTCGGCGGCACCCTGGCCGCGGGGGGCGCGAACGCCCTCAACATGGTCTACGACCGCGACATCGACGCGGTGATGAACCGCACCAAGAATCGCCCGCTCGTCACCGGCGTGATGTCGCCGCTCGCGGCGGCGGTCTTCGCCTTCGGGCTCGAGGGGCTCTCGTTCCTCGTGTTGGCGACCTTCGTCAACTTCCTCTCCGCCTGGTTGGCGATGGGTGCCACCGCCTTCTACGTTCTGATCTACACGATGTGGCTCAAGCGACGCTCGAAGCAGAACATCGTCATCGGTGGTGCGGCCGGCGCCGTGCCCGTGCTCATCGGCTGGTCGGCCGTGACCAACAACCTCAGTTGGACGCCAGTGCTGCTGTTCGTGGTGATCTTCATCTGGACCCCCCCGCACTTCTGGGCCCTGGCGGTGCGCTACCGCGACGACTACGCCGCGGCCAACGTGCCCATGATGCCGGTGGTCGCGTCGCTGCGACGCACCACCCTCGAGATCCTGGTCTACTCGGTGGTGCTGTGGGTGGTCACGATGTGGATCGGACCGGTGGCGCACCTCGGCTGGATCTACGCCCTGTCGGCGACGGTGCTGGGCGCGATGTTCACCTTCTACTCCCTGCGTCTCTATCGACACGCGCGTGAGGACAAGGCGGACGTCGCCGAGGCGATGCGGCTCTTCCACTTCTCCATCACGTACCTCACAGCCCTGTTCGTCGTCATGGCGGTGGATGTCCTTGTCCGAAGTCACTGACCCCACCGCGCGCGCACCGCGCGGTCGTCCCTCGCCCATGATGTTCGTCTCGTTGGGCATCGGCGCCGCGGTCGCGATTGCCCTGATCGTCGTCGTCTCGGTGCTCACCGGCGGCAACGTGAAGAACTCCACGCCGCCGCCCGCACTGGTGGGGACGACGCTGCCCTCGATCAGCGAATCGAGCCTGTCGGGGCCGACGATCACGGCCCCGTGGAACGACCACCACGCGACGGTGGTCGTCTTCTTCGCGAGTTGGTGCGGACCGTGTCGCAGCGAGCTCCCCGCGCTCTCCAATTATCTATCGGCGCACTCCCTCGGCAAAGTGTCCATACTCGGCGTCGACACTCAGGACACTCGCGCCGCCGGCCAGAGCGTGGTCGCCAAGGACCACCTCCACTTCCCCGTCCTCTTCGACCCGTCGAGCACGGTGGCGGCCGGGAAGTTCCAGTTGGCGGGCCTGCCCGACACCGTCTTCGTCTCCGCCACGGGCGTGGTGAAGAGCGTGCACATCGGGGCAATCTCCACCGCCCAGTTCGCAGCGGGCGTCACCGCGCTCAACGGCTAGTACGTCAACGACATCGACCCCGCCGAGACCTAGTCGAAACGGAAGGTCCGCGCCGCCAGGAGTGGCGCCGCGAGGGCCCAGACCCCGAGGGTCCACCAATCGGCGGGGCTCGCGGGTCCGGCCTGACCCAGGACGCGGTGCAAGACGTCGGCCATGGCCCCCGACGGCAGGTACAGCGCGACGCGCCGTATCGCCGAGGGCAACGAGGTGAGGGGCACGACGATGCCCGACATCAAGAGCAGCACCAGGTAGAGGCCGTTGGCAGCCGCGAGATTGACCTCGGCACGCAACCGACCCGCGAGGAGCAGGCCGATACCCGCGCATCCCGCGGAGCCCAGCAGGAGCGCCCCCGCGACCTCGAGGGCACCGGTCACGCCGCCACGGGGCTTCCAGTGCAGGCCCAGGGCCACCAGTCCCAAGACGACCACCTGGATCACCTCGGTGACCACGACCGCCGAGATCTTCGCGGCGATCAGTCGACGCTGCCCGAGCGGAGTCACGTGGAGGCGCCGCAGCACGCCGTAGGTGCGCTCGAAGCCGGTCGCGATCGAGAGGGCCACCAGTGACGTGGACAGCACGCACAGGGCCAGGATGCCCGGCGCGATGAAGTTGATGCGACCACCGGGAGGTGTCGTGGTCACGTGGGTCAGGGAGAAGAACACCAGCAGGAGGATCGGGATCCCCAGCGTGAGCAGAAGCGTCTCGCCGCGTCGGATCGTCATCTGGACCTCGGCACGGGTCTGTGCCCACCACGCCCTCATCGATCGACCCTCTCGGGTGCGCCGATGAGATCGAGGTAGCGCTCCTCGAGGGTGGCCCTCGTGCGCAACGACGTCAACATGACGCCGCGCTCGTCCAAGAAGGCGTTCACCGTCGCCACGCGCGCGGGGTTGGACGCGACGGCGCAATGCAGCCGCGTCGGCTCCACGACGCTCACCACGCAGTCCAGACGACGACCGAGCTCGACGTGGTCGACGGGCTGGGAGGTCTCGACGATGAGCACGGCGTCGCCCGCCAGCTCGTCGAGCGATCCTTGAACCACGACGCGACCGTGGTTCATGATGACCACGTGGTCCGCCGTGCGCTCGGCCTCGGTCAACTCGTGGGTGGTGATGAGCAGGGCGCAGCCCCGGTCGCGTTCGGAACGGATCAACTCGCGGATCACTTGGCGACCCTCGGGGTCGACCGCGGTCGTGGGTTCGTCGAGGACGAGGACGCGAGGACGTCCGAGGAGGGCGAGCGCGAGGAGGGTGCGCTGCTGCTCGCCCCCGCTGAGGCGGCGCCAGGGCGTGCGGGCGCAGTTCGCGAGACCCAGTAGTTCGACCAACTCGCGAGGGTCGCGAGGTTGGTCGTAGTAGGACGCGGTGAGCTCGAGAGCCTGCGAGGGCGTCATCGGGAACCAGACGCCCCCGCGTTGCAGGAGCGCCCCGGTGCGCACGACGACCTCGGCGTGGTCGCGCACGGGGTCGAGGCCGTGCACCCGCACGCTGCCCCCGTCGGGGGTTCGAAAGCCCAACAGCGTCTCGACCAGCGTGGTCTTGCCCGCCCCGTTGGGACCGAGGAGCGAGGTCACCTGACCATACGGGACATGGAAATCGACGTCGTCGACGGCGCGCAGCGCGCCGAATTGGACGACGACGTTGGTGACGTCGATCGCGAAACTCACGAGTACTGACGCTAGACGCTCCACGAGTCGCCGCGACACGCTTCACTAGGCTGGGGTCATGATCGACCTCGCCCAATTGCGCCGTGAGCCCGAATTCGTCAAGGCGGCCCTGGCCCGGCGGGGGGTGGCGGATGAGACGATGGACGCGATCTTGGAAGTCGACGGCGAGCATCGTCGACTCCTCCAGGAGGCCGAGGCCCTTCGCGCCGAGGTGAAGGACCTGTCGCGACGCGTGGCCGAGGCCCGCCGGGCGAAGGCCGACGCGGAGGCGGACTCGCTCGCCCGGTTGAGTCGCGAGGTGGGCGAGCGAGAGCGCGCTGCGCGCGAGGCGTGCGACGCGGTGGGCGCCGACCTGCGAGAACGCCTCTTGATGGTCCCGAACCTGCCCGCGCCCGAGGTGCCCGACGGACCCGACGAGAGCGCCAACGTCGAGGTTCGCCGGTGGTGGGTGGGGATGGACGAGGGCGCCGACTTCCCCACGTTCGCTTCGCACCAGCGCGTCGCACACTGGGACGTCGCGCGCGAGTTGGGGATCCTGGACCTCGAAGCCGGCGCGCGACTGGCCGGTTCGATGTTCCCGCTCTACCGTGGCGCCGGCGCGCGGTTGCTGCGGGCGCTGAGCACCTTCGCGCTGGACCGCCACCGTGAGGCCTACGAGGAGATCAGGCCTCCGAGCGTCGCTCTCACTGACACCATGATGTCGACGGGCCACCTGCCCAAGTCGGCCGACGACATGTACGAGGTCCCGCGCGACGACTTGTGGCTGATCCCGACCGCGGAGGTGCCCCTCACCTCGATGCGCCGCGGCGAGATCCTCGACGAGTCCATCCTGCCCCTGAGGCTGACCGCCCTCACCGCGTGCTTTCGCCGTGAGGCGGGAGCGGCGGGTCGCGACACCCGGGGGCTGCTGCGGGTGCACGAGTTCGACAAGGTCGAGCTCTTCGCCTACTGCACCCCCGACCAGGCGCCGGCCGCCCACGCGGACATCCTGGCGCGCGCCGAGGGTCTGCTGCGCGAACTGGGTCTCACGTACCGGGTGCTCGAGCTCTGCGCCGGCGACCTCGGCACGTCGTCGGCGCGCACCGTCGACCTCGAGGTCTTCAGTCCCGGCGTCGACCGTTGGCTCGAGGTGTCCTCGGTCAGCTGGTTCCGTGACTTCCAGGCCCGCCGGGCCAACGTCCGATTCCGCACACCCCAGGGTCCGCAGTTCGTGCACACCGTGAACGGGTCGGGCCTCGCCTGGGCGCGCATCTGGGCGGCGCTGGTGGAGACCTATCGCCAGCCCGACGGCACGGTCCGGCTACCCGACGTGCTCGGGCCCTACTTCGGCGATCTGACTATTCGCCCGAGGACGACTTGACCTCGAGGCGATACCCGACCCCGCGTATGGTCGTGATGTACTGGGGGTTCTTCGGATCCACCTCGATCAGCGTGCGCAGGCGCTTGATGTGCACGTCGAGGGTCTTGGTGTCGCCGACGTAGTCACTGCCCCACACGCGGTCGATGAGCACGTCTCGCGTCAGCACGCGCCCGGGGTTCTCCAGGAGCAGAAGGAGGAGGGCGAACTCCTTCTTGCGCAACTTGACCTCGCGCCCGTCCACGAAGCACCGGCGCGCGTCGATGTCGAGCCGTAGGGGGCCCTGCTCGACGACGGCCTCCGACGGCGGGGTCGAGGCGGTGGTCTCGTGGCGGCGCAGGACGGCGCGGATGCGCGCGACGAGCTCGCGCAGTCGATAGGGCTTGGTCACGTAGTCGTCCGCACCGATCTCGAGCATCAGCACCATGTCGACCTCTTCGCCCTTGGCGCTCACGATGATGATCGGCACGGTGCTCGAGAGGCGGATGGTGCGGCACACGTCGAGCCCCGAGACGCGCGGCAGCATCAGGTCCAGGAGCACCACGTCGAAGGGTTGCGCGTGGAAGGCCTCGATGGCCTCCTGACCGTCGCGGGCGATGACGACTTGGAACCCCTCGCGGGTGAGTCCCACGGTGAGGGCGTCGATGAACGACTCCTCGTCCTCCACGACGAGGATCCGCAGACCGCCCGCGGACTTGTCCTTGCTCACAGCTGGTTCACCGGCAGCTCGAGGATGAACGTGGAACCCTCACCCTCGCGGGACTCGACGAGCACTCGTCCATTGTGATTCTGCGCCACGTGTCGAACAATACTCAGGCCCAGACCCGTGCCCCCGGTGGCCCGGGCCCGACCCGGGTCGACCCGGTAGAAACGCTCGAAGATCCGATCGAGGTCCTTGGACGGTATTCCCTGACCCTGGTCGGTGATCGTCACGCGCACACGCGGACCCGCGGGCCCGTCCACGTCCGCGACGTCGCCGTCGACCCTCTCGATGCCGATCGACACCGCGGCACCGTCGGGTGAGTACTCGACCGCGTTCTCGAGCAGGGCCTGCACCGCCGAGATCAGTTGACGCCGATCGCCGCCGATCACGTAGCCGATCTCGGGTTCGCGGAAGTCGATCGTGACCCCCTGCTGCTCGGCCGCGACGCGGATGCGCTCGATGGCGTCGGCGACGATGAGCGACACCGAGACGGGCTCACGGTTGGGCGACCCCTCGCCCTCGATGCGTGAGAGGTCGAGGAGGTCCTCGATGATCCGACTGACGCGGAAGGCCTCGGAGTTGATCCGTTCGGCCAGACGGTTCGCGACGACCGGATCGCGTTCGAACTGCAGCGTCTCGGCCAGCAGGCCCAGCGCGCCCATCGGAGTCTTGAGTTCGTGGGACACGTTGGCGATGAAGTCCCGACGGATGTCCTCCAGCCGTCGTCGTTCCGACACGTCCTCGATGAAGGCGACCACACCGAGGGGGCGGCGCCCGTCGTCGATGATCGCCGCGCGAATGGTGAGCGTGCGCCGTGGCGGCCCGTAGATGTCCATCGTCCGCTCCGCAACCCCGTTGGTCCACCCCTCGGCCAGGGTGTCGGTGACCGCCTGCGCGGCGATGGCGTCGCCGTATCGCGACACCATGAGGCTCTCCGCCTGGGGGTTGCGGTACAGCACGCTCCCGGCTTCGTCACAGAGCACGAGGCCCAGCGGCAGGGCGTCGAGGGAACGGCGCAGGCGGATCGCGTCGGCGCCCGCCTCGGTGACCACCGAGGTCGCCTCGCCGGTGACTTCCTCGAGATGGGCCAGCGCGGCCTCCACCTTCCCCCGGTCGTCGAGGGGCTCGACGCCCAGACGCGCGCCGAGGGCCGCCAGTCGCTGGGCGATGGCGCGATTCCCGCGTCGGCGAAAGACGAGGATCCCGATCACCACGCCGAGGACGAGCACGGCCAGGGCTGCGGCGTACAGCAGCACCGGGGACCACGACGACGCCACGTTGTGGCTGATGGTGATGAGCACGAAAACATTCTCGCAGAAGTTCGCGCGCCGGTCGCAACAGCGACCGTTGCGAGTCCCGAGTGAAAGCGAGAAACCATGACCCTGGCCACCGTTGGTCTCAGCCCCTCCGTCACCGATCTCCCCGGCGGACCCGTACTTCAACAGCTGGCGAACGGACTCGCCGCGTGGGCGCTCATCGGCTCGCTGATCGCGCTGCTGCTGGGTGCCGCGATGTGGGCCATCGGCTCTCACACCCAGAACATGCACCAGTCCGCCGCCGGCCGTCGAGCGGTGGTCACCTCGCTGGCCGCCGCGATCCTCATCGGCGCGGCCCCGGCCCTCATCAACTTCTTCTTCTCCGCCGGCCTCAAGGTCCACTGATGCACTCGTTCCTCTGCCTCTTCAATCCGGTGGGCTGCGCGACGACCTCACTGGCCCGGGCGTCCCTGGGCGACCTCTTCGGCGCGCTGACCAGTTGGGTGCTCTCCAGCGTCGGGTGGTTGCTCGGCACCACCGCGGACGTCTTGAAGTCCGCGGGGGAGCCGGCGAACATCACACGGGCCGCGACGCCGGAGTTCCTGGCCATGGCCACGCTCTCGCCCGTCCTCCTCCTCATCTCGGTGCTGGTGTCGGCCCTGCACTCCCTACGTCACGGCGACGCCGCCGCCCTATGGCGCAATTTCTTAGGTGTGGCGCCGGCGTGCGCGTTCTCCGTCGTCGCAGCCCGACCCCTGGCCTCGCTGGCGCTCACACTGGTCGACCAACTATGCGCAACCGCCGGGACCACCGTCGGTACCGGCGAGCAGGCGGTGAGCCACGCCCTGGCGGGACTCACGATCGCGGCCACGCCCGGCTTCGCCCTCTTCGTGCTCGCCGCGCTGGTGGTCCTGGGGGGCGTGATGCTGTGGTGCGAGCTGATCGTCCGGGCGGTGGTCCTCACCCTCCTCATTGTCCTCGTCCCCGTGGTGGTCCCGTTGGCGGCCATACCCGCGATGCGTCGAGTGGGTTGGCGACTCGCCGAGACCTTCGCGGCGGTGGCCCTGAGCAAGTTTCTCATCGTGGTCACCCTGGCCCTGGGCCTGAGCGAGCTCACCGGTCACGGCGCGACCACGGTCATCACCGGGGCCGTGACCCTCGCGCTGGCCTCGCTCACCCCCTTCGTCATACTGCGCCTGATCCCGGTGGTCGAGCAATCCGCCCTGCACGGCGTCGAGGGACTGCGCCAGAGGGCCAGCCGCGCGGTCGCGGCGGCCCCGGGCTCACCGGCCGGAATGGCCGTCGCGGCGCTCGCCCCCGAGGTGGCGGTGCCCCCCGCGCCCGAGCGACCAGAGGACTGGGGCATCCCGATGTGGGAGGGCGGTCCGGACATCGAGATGCCCCCCTTCGACGCACCGACCCCACGAGCGCCGGTGGGGGAACCGCGCCTGCGTACGGGCCACGTGGCGTACTCCACCGACGAGATGGGCCCGGTGATCGGCTGGCACTTTGACGAATAGCGACAACGGAGCCACCTTCGCCGACTCCGACGCCGAGGTGCGATGGTACGGCCTGGCGCGACATCGCCTCGTGCTGGGGCTCGGCGCCCTCGGTGTGTCACTCCTGGCCCTCGTGACGCACGGGCGATGGTGGGAGTGGTGCGCAGCTCCCGCGCTGGTCCTCCTCACGGTGCCGGGCACGACGGGACGCAGCTGCTACGAGATGGCGGCGACCGAGGTCCGATTCTGGATGCGTCGGCGGCTCACGTGGAGCGTGGTCACCCCGACACCCGAGGGCTTGGTCCTCACCTCTCGTCACGAGTGCCGCGTCGAGGTCTACGAACTCTTGCACCGGGGTCGCCTCGACCTCTCGGGTCATGACGCGGGCCTCGCGGCTCGACTCGCCCAGTTGGTCGAGGCGATCGCCGAGGGCGGCGTCGGCGCGCACGTCGCTCTCCACGTCGAGTCCCGCGAGGGTGCGCCACCCGCCACGACTCTCAGCACGACGTCGCCCATCGCTGCCGCGCCGGAATGGCGACGAGTCGCCGGCGGGGGCGTCCCGCGGACGCTACGGGTCGGCCGCAACGCGTTGCTGGAGCGGCGCGACCACCTCCGCACGCGTGACGGAGTGCTACGCACGCTTCGCGTGAGCCGCTTCGCTCCGGGTCGCGAGACGGCGGGTCTCGCCGTCCTGGGCGAGCGCACGGGCTGGCTCACCCTCTCGGTCCACGCCGCGGTGGTTCCCACGGCCCGGGCGCGGCGTCTCACCGCTCGCGCGGTGCACCGTGTCGGCAGCGACGCACAGATATCGCGCTCGGCGGGGTTTCGATGGTCGGCGCGACGCGAATGGGAGTTGGACGCCCTGCGTCAGCGCGAACAGGCCGTGGCCGCCGGAGCCGCCCTGTGCCAATGGGCGCTCTACCTGGTGGTGCGGGCACCGACGCTCGAAGAGCTGCGCGCTCGGGTGCACGACGTCGTAGCGCTCTCGCGCGCGGCGGGCCTGCGTCTCGACATGGGCAGCGCGCAACAGCACGAGTTCTTCGAGTTCCAGCTCCCCGGGGGTCCGGGCTGGTGACGAGGGCGTGGACCCACTGGGGCACCTCGCGGCATCTCGGTGCCCTGCGCCTGCCGACCCACGACGCCGGTACGCGACTGACCGGTCCGGTGCTCGGACGATGCGTGCGCGGCGGGGACTTCGTCCTGGACCCCTTCGACGCCTACGAGGCGCGTTTGGTGACGAATCCCAACGTCGTGGTGGCGGGATCCATCGGCGCGGGCAAGAGCACGCTGGTGAAGATGATGATCGACCGCGCGCTGCGGCGCGGCCGCCGAGTGGTGGTGGTCGACCCGAAGGGGGAGTACGGCTCGCTGGCCCGCGCCCACGGGGTCCAACCTCTGGTCGTGGGGCGCGACGGATGGTACTGGCCGTCGGCCCTCGGGGGCCGCTCGCAGTACGACTTCGTGACCACCCTCCTCACCAGTGCCAAGTGCGCCGCCCTGGACGATGACGAGCGATACGCCCTCGACCGGGCGTGGCGCGAGATGGGCGAGCCGCCCGAGCGCGTCCTGGCCGAGCTCGCGCGACGCCTGGCGCCCTTCCTCGGTGACCGGGTCCACGAGGGGGAGAGACGGCTCGCCCTCTTGCTGCGACGATTCGCCGAGGGCGACCTCGCGCGGCTCTACGACGGCGAGGGACCGCCGACGCGCTTCGAGGACGCCCTGGTGGTGCTCGACGTCTCCGCGTATTGGGGGACCGACCTCATGAGCGTGGCGGCGCTCAGCGCCGTCGCGGCCGCTCAGCGACTGGCCACCCGAGAGGAACCCGGGTACCTCGTCCTCGACGAGGCGTGGGCCCTGCTCGGCGACGACGCCTCCCTGCGCTGGTTGCAGGGATCGTGGAAGTTGAGTCGCGCCAGCGGGATCAGCCACGTCCTGGTACTGCACCGCTGGAGCGACGTCGCGGCCGTCGGCGGGGCCGGCAGCGCGTCGCGCGCCCGGGCGCAGGGCCTCCTGCGCGAGTGCGAGACCACGTGGCTGTTCCGACAGCCGCCCGACGAGGCGGCCGAGATGGCGTCCGTCCTGGCCCTGAGTCGCCGCGAGGAGGTCTGCCTGCCCGACCTCGCGCGCGGGCGCGCGCTCGTGCGCTACGGCAGCGCTCGCTCGGTGGTCCAACTCACCCCCGACGAGCGCGACGCGGCGTTCGTCGACACCGACGCGGCGATGCGACCCCACGACGCGTGGGAGGAGGGATGATGCGCGAGGGGACGATGGGGCTCGGACGACGGTCGTGGAAGGGTTACCCCCTGGGTTGGACCACGCGCCTCGAGCGCGGCCACTCACTCCTCGTGGTGGGTCCGACACAGGCGGGAAAGACCTCGTCCCTCGTCGTCCCGGCGATCCTGACCTGGAGCGGTCCGGTCGTCGTGACGAGCGTCAAGAGTGACGTGGTGTCGATCACCGCGCCGTGGCGCGCGTCGCGCGGCCGCGTCCAGCGCCTCGAGCCCGGGCGCGACGACGGACTGACGTGGGACCCCCTCGAGGACGTCGCGAGCCTGCGCCACGCCCTGCGGGTCGCCCAGTCGCTCACCCACGAGTCGACTCGCGGCGAGTCGGAGTTCTGGAACGCCCTGGCCGTGAAGCTCCTGGCGGGACTCTTCGTCGCGGCCCGCGAGCGTCACGCCTCGATCTTCGACGTGGCGACCCTGGTGGAGAGCCGACGCTGGGACGAATGGGTCTCGTACGACGGGTCCGCCCCTCACGCGATGTTGCGGTCGTTCCTGGACTACGAGCCCAAGACCCTCGACGGCGTGGTCACCACCGCGGAGACCATGCTGCTCGCGTGGCGGTTCCGACAGCCCCTCGCACGCCTCGATGATCTGCTCGATGCGGACAACACCCTGTATCTCTGCAGTCCCCGCGGTGAGCACGGCGCGTACGAGCCGCTGTTTCGCGGTGCCCTTCGCCGCGTCCTCGAGGACCAGCAGCAGCGCCACGACGCGGGTCGCGCCCGCCCTCTCCTCCTGGTCCTGGACGAGGCGGCGACCGTGGCCAGTCTGGACGAGCTCGACCAACTGGCCGCCACTGTGGCCGGCCTCGGCGTCACTCTGGTGACCGTGATCCAGGACTTCTCGCAGTTGGCGGCGCGCTGGGGACCGCGCGCGGCGACCATCGTGAACAATCACGCGACGCGGATGGTGTTGGCGGGCCTGGCCGACCCAGCGGTCGCCACGTACCTCCCCGAGGTCGTCGAGACCCGTGACGACCGTCCCTCGGTGCCGATGCGGATGCGGCCGCGCAACACCGCCGTCGTGGTGGCGGGCCGCCGGCGCGTCTTCGCGGTGCACCTGCGTCCGTGGTGGCGCCAGCGGCATCTGCGCGACCGCGGTCGCCACGGTTCGTCAGTACTGTAGAGAAATGGAGGAACCGTTCGTCAGCCCCGACGATGTCCTGGCCATCGACATTGGGGCCACGAACATCAAGTTCGCCCGCGTCGACGCTCACGGGCGGCTCCGCAGTTCGCACAAGCGCCGGCCCACACCCCATCCGTGCACCCCCGAAAGATTGGTCGAGTGGGTCGTGCAGCGGACCCAGAACTTCGTGATCGATCGGGTGGGTATCGGGTTCCCCGGGGAGTTCGAGGACGGGTGCGTCGTGCGACCGGGCAACCTCTCGCGGGTCGGCGGTGTGGGCACCGAGATCGACGCCGCCCTCGATGAGCAGTGGGGCGGTTTCGCTCTCGAGCAGACGCTGCGCGCGAGGACCGGCCGGGACGTCCGTGTTGTCAACGACGCGACGCTCGCCGCCCTCGGTTGCTGTCGTGGAGAGGGCACCGAGCTGGTGGTGACGCTAGGCACCGGGTGCGGGGTCGCGCTGCAGGTCGAGGGAGAGCGACGTCGGATCCGAGACCTCGGTCGACTCGACTTCGACACGGGACGCTCCTTCGACCAGGCGTTGGGCGAACGCGCGCGCGCCCGAGACGACGCGGCATGGCGCACTGACGTGCGTGGCGCGGTCGACGCCCTCGCCAAGGAGTTCGATGCGTCGATGGTCTACCTCGCGGGGGGCAACGCCCGTCGGATTTCGGTCGACCTCTTCGACTCGGTGCCCTACGAGATCACGATTGCCGGCAACGAAGCGTCGCTTCGTGGCGCAGCTCGACTCTTTCGCTGAGACTCGGACCCGATCTCGCACTTCGCACGGTCCGGGAGCGTCGGCTAGGCTGTACTTCCTGCACCAACGCGGCTGTAGCTCAGCGGATTAGAGCATCGGTCTACGGAACCGAGGGTCGGGGGTTCGAATCCCTCCAGCCGCACCATTGTGATGTGCCAAGGCATCGTTGACGGCCACCACGAACCCGCTCGCCGTCCGGATGGTCTGTTCCTACCTCCCTCGTCGTCGATCAGGCCTCCCCACCTATAGGAGGGGCTTCCACGGTGTCGATCCGAACAACGTTCGCGCCAGCGTCGTCGATCATCCATCGCGCCGCCCTGGCGCGAGAAGAGTCACTCGAAGCGGTCGAGATTCGATGGCGTCCGACAAGGATCCAATCGCCCGAGCATCCCGGGACCTTCGCCATCGCCGCGCGGCGCCGGACGCTGCTAAGACGTAGTCGGGCGACGAGAGACCGCGGAGTGGCGACGTGACCGACGACAAGGACGTTCATCCAGGGAGGGACGAGACGCCGCCCAACTACCCCGGTTACTTGGCCCGTGACGTTCGCTCGATCACCGGGGAGGTCCTGCACCTTCGCCCGATTCGGCCCAGCGACGCCGGACTGCTGGTCTCCTTCCACTCGGGACTGGGCGCCGACTCGATCTATCGGCGATACTTCTCGATGCACCCCGTCCTCTCCGACGCCGAGGTCGTGCATCTGACTACCGTGGACTACCGCGACCGCTTCGCGCTCATCGTCGAGGGCGAACACGGCTTCGTGGGCGTGGGGAGGTTCGACCGCATACCCAACACCTCCACCGCCGAGGTGGCCTTCATCGTGGCCGATGCCTACCAGCACCAGGGGATCGGGCTGATGCTCCTCTACAACCTCGCCGACGCCGCCCGGCCCCTGGGAATCACCACGTTCACCGCGGAGACCCAGGCCGACAATCGCAGCATGATGGGAGTCTTTCGGGCGTCCGGCTTCGCCGTCACCTCGTCCATGGAGGACGAGGTGATCACCGCCACGTTCCCCATCAAGGACACCGACCAGAGCACCATCACTCGGGCGCGGCGACGGCTCATCGCGTACGGCGCCGATGAGATTCCTCGGGCAGACCCGTGAGGACCCTCGTCACCAACGCGGACGTCGATGACACCCGCCACGAGCAGCCCGACCACCCCGAGCGACCCGACCGACTCACCGCGGCGCGAGCGGGCATCGCCGACCTTCACCTGGGCGAGCGCCTGGTGGTCGTGCCGGCGCGCGCGGCCACCCAGGACGAACTGCGGCGGGTGCACGACCCGGCCTACCTCGAGGAGCTGGGGACCTTCTGCTACGAGGGGGGCGGCGACATCGACCAGGACACCTACGCGACCTACGACTCATGGTCGATCGCCCGACACGCCGCCGGAGCCGGCCTCGCGGTCATCGACGCTCTCAGCGCGCGCGGCGACGGCGTGGGCTTCGTCGCCGCGCGTCCGCCGGGCCATCACGCCACGCGCGACCGCGCGATGGGCTTCTGCCTGATCAACAACATCGCGGTCGCGGCGGCAACCCTCAGTGCGCGCGGCGAGCGGGTGCTGATCGTCGACTGGGACGTGCACCACGGCAACGGCACGCAGTCGATCTTCTGGAACGATCCTCGCGTGATGTACGTCTCGACCCACCAGTGGCCCCTCTTCCCGGGCAGCGGTGGCGCGCGCGAGGTGGGCGGTCCCGCCGCTCTCGGACGAACGCTCAACGTCCCGCTCCCCCCACACGCCGCCGGCGACGCGCTACGACGCGCCTTCGAGAGTCTCGTGGAGCCCGAGATCGAAGGGTTCCAACCGACCTGGGTTCTCGTGTCGGCCGGCTTCGACGCGCACCGTGACGACCCGATGGCCGACCTCGAGCTCTCGAGCGGTGACTTCGCGTGGTTAGCGAGTCGAGTGGCGCGTTACGTGAGGGTCTCCGGACGGGTGGCGTTGTTCCTAGAGGGCGGATACGACCTCGTCGCCCTGCGCCGCTCGGTGGCCGCCACCCTCGCCGTGCTGACTGACGCTGACGTCGCGACCGAGGCCCCGACCCACGGGAGCGTCGGCGCCGAGGAGGTGCGCCGCGCACACGAGGAGCGCCAGATCGCGCTACGCATCGCCGAGGACACCCACGGAATCGAGGAGCAATGATCACCCCACCCACCACCATCGCCGTCGGCTTCGACGGCTCATCGAGCGCCACGACGGCCCTGCGCTGGTCGCTCGCCCTCGCCGCACCGCTACACGCGCACGTCGTCGTCGTCAACGCCGCCGGCCTTCTCTCGCGTCTCGAGACCGTCCACTCCCACCAGGATCTTGAGGATGCGGTGCGCCGCGTCGGCGCCGAATTCGAGGGCGAATTGGACTTCGTGCGCTTCGAGGTCGACGAGGGTGACGCGTGCTCGGTACTGCTGCGCGCCGCTCACGATCCGATCAACGCCGACCTGGTGGTCGTGGGATCTAGGGGGCACGGCGTTCACGAAGGGCTGATGCTGGGTAGCACGAGTCTGCAACTCGCCGAACGCTCCTCGATCCCCGTCGTCATCGTCCCCTCAGGACGCCCGGGGAGGCCGACGGAGTTCGACCGCACCGCATCCTCCTCCCCATCGTGACGACCGACCCGTGGGGTCGGACCGATCGCGCGACGTCCCGCTGCCGACGTGACCCCACCCTGAGCCCCTTACCCTGGCCCCTTACCCTGGGCCCCCACGCTGGGCCACGGTGCGAGTCGTGGCACGAGTGGCCCTAGGACTCGTCGACCCGCCGGGTCGATCGCAGGATGAGGTGGGCGACCGCCGACGTCCAGCCCGTCTGGTGCGAGGCACCCAGCCCCTGCCCGGTGTCGCCGTGAAAGTACTCATAGAAGAAGACGTGGGGACGCCATCGCGGGTCGCCCGACAGGAGTGGGTAACGCGCGTCCGAGGGTCGCACCCCGCCCTCGGGCGCGACGAAGAGCGACACCATGCGGCGCGACAGCGCGTCGGCCACCTCGCCCAGGGTCATCTCGACGCCGGAATTCGTGGGGAACTCCACACGGACCTCCTGGGGGCAACTGGCCTCGTAGCGCCGTAGCGACTCGATGAAGAGGACGTTCAGGGGGAACCATACCGGCCCGCGCCAGTTGGAGTTCCCTCCGAAGAGCCCCGTGGTGGACTCACCGGGCTCGTAGTCGACGCTCGCCGACGTCCCGGCGAGATCGACGACGAAGGGGTGGTCGCGGTGCACGGCAGAGACCCCTCGGATCCCGAAGGGTGACAACAGGGCGTCCTCATCGAGGGCCTCGTGCAAGATCCGCACCAGCCGGCCGGGTTCCACCAGGGCGAGCAAGTGCGCGACGTCGCCGTCGAACGCGTCGATGTGATGCGACGAGGCCTGTTCGGGATTGTGCTCGAGGAACCAACGCACACGCGACTGGAAGTCCTCGAGGTGGGCGACTTCGCTCTCGTAGTAGACCAGCGAGGCCAGGACGGGCACCAGACCCACCAGCGAACGGACCTTGAGCGGCACGCGACGTCCGTCGGCGAGGTGGACAACGTCGTAGTAGAAGGCGTCCTCGTCGTCCCACATCCCC
Organism: Acidobacteriota bacterium; assembly: GCA_018971185.1. Classification (GTDB taxonomy): domain Bacteria; phylum Actinomycetota; class Acidimicrobiia; order Acidimicrobiales; family RAAP-2; genus RAAP-2. Next base: position 80,911 of record JAGXBH010000001.1, read on the forward strand.
GACGTGTTCTCGGCGGCCGCGATGCACAAGAAGTGTTCGGCGAACTTGGTGGCGACGTCCTCGTAGGCTCCGTCGTGCGCGCACAGTCGAAGGGCCATGTCCAGAAGGTCCAGCGCGTACATGGCCATCCACGCCGTCGCGTCGGCCTGTTCCAATCGGCCGACCGACTCTGGGAGGGTGGAGCGATTGAGCGGCGCGATGTTGTCCAGTCCGAGGAAACCCCCCGTGAAGACGCCTTCTTCGTGCGACCCCTTCACGTTGACCCACCAGGTGAAATTGGCCATCAGCTTGTGAAAGACCTTGGCCAAGAACTCGTAGTCCCGGCTCCCGTCGAGCGTGAAGACCTGTAGGGCCGCCCACGCGTGCGTGGGCGGGTTCACGTCGGAGAAATCCCACTCGTAGGCCGGCATCTGACCACTCAGGTGCATGTACCACTCGCGCAGCATCACTACGAGCTGCGCCTTGGCGAACTCCGGGTCGATATGGGCGATCGTCACGCAGTGGAACGCGTGATCCCAGTTCGCGAACCACGGGTATTCCCACACGTCGGGCATGAGCAGCACGTCGTGGGCGTCGAGGTGGCCCCAGTCGCCGTTGCGGCCGATGGCCCGACGCGGTGGCGCCGAGGTGGGGTCGCCCGACAGCCAACGCTTGACGCCGTAGTGATAGAACTGCTTCGACCAGAGGAGTCCAGCCATCGCCTGACGCAAGACGCCGGCCTCGTCGGCGTTCGTGCCCTGGGGCGTGACCGACGCCCAGTACCGGTCGGCCTCGTCGTGACGTAAAGCGACGATTCGGTCGAAGGCGACCTCGTCAAGTGGCGACGGCGTGTCGACTCCGACGCTCGGCGCCTCCTCGCACAGACGCACCCGCAGGACGGTGGTCGCACCGGGCGCGAGGGTGACCTCGTAGTCCATGGCCGCCTTCGTGCCCTCGAGCGAGGGGTTGACCGTCGAAGCACCACCGACGACGAAGTCGTTGATGCCGTCCTTGGGGAAAGTCGGTCCCCCCGCGACCCCGAAGAGGCGAGCGACGTTGGTCTCGTTGTCGCAGAACAACAATTGTGGCGCGCCCTCACCCGTCATGCGCAGTGACCCCGCCCGCGAGACGGCGAGGATGTCGCCCGACGACGCCCGCAGCGTCGGCCGTCGCACGTCGCGCTCGCCCCAGCTCCAGGTGTTGCGGAACCAGAGAGTCGGCAGGACCCGCAGGGTCGCCGATCGCGGGCCCGCGTTCTCGATGGTGATCCGCATCAGGAGGTCGTGGGGGGCGGCCTTGGCGTAGTCGACGCTCACGACCCAGTAGGCCGAGTCCTCGAAGACGCCGGTGTCGACCAGCTCGTACTCGGGCTCGGACTTGGACCGACGTGCGTTGGTCTCGATGAGGTCCTCGTAGGGGTAGGGCGACTGCGGATAGTGGTAACACCACGAGTTCCACGAATGCGTGGGTGTCGCGTCGCAGTACCACCAATACTCCTTCACGTCCTCACCGTGGTTGCCCTGGGGGCCGGTGAGACCGAACATCCGTTCCTTGATGATGGGGTCCACGCCGTTCCACAGGGCGAGCGCGAGGCACCAGTTCTGGTCGACGTCGCAGAAACCGGCCATGCCGTCCTCGTTCCAGCGATAGGCGCGACTACGCGCGTGGTCGTGGGGGAAGTAGTCCCAGGCGTCGCCCTCGGCGCTGTAGTCCTCACGGACCGTGCCCCAGGCGCGCTCCGCCAGGTACGGACCCCAGTCGCGCCACGACGCGATGCCATCGTCGGCGTCCGCTAGGCGTCGACCCTCAGGATCGGCCTCACTCCCCTTCATTGGTCCGCCACCCCATCGCTGCGACGTCGAACCAGTGGGCATCGCCACGAAACTACACCGGTCGTCCCTGGATCGTCCCTGGGTCGTCGCGGGGGCGTCCCGCGGACCCGCGCCTCGCCCCCTCGTCCCCTCGCCGCGTCGCTCCGGCGATACGCGCCCGACGCACCCCGAGCGCTACCGTGAACTCATGCCCGACGTCGACCTGAGTGCCCTCTCCGCCGATCGTCACGGTTCGGTGCCCCTGCACGGTTTCCTCGCCACACCCGATGGTCCTGGCCCCTGGCCCGGCGTCGTTCTCATCCACGAGATCTTCGGGCTCGATGACGTCATGCGTCGCCAAGCCCGCCGCGCGGCCGAGGCCGGCTACCTGACCCTAGCGATCGACCTCTACTCAGCGGGGGGCGCGGCGCGCTGCGTCGTCTCGACCATGCGCTCGCTCTTCACCGCGACGGGTCGTGCCTACACCGACATCGAGACGGCGCGGCGCTGGCTGCAGGCCTCGACCAGTTGCACCTCGAAGGTGGGCGTCATCGGATTCTGCATGGGCGGCGGCTTCGCGTTGGTGGCCGCGAGCACCGGCTTCGACGCGGCGGCGGTCAATTACGGCCAGCTCCCGAAGGACGTCGAGTCCGCACTGGCGAGAGCGTGCCCCGTCGTCGCCTCCTACGGGGAGCGCGACCGTACCCTCCGGGGCACCGCGACGAAGCTCGAGAACGCCCTCGCGCGCGCCGGGGTCGCCCACGACGTCAAGGAATACTCGGGTGCCGGGCACGCCTTCATGAACGACGCGCCCGTGGGTCCGCGGCCTCTACGCCCGCTGCTGAGGATCGCGGGCATGGGACCCCATCCCGAGGCCGCCGCCGACGCCTGGCGACGTATCGAGGAGTTCTTCGCCCTCCACCTCGCGACCACTGACTAGGGTCCGGCCGTCCGCTCGCCCCTGTCGCGCCAGAAGTCGTCGTAGACCGCCAGCAACGCGTCGAGGACCTCGGGGCGCAGGTCGTCGGGCTCGACCCGGCCGGTGAGTTCGATCGTGGCGCGCATCTCCTCGAGGTACGTCGCGCACGCGTCGCACGCCGCGAGGTGGTGCTCGAGGCGACGCCGGTCGCGACGCGAGAGCCGGTCCTCGAGGTAGTCGCCCATCAGCTCGACGGCGTGACGGCAGTTGATATCGCGGACCCGCGCCATCACTCACCTCCCTTCACGACACGCTCCAACTCGTCGCGCAGCTGGGCTCGCGCGCGATGCAGCACGACCCGCACGTTCGCCTCGGACATGCCCAGTAGCGCCGACACCTCGCGAGTGGACAGTCCCTCGACGTCGCGCAGCGTTACGACTGACCGCGGCGCTTCGGGCAGTTCCGCGATGGCCGCCCGAAGTGACCCTACGGCTCGCGCGCGGTCCTGGGTATCGGCGAGCAGGTCCGCGAACGACGGGGGCGGCTCCTTCCACATCCCCTCGGAGTCGAAACGGCTCGCGGCGACCGGGTCGGTGGGGTCGATCGGGATCTGGCGCCGTTCGCGCACCCCGGTGGTGCGTGCGCGATTGGCCACGATATGGAACAGCCAGGTCTTGAAACTCGAACGACCCTCGAAGCGCGCCGCACCGCGCAGGACCGCCATCCACGTGTCCTGCGCGACATCCTCCGCGAGGGCGGGCGAGTTGACGTAGCGTCGGGCGATCCGCACGAGCGCGGACTGGTATCGCTCCACGAGGCCACGAAAAGCCTCGCGATCACCGGCGAGGAACCGCCGCAGTAACTCCTCGTCGTCCACGAGAGAGACCGTAGTGGACACCGACGGTCCACGGCGACCACGACGACCACCGCGGCCGATGGCGGACTCCGGTACCTGACGCGACGTCGCGGCGAGCCGGGCCGCACCTCGGTGAGTTAGCGTGGAGACAGCCACCAAGGGAGAGACATGTCCGTCGACCGCGAGACCCTATCCGACCTCGAGCGAGAGAAGGCGGCGGTCTTCCACTCCTGGTCAGCCCAGAACACCCTCAACCCCCTCATGGTGAGGGACGCCAAGGGCGTCTACGTCACCGACCACGACGGGCGCACGTACCTCGACTTCTCCTCGCAACTGGTCAACGTGAACATCGGCCACCAGCACCCGGCCGTGGTCGCCGCCATCAAGGAGCAGGCCGACCTCCTCTGCACCGTGGCGCCCCAGCACGGCAACGTCGCGCGCACCCGAGCCGCGGAGCTGGTCCTCGAGCACTCCTTCGAAGGCGCGCAGAAGGTCTTCTTCACCAACGGCGGCACCGAGGCGGTCGAGCACGCCGTACGGATGGCGCGCCTGCACACCGGTCGACCCAAGGTCCTCGCGCGCTATCGCAGCTACCACGGCGCCACGTCCACGTCGATCAACCTCACCGGCGACCCGCGCCGTTGGGCCAATGATGAGGGAACCGCTGGGGTGGTGCACTTCTTCGGCCCCTTCCTCTACCGCTCGCAGTTCTACGCGACCACCGAGGCCGAGGAGTGCGAACGCGCGATCGAGCACCTACGGGCGACCATCGAGTTCGAGGGGCCCACGACCATCGCGGCCATCATCCTGGAGTCGGTCCCGGGGACCGCGGGCATCATGGTGCCGCCCCCGGGCTACCTGCGAGGAGTACGCGAGTTGTGCGACCGCTACGGCATCGTCTACATCGCCGACGAAGTCATGGCGGGCTTCGGGCGCACCGGCGCGTGGTTCGCGTACCAGCAGCACGACGTCACGCCGGACCTGGTGACCTTCGCCAAGGGCGTCAACTCGGGCTACGTGCCGCTGGGCGGCGTCGTGATCAACGAGGCCATCTGCCAGACCTTCGCCGACCGGGTCTACCCGGGTGGTCTCACCTACTCGGGCCACCCCCTGGCGTGCGCGTCGGCCGTCGCCTCGATGCGCGCCATGGCCGACGAGGGCATCGTCGAGAACGCGCGGCGTATCGGCGACGAGGTCCTGCGCCCCGGCCTGACGGCCCTGGCCGAGCGGCACCCGGTGATCGGCGACGTCCGGGGCCTCGGCGTCTTCTTCGCCCTGGAACTCGTCACCTCACGGACCACGCGCGAGCCCCTCGCGCCCTACGGGTCGAGTTCGGCGGCCATGAACGAACTGGTGGCCGCGTGCCGTAACGAGTCCCTGCTCATCTTCAACAACTACAACCGCATCCACGTCGTGCCGCCCTGCACGATCACCCCCGACGAGGCCCGTGACGGTCTCGAGAGGCTCGATCGCGCGCTCTCGAGCGTGGATAAGTACTACGTGGGCTGACCCGCCGCAGGGGGCGTCCTAGACTCGGTCACCGTGGTGACCCCGGCCTCCCTGCGCGCCACGCGCGCCACCAAGGTCCCCGACGTTGGCGTCGGCTTCTGGACGATCAAGCTCCTCTCCACCGCGATGGGCGAGGCGACCTCGGACTTCTTGGTGCATCGCTTCTCGCCCCCCGTCGTGGTCCTCGTCACGGCCGTGGTGTTCCTCGCCAGCCTGGCCTGGCAGTTCACCCGCCCGCGCTACCAGACCTTGCCCTACTGGTCGGCCGTCGTGATGGTGAGCGTCTTTGGCACCATGTGCGCCGACGTCGCGCACGTGGGTCTCGGCATCGCCTACGGGGTCTCGACCACCGTGCTCGGCGTCATCCTCGCGACGACCTTCGTCCTCTGGCGTCGCGTGGAGAGTTCGCTCTCCATTCACTCGATCACGACCCCGCGTCGCGAGATCTTCTACTGGGTCGCCGTCACCGCCACCTTCGCCCTGGGCACCGCGGCGGGTGACATGACCGCGGTCACACTGCACATGGGCTACTTCACCTCGGGGCTGCTCTTCAGTGCGCTCTTCGTCCTCCCGGGGCTCGGATACCGCTACGCGCGCCTCGGTCCCGTCGCCGCGTTCTGGTCGAGCTACGTCCTCACTCGTCCCTTGGGCGCGTCCTTCGCGGACTGGCTCGGCGTCTCTCGCGCGCGAGGTGGTCTCGACTGGGGCCCGGGCCGCGTCGCCCTGGGCTTCACGCTCGCCATCGTGATCAGCGTCGTCGCCCTGGCGCGCGCCGAGAGGTCGCGTGAGATGGTCCGCTCGCGAGGAGGGTGAACGATCGAGGTCGGCCGATAGGCTGACCTCGTGCCCGCCATCTCCGTCGACAACCCGCTCGAACTACCCAAGGTGGTCGCCCCCGGCGACGCACGACGTCCGCGCCGCGTCAAATCCATCACCACCGCGCCGCGCGGACTCGAGGGCGAGGGATTCCCCGTTCGCCGGGCGTTCGCGGGGGTCGACCCGGCGGACCTGGACCCCTTCATCCACATGGACCAGATGGGTGAGGTCGATTACGGCCCGGGCGAGCCCAAGGGAACGCCGTGGCACCCGCACCGCGGTTTCGAAACCGTCACCTACATGATGGAGGGCACCTTCTTGCACCAGGACTCCATCGGGGGTGGTGGCGTCATCCAGGACGGGGCCACCCAGTGGATGACCGCGGGCGCGGGCATCTTGCACATCGAGCGTCCGCCGGATGCGCTGATCGACTCCGGGGGCCTCTTCCACGGCGTCCAGCTCTGGGTGAACCTCCCCGCCAGGCTCAAGATGACCAACCCGCGCTACCAGGACATCGGGTCGCGCGAGGTGTCCCTGGTCACCAACGAGAAGGGCGACGCCGTCATCCGCGTCATCGCCGGGTTGTTGGGCGAGCACGCCGGACCCGGCGTCACCCACACCGCCATCACCTTGGTGCACGCGTCACTCATGCCCGGCGCGGAGCTGGTCCTGCCCTGGAACACCGCCTTCAACGCCCTGACCTACGTCCTCGCGGGCCAGGGCAAGGCGGGTCCGGATCGCGCGTCCCTCGAGGCCGGTCAGATCGCGGTGCACGTCGACGGTGACGTCGTCGTGCTCTACGCCAACGAGGCCCAGGATTCGCGGACCCACGCGATGGAGGTCCTCATCCTCGGGGGCGAAGCGATCCGTGAGCCGGTGGCGGCGTACGGACCGTTCGTCATGAACACGCGCGCGGAATTGCAGCAGGCCTTCGACGACTATCAGGCGGGACGGTTGGGACAAGTCCCCGCCGACCACATCTGAGTCCCCTAGCGAAAACGCGTCGCGAGGTAGAAGGCCGCGAACAGGGCGACGAGGCCGAGCACCAGGTACCACGGTGACGTCGACCCCGGCAGGACCTGTAGGTAGTTGAGCGTGATCACCAGCACGCCGAAGATCATCAACTCCAAGAGGAGCCAGCCGAACCACTGGGGCGAGTGGTCCTTCTCGTGCGAGACCTTCTTGGTGACCCGTCCCCTCGCGTGGGGGTCGACGTAGCGACCGACTGTCTTGGCCGCCTTGCGGGAACCGGAATTAGCCATGGGAGCGATGTTAGCGAATCGATCGCCGTCGACGACCTATCCGACGAGCGTCGTGGTGGTCGTGGTGGTCGGCGTGGTCGGTGTGGTGGTCGTGGTAGTGCCGGTCGCACCCGTGACGCCCGTCACGCCGCTCACGCCGGTGGTCCCGGTGACGCCCGTCACACCGGTGGTCCCGGTGACGCCCGTCACGCCGGTGAGGCCCGTCGGACCCGCGGTCTGGCAGTACTCCAAAGTGATCGTCGAGCCGTAGGGGGCCAGCTGACCCTTGCTCACGCTTTGGGTGACGACCTCGTTGATCTGGGCGGCGGTGCACAAACTCGGCGGCGCCGGGTTCTCCACGGCGACGAAGCCATAGTTGCTCAGCAGCGTGGCGGCCGTGTTGCGCAGCCGACCCGTCAGCTGGGGCACGACCGTGGGGCAGCCGCCGGAGGAGGTCACGAGCTGGATCGACGTGCCCGACGTGACCTGGGTCCCGACAGCGGGGACCGTGCCCTGCACCAGGCCCGCGGCGACGGTGTTCGAGCACTTCGTCGAGGGAACGGGCTTCACCGAGAGGCCTTGGGAGGTCAACGTGGCGGTGGCGGTGATCGTGGAGTCCCCCGACACAGTGGGCACGGGGAACTTACCGCCCGGGGGTAGGTAGTACAGGATGACCTGGGACTGCGGCTTGACCGACTGACCCGGCAACGGCGACTGGCACATCACCACGTTCGGCGCCGGGGTGGCGGTGCAGGAGGCCGTGGCGCTCTGGGGGACCGGCACCAGATGCTTGGCCGAGAGGGCGGCCTCCGCGTTGGTGAGCGACATCTTGGTGACGTCGGGCACGGTCACCGGCGGGATCGCCACGCCCAACGAGATGACCAGGGTGATGGTGGTGCTCGAGGTCACCTTGGAGCCCTTGGCCGGTTTGGTACTCACCACGAGTCCCTTGGCCACGGCCGAGGAGTTGACACGACTGGTCGCGATGTTGGCCAGGCTGATCCCGTCCTGGGTCAACGCCGCGGTGGCCGCGGCGGCGGTCTCGCCGCGCAGGTCGGGCATCACCGAGAGGCTGTGCTGGGACGACGTCACGAAGTACGCGACCACGCCGGCGATCACGACGACCAACGCGACCCCGATGAGCAGGCCCCGATTGGGGCTACGGCGCCGACGCTTCACGTTCTGACGAGGGCCCGACAGGACCGGCACCGCTTGCGTGCGCTCGCCCGCGGCGACGGTCTTGACCATCTGGGTCGAGTCGTTGCCGAAGAACGCCCCACCGCCTCCCGCGGCGTGGACCGGCTGGCCGTCCACGAAGCGTAGGAGGTCGGCGCGCAACTCGTCGGCGGTCGCGTAACGCTGGGCCGGCGACTTCGCCAGGGCCTTCATCACGATGGCCTCCACGTCACGCGGCACGGTGGGGTTCACCTGCGTCGGTGGCGTGACGGTGCCGTGCACGTGCTGCGTCGACACCTCGAGCGGGGTCTCGCCCACGAACGGGGGTCGCCCGACCAGCATCTCGTACATGACGACGCCCAGCGCGTACACGTCGGAACGTCCGTCGACGGCCGCGCCCTCGGCCTGCTCGGGCGAGAAGTACGTCGCGGTCCCCATCACGAGACCGTCCTCGGTGAGGTGGTCCTCGCTCGACATCGCTTGGGCGATGCCGAAGTCGGTCACCTTCACCTGCGCGTCAGCGGTGATCAGGATGTTGCCCGGCTTCACGTCACGGTGCACCATCGCGTTGCGGTGCGCGTAGTTGAGTGCCGCCGCCACCTGGGCCGACAACTGCGCGGTGCGCGACGCGGTCAGCACGTGTCCGTCGCGCAGCACCTCGGCGAGGGAGCGACCCTCGACCAGCTCCATCACGATGAAGTAGGTCCCCTCGTCCTCGCCCCAGTCGAAGACCGGGACGATGTTGGGGTGCGAGAGTTTGGCGGCGGCTTGCGCCTCGCGACGGAAACGTTCGACGAACAGCGGATCGGCACTCAGTTCCGGGTAGAGGATCTTGAGCGCCACGGGGCGATTGAGCAGGAGGTCCTGCGCACGATAGACCATGGCCATGCCACCACGCGCGATGAGGTGAGTCACCTGATAACGGTGAGAATAAAGACGTGCGTCGTCCACTGGCTCCATACCCCTACTAGCCTACGCCGTCCCCTGGACGTCTCATCGCGTTCTTATTCAGCTCGCACAGGTCGTCGCCGTGCCCGTCGAGGGTTGTCCCGCCTGGATGGCCAACGCGCCCTCAATCAGGCACTTGACGATAGGACCGGCCACCTGGGCGCCGTAGTTCGAGTAGCCCTGGAACGGCATCGCCACCGCGACGGCGACCGTGGGGTGCGACGCGGGCGCGAAGGCGATCATCCAGTCGTCGGTCAGGGTGTTATTGCGGGTCTGTGCGGTACCGGTCTTGGCGGCCACCTCGTCCTGGGGCAGGAATCCCACCTGGGACGCCGTGCCGAAGGCCACCACGTTCTTCATCAACGGCACGATCACGGCCGCCTGGGCCGGGGTGATGGGCTGCTTCCACACGGTGGGGGTGTACTTGCTGATGACCGTGCCGTCGGGGCCGACGATGGACTGCATCAGGTGCGGCGTCATGATGGTCCCCCCGTCGGCGATGCCCGCGGCGACCAGGGCCTGCTCCAGGGGGGTGGCGCGGACGTTGCCTTGCCCGATCGAGGAGTAGGCCAGGAAGGGGATGTTGTAGGTGAAGCTGCGCGCGGTGGGGAAGAAGGCGTTGGACACCAGGGGACGTCCGTAAGGGAGGTCGATCGGCGGGAGTTGGTTGTAGCCAAAGGCGTTGGCCATCTTCGTCAGGTCCACCGCGCCCAGGTCGAGCCCGAGGCGGGCGTAGCCCGGGTCGCACGAGACGGGCAGCATCTGCTGCACCGTGCCGCCGCAGGCGGAGAAGCCGTCGTTGTAGAGCTTGAGCGTCGACGTCGGCGGGATCATGTAGTTCAAGACGGGATACTTCTTGGTGAGCAGCGCCGGCTTGTACTTGGCGGCCGCGGCGGTGGTGATGACCTTGAAGGTCGAACCCGGGGGGAAGGTCTGCTGGGTGGCGACCACGCCCAGCGGTGGGAAGCCGTTGGCGTTGTTCTTCGAGATCTTGTTGTAGTAGGCCAAGGCCTTGGAGTAGCTGGGCGAGGCCAGGTACTCGGGCTCGTAGGTCGGGTTGGAGTACATCGCCATGATGGCGCCCGTCTGGGGCTGGATGACCACGGCGGCGCCGTCCTGGCCACCCATCGCGACCTGGGCGATGCGCTGCAACGCCGGGTAGAGCGTCGTCTGGACGCTGTCGGCGGCCATCGTGGGCGCGAGCACCTGTTCGAAGTTCTGGGCGGGCTGCGCGTGTGCCGTCAACTCCGTGTTGTACTCCTCCTCCAAGCCCCACGTGGTCCCGAGGGCCGGCGCCACGAAGCCGACGACCCCCGCCGTGAGACTCCCGAGGGGGTATTCGCGCTGGAAGTACTTGCCCGAGGCGCTCGTCGGCAGGGAATCCGCCAGCACCGTCCCGTCGGCCCCCAGGATCTCACCACGGGGAGCCGAGCTCGACACGGAGTTGACTCGCGGGTTGAGCGGTGACGCGCTGAGCGCCCCCGCCCGGAAGTACTGCACGTAGGCCGACTGGGCCGCGACGACGACGAACAGCAGCAGGATCAACGACGCCAGGATAGAGAGCCGTCGCGACACGATCAGCCCTTGGCCGTGGTCGGCGTCGTGACGGTCGTGGAGGTCGTCGAGTTCGGTGCGGTCGCGACCGTGGTCGTCGTGACGACCGTGGTCGTCGTGGTCGTCGTGGTGGGCGTGCGGCTCGACAGGTACAGGCCGCGTAGGAAGAAGGCGTAGTTACGCGCCGCGACGATCGACGGCTCCGCGATGGTCGCCTTGACCGAGAGCCGCGCGGCGGGCTGCAGGTCGGCCATCAGGTCGCCGGTCCTCCACACGAGTCTCGGCTTGTACCACAACACCCCGTTGGGCTGGCCCTCATAGACGCCAATGTACTTGCCGGCCGGCGCGAGGTAGTAGGTCGAATAGGCGTACCAGTGCACGATGAAGAAGAAGGCCCAGACGACGGCCGCCAGGATGATCACGCCAACCGCCGACCGCCACGTGGGTCGCGGCCCCCTGCGGCGCTGTCGACTCGACACGGTGGCCTCGAGCGGGGGTGGCGCGGCGGACATCGTGCTGTTGATCTCACGTGTCGCCTCGTGCGCCTCGTCGAACTCCAGGAGCACCGCGGAGATGTTGTCGCGTCCGCCCGACGCCTTCGCCGCGTCGATCAGGTTGCTGACCGCAGTGTCGAGCGAGACGTCGGCCCCCGCCAACTCCGCCAGGTGCGCGGGGTCGAGCTCGTTGGAGAGTCCGTCGCTGCACAGCAGGATGCGATCACCGGCCTGCACGTGCAGCGACATCACGTCGATCTCGATGTTGTCGTCGACGCCGATGGCCCGCGTCAATTGATGTCGGCGCGGGTGGGTGAGGGCCTCCTCGGAGGTGAGACGGCCCAGACGCACCCACTCCTCCGCGACCGAGTGATCGGCGCTGAGCTGACGTAGCGCGCCATCGCGCAGTTGATAGGCACGGCTGTCACCGACGTGCAACATCGTCGGCGTCGTCACGCCGGGACCGTCGTGGGTGAGGCCGACGACCATGACGGTGGTGCCCATGCCGAAGCGCTCGGGATTCTCCTTGGCGTCGGACAGGACGACTTGGTTGGCGTCTTGGATGCCACTCAGCAGTCCCTCGACCGTGGGTCGCGTCAGGAAGCTGTTGTAGATCGCCTCGACGGCCATCGCCGACGCCACTTCCCCGGCGGCGTGGCCACCCATTCCGTCGGCCACGATGGCGAGCGAGTCGTCGACGAAGACGGCGTCCTGGTTCGTCTCACGAACCAGTCCGGTGTCCGTGGCGGCGGCGTAGCGCCAACGCGTCAACGAACCACCTCGAACAAGACACCGCCCACCTGCACGATGTCACCCTTCTCCAAGTGCACGCGTCCATGCACCATTGTCTGGTTCACGTAGGTCCCGTTGGTGGAGCCGAGGTCCTCCACCGTCAGGTCGCCATCGTCGTTGGAGAAACGAGCGTGGCGCGACGACAGGTAGGTGTCGGGGACCACGAGGTCGCACTCGGCGCCGCGCCCGATGACGAACGCCGGATCGACGCCCACGCGCTCACCCTCGAACTCGGGCGGTTCGACGAACTCGAGTGCCAGGTTCGCGCGCCGGCGTCGCTCCTTGGTCGGTCCCTCCACCGGGCGCGATTCGACGATCGCCACACGCAGCACCCTCGCGAAGAACAAGACGGCGATGACCATCACGAGCACCTGCAGCGGACGAACCACCGCGGCGTAGTTCGTCGTCGCGCCCAACACGACTACGCCAGCTCTATTCGAAAATGCAGGGTGCCCACGGTGATGTCGTCGCGCGGCGATAGGGACACCGCGTCGATGCGGTGACCGTTCACGAAGGTGCCGTTGGTCGAGCGCAGGTCGCGGATCGCCACGCCCTCCGCGGTGCGCCACACCTCGGCGTGTTGACGCGAGACGTTGGAGTCGTTGATCACGACCCCGGCCTGCGGGCTCCGGCCGATGATCAGAGGGGTCTCACCCACGACGAAGGTGCGGCCGTCGCCCGCGATGAGCCGCGGCTCACTATTGCCACCGACGAAGTCGGTCTCGACCGCGATGTCGCCGGTCTTGACGTCGTCGTCCACGTACACCTCGACGTCCACGGGGCCGACGAAGCTGTACCCCTCGTTCAGCGCGTGCTGGCGCACCGTCTCCTCGAGCTCGGCGATCAGCGCCTTCTGGAAGCCGTCGAAGCGCTCGGCGTCGGCGGGACTCAGCCACACCCGTACGACGTTCGGTGAGAGGGGTCCCTGGGTCGAGAGGCGACGCGTCAGGTCAATCTCCCGTACGATACGGGTGCCGATCTCAATGGGCTGGAGCGCGTTCTTGAACGGACGCGACAGCGTCCTCTCAAAGATTCGCTCGAGACCGTTTTCGACTTTCTTCAGGACCATGTCATCCTTCACTGTACCGGTCCCACCCGTCCCCCGATTGGCCGACGGCGCACGGGTATGGATTTGCACTAAGGTTGTCACCTCTAGGGCGAGTGGCGAAATGGCAGACGCGCAGGCTTCAGGTGCCTGTATTCGAAAGGATGTGCGGGTTCAAGTCCCGCCTCGCCCACCACGGTGATCCGACAGATCTTCTGGGACGGATGAACGCTCAGACTGCCCTCTTATCCTGTCGCTGATGGTTGACCGAGGGATCGAGGGTCAGGTATCGGGTCATCGCCGCGCCCCTCGACAAAGACGCGAACGACTGAGTACCCATGAGGAGCACTCGCTCGCCACTGTGCTCCCCCGGCCTACCGCCTTTCCATCGGTCCACCTCCGACCGTTGGGATGACGAGGGAGAGGCGGGTAGCCGTCACCTTGTCCCGTTCAACAATGAGGCTCGACTCACGACGCGCCACCACCCTGGCTCACCAGAGGAACTCCCGTAGGTCACCTGCGCCAGGGCGAACTAGGTGGCGGTACCGAAGAGGGCGCCGATGGCGTAGGTGACGGCGAGGGCGAGGGCGCCACCGACCCCGACGCGCAGCGCGCCGCGCACGCGCGGGGCGCTGCCGAGCGCGGCCCCCACGACCCCCAGAACGCACAGCGCACTCAGAGTGACTCCCACGATGATCGCGGTGCGAATCCCTGAGGGTGAGAGTGCGGCCGACAACAGCGGTGCGACGGCACCAACGGCGAAGCTCGCCGCCGACGCCGCGGCCGCCTGCAAGGGGCGCGCCGCGCCCGCCTCGGTGTGGCCCAACTCATCGCGCAGGTGCGCCCCAAGAGGGTCCTTCGCGTGGAGGGCGGCCGCGACCTGCGAAGCGAGGTCGTGGGTAAGCCCCCGGTCCACATAGATGTTGGTCAACTCGTGCAGCTCCGCAGCGGGGTCCGCCGCGAGCTCTTGCTCCTCACGTCGCCGATCAGCCCTCTCGGTGTCGGCCTGGGCGGTCACGGAGACGTACTCACCGATCGCCATCGCCATCGCGCCGGCACTGAGAGCGGCCACACCGGCGGTGAGAATCGCGTTTCGACTCGCGCCCGCCGCGGCCACGCCGACCAGCAGCGCGGCGGTCGACACCAGACCGTCATCGGCACCCAGCACCGCGGCCCTCAACCATCCCGAGCGTTCAGATCGATGCCGCTCGTCATGTGTGTCCATACCAGCAAGGTACACGCCCACGCGAAGCACCAAAGTCCCAATGTCGGCCCCGCGCCGACGGGTCACGGCACCCTCGAGGACCTCACGTCCCCGAGGGTGCTCTACGACGTACGTGCGGTGTCGTGATCGGCACCTCGTATCGACGCGTCGTTGGACTCTAGCGAGCGACCACCGTGACCTGGTTGGAGAACGAGCCGATCCCCGCAGAGTTCACCGCCGTCACGACGACGTAGTAGGTCCGACCACTCACTCCCGTGAAGCGGTAGGCGAACTGGTTGAAGGGCACCGACACCAGGGAGCGGAACGCGGCGCCAGTGGGCGACGTGCCGACGTAGATGTTGTAGCCGCTCAGACGCACGCCACCGTTGGAGACCGGCGGATGCCAGTGGATGGTGATGGTGCTACCGGCCACCGACTTCGCGAAGATGAACGGCGCGCCCGGGATCGACACGAGACCCTTGGTCGTCGTCGGTCCTGACGCCGAGACAATACTCACCTGGTTGGAGAACGGTCCGATGCCCGCAGAGTTCACCGCGCGCACGACGATGTAATAGACACGCCCCGGTATGGCGGCGAATCGGTAGGTGAACTGGTTGAAGGGCACGTGCACCACCGGTCGCGACGCGGCACCGCTGGGCGAGGTGCCAACGTAGATGTTGTAGCCGCTCAGACGCACGCCACCGTTGGAGACCGGCGGGCGCCAGTGGATGGTGATGGTGTTGGCGACCACGCTCTTGGAGTTGATGAACGGTGAACTCGGCAGCGTGACCTGGCGTCCCGTCACGGCGCCGCTCAGAGCGACCGGCGCCGAGGGCGCGCTCGTTCCAGCGGCGTTGGTCGCGGTCATCGTGAAGGAATAGTTGACGCCGCTCTGGAGTCCGCCGATCCGGCAACTCGACATGCTACGAGGCACGTGACAGAACGAGGTCCCTGGCGAGGCGGTGACTCGGTAGCTCGCCACGGGTGTCCCCCCGGTGGACGTGGGAACGCTCCAGGAGACCGTCGCGACGTTGCCGCTCGGGACCGCCTTGAGGATCGTCGGGGGCGAGGGGACCGTCGCCGGCCGCACCACGTTGGACAGACCAGCGGGACCGTTACCCACGCTGCTCATCGCCGTGACGGCGAAGCGATACTGGTCGCCGTTGGTGAGGCCGGTCACGGTGCACGTGGTCGGCACGGGAGTCGTGCTGGAGATGGTCACCATCGTCGTGCCCACCGTGGTGCACGTCTGGCCCCCGCGACTGGCCACCGTGAGGTCGGTGGCCGTGACGCTGTAGCCGTAGACGACCGTTCCACCGTCGCTCGCGGGAACGTTCCAGGTCACCACCGACTGCGTATTGGCGTTCGACGTCGCGTGAACACTCAGCGGCGCACTGGGTACCTCGACGAAGTTCCAAGTGTCGGCGAGACCACTCGTGCCCGAATAGCCGCCGAAGAGGAGCGCACTATTCGTGGACGTGTTGTAGGCCAGCGCCGCGAGGTAGCGCGCGGACGGCGACGTCGAGGACGTCAAGGCACTCCAGGACGTGCCATTCCACTGCCACATCTCGGAGAAGCCGCTGGCACCGTCCGTGCCGCCGAAGAGCACGACGTTGTTGGTGTTGGCGTCGAAGAACATCGACGCGGCGAAGCGCGCCGCCGGGTTGGCGGAGGGCTGCAGCGTCCACTGGGTACCGTTCCACGTCCACGTGTCCGAGATCGGGCCGGTGACGCCGGTGCCCCCGTACATCACGACACTGTGGTTCTGGGCGTCGTAGGCCATGGCCTGCTCGTAACGGGCCGGGGGGACAGAGGTGCTCAGCGTCGGCGAGGTCCACGAGGTCCCGTTCCAGAACCAGGTGTCCGACAGTGGTCCGGAGGTCCCCTTACCACCGAAGAGCACGACGTTGTTGGTAGCGGCGTCGTAGACCATCACCGCGCCCGAACGAGGTGCGGGGCCCGACACCAGTTGCTGGGTCCACGTGGTGCCGTCCCACGTCCACGTGCTCGCCACCGGACCGGTGGCACTGAGTCCTCCGAAGAGCACCACGTTGTGCGTGGCCGGGTCGTACACCATCGCCGCGCCGCGTAGGGCCGGTGGGCTCGTGGCCGGCGACAGCTTCACCCATACGCTGCCGTTCCACGACCACGTCTCGTTGAGCTCGGTGCCGTTGAACCCACCAACGAGGAGGGTGGTGTTGGTCGCTGCGTCGTACACCATCGCCGCGTCGTATCGCGCCGAGGGACCGCTGGACGCGGTCGACACCTGCAGCCAATGCAGGGGTGCGCTGGTCGAGGCCGACGCGGGTGACAGGAACCCGACGAGTGACGTGGCGCCAAGCGCGAGGGCGGACAGGGCTACTGCCGCACGACGAAAACGGGAAAGAGTTCTCAACATATATCCTCCGAACGAGTGGCGAGGTCGACGACTCTCACCTCCACTCTAGGGACGCCTCTGAGCGCTCCAGCGAATTCACTGGATAGTCTAAGGACATCGACAGAGTGTGAAGGTTCGATGTCAAGTCGTCTCATCGTGCTACGGCGTGAGTGTTCACAATCGAGTCGGCGCCGTACAGTGTGTTGCCACGAACGACACGTCACACGGTGCTGATGAGAGTCGTCGAGTCGAATGACCACGGGCAAGACCCGAGTACTCGCGAACCGTCGACGCAACGTGACGCGTCCACGAGTTGACCGCGATCTCCGATGACTATGCGTCGAACCGCTCCTCGTCGACGACGACCTCTACGTCTCGCCCCTCAACGTCGCGTCGTCGAGAGGCCTCGAACTCTCCTCGAGAGGCCAGATCCTCCTAGGGCGTGTAGACCATCACTTCTCGCGAGGCCGATCCGACGCCCACCGCGTTGATCGCCCGAACGACGATGTAGGTCCTGAAGCCCTTGCGTCCCCGGAATGCGAAAGTTCTCTGCCTGATCAGCCTGGCATTGAGTGGGCTCGTGGTCTCGCCACCCGACGCGGGTCCGACGTACACGTCGTAGCCGATCACGCGACTGCCCCCGTTGGAGCGAGGCCAGCGCCAGTGCAGGACGACTCGGCCCCTCAGCGCACGCGCCGAGGTGATGATCGGAGGACCGGGCGTGGCGCGCACGACGACGCTCATCGAGGGACTCGACGCGGGCCCGTTGCCCGAGGCATTGGTCGCGTAGACGACGAAGGTGTAGCGCGTGCCATCGCGTAGTCCCGAGATCACGCAACCCTTCGCCGTCGCGGGCACGTGACACGACGCGCCGCCGGGACGAGCGATGGCGCGATAGCTCACGAGAGGCACACCCGAGGTCGACGCCGGCGCACTCCACGAGAGCGTCACCGCTTCGTTCGCGGGCGCCACGGACATGATCGTCGGAGCGCTCGGAACACTCGAGGGGACCACCACGTTCGACGTGGCTGACGCCCCCGCTCCCACCGCCGTGGTCGCGACGACGCTGAACGTGTAGCGATCACCGTTGACGAGTCCCGTCACCGTGCAGGTGGTCGCACCGGACGTGGCGCACGACGTTCCCGCACTCGTCGGTGACGCCAGATCCTTGGCGAGAACGAGGTACCCGGTGATCGCACTACCACCATCGGACGTCGGTACCGTCCACGTCACCACCGACTGGGCATTTGCGCTCGAGGTCGCGCGCACGTCGCGAGGGGCCGTCGCGGGCGTGACGAACTCCCACGTGTCGGAGAAGGAGCTGGCACCATCGGTGCCGCCGAAGAGCACGACGTCGCGATGCTTCGCGTCGTACGTCATCGATGACTGCCACCGAGGCACTGGCGAGTTCGCCGGGGTCAGCGAACTCCAGTAGACGCCGTTCCACAGCCACGTCTGGGCGTCGGCGCTCGTGCCATCGGTACCCGCGAAGAGAACGAGTTCGCCGATCGTGCCGTCGTAGGCCAATGATCCCCCGTAGCGCCCCGGCGGGCTCGCCACCGTCGCCGAGGTCCACGCCGCGCCGTCCCAGGTCCAGGTGTCACCCAGGACCCCGTTCGTCCCGCGACCACCGAAGAGGACCACATCACGATGCTTCGCGTCGTACGCCATCGACCCGCCCGCGCGCGCCGGCGGGCTCGCCGGACCCGTCGCCGACGACGTCCAGGTCGTACCGTCCCAAGTCCAAGTGTCCGCGAGCGGTCCGCTGGCACCCTGCCCACCGAAGAGGACCACCGTGTGGGTCGCGGCGTCGTAGGCCATCGAGCCCTCCGACCGCGGCGCCGGGCCCGACGCGCTCGCCGGCGTCCACGCCGCGCCGTTCCAGGTCCAGGTGTCGCCCAAGACCCCGTTGAGCCCGACCCCGCCGAAGAGGACCACCGTGTGGGTGGCGGCGTCGTAGGCCATCGACGCGTTCTCGCGTCCCGGGGGGCGTGAGGGCGACGTCACCTGTGTCCAGGCGGCACCGTCCCAGACCCAGGTGTCGTCGAGGAACGCTCCATTGAACCCGCCGAAGAGGACGGTAGTGCCGGTGGCCGCGTCGTAGACCATGGACGCTCCGCTACGCGGCGGCGGCGATCCCGTCGACGGCCCTATCTGGAGCCACTCGCCACTCACGGACCCCGGCGCGGACGCCCCGCGGGCGACCCCGTTGGCGAAGAGTGTCGCGCCCAGCGCCAACCCGGCGATGACCGGCACGAGGATCCGGCGTCCTAGCGAGAGTTGTCGTGACATTCGAGGATCCTGACGAGCATCGTTATCGGGGCCTACGACTGCGACTATAGACAACGCCCCCGGTGCGTCTGCACGCGCACCAGAGCACCTGAGAAGCGAGGGTGCGACTTCGTGATCGGCCCGGTGATCGAGTGGCGAGAGCTGCGCGAACCGTGGTCGGACGTTGAGCCAGCGTCCTCGGTGTCGAGAGAATCCAATTCAGTGACTGAAGATCGTCACGTTGTTGACGTAGGGCAGGATCGCCACCGCACCCACCACACCCACCGCGACGCTCATCAAGGTGAGTGCAGCGCGCCGGCGCGCCCCGCGCACTTGACGGCGAGACCTTCGCAGGAAGTCCCTCGGGGCGAATGTCGCGGTCTCCCTGAGGTGAGCCAGCACGTGGACCGTCGTCACCAGGAACCACAGGAAGAACGAGGCGTGATGGATCTGTGAGAGCTGCGGGTGCATCGACCGGGGCGCCACGATCACCAGACCGACGCCGGAGGCGAGCATCACCAGCGTCAGCACGATGATGACCGGCCCCAGCAGGCGTAGCAGCGGAAGCGGCGGTCCTTTGCGGCGATAGGAGTAGCTACCCGCGTAGTAGCGCACGAAGCGCCACGAGGTGCTGGCGACCTTCAACAGGATGGGCGGGATCACCACCACCCCTAAGAACACGTGCAGACGGGTCTGCGCGTTCGCCACCGGCACGGTGAGACCTACCAGGAAGAGCAGTACGAGGAGGAGGGCGGCGACCATGGCGGTGAGTCGCTCGTTGCCCTCGACGCCCCCGCTGCGCGGGTTGCGCGATTTACGCGTGAGCGGCACCCTCCGCTCGGTTCTCTCCGTCATCTCACTCCTCAATCCCGGTTCGCGCTTGCGGCCCGAGCACGTGTCACGAGGGGTCCATGGATCACGGTCAGTGAACCGATGACGACCTTCATCACTCCAGCGACGCGACCCGCGGCGACCCCTTCGCCGCCCCGACGTCGGAGGTCGTCATCAGCGTCACGTTTCTCAGTGCTCCTTCGCCTCGTCTCCTCGACACCGCGAAGCACACCCCCAAAGGTATGCCGGTCGGTCCAGAAGTGGGTAAGGAGAGACTAAGGGGGAGGTAAATCCGCGCGGCACGGTGCTACGACGCCGAGGCCACGGCCCTCAACATCGATATCCGGCCGATTCCCACGCGAGCGTCGACCACCAGATGCGGATCGTGACGAGACTGCGCGGCGTTCACCCCCACGGGCAGCGAGGTGTAGTGCTCGGTGGCGACACCACGGACGAACATGGGCGTGTCCGTCTGGTACGTCACGATGCCGATTCCCACGTTGGTCGTGAGACTCACGACGGCGTTGGCGGGCACCACGATCTGCAACACCCCGACCCCCACGCTCGCGCTCACGGTCGATCCCGTGACGGGGAAGTCCACCGCGCTCAGATCCACGGTGCCCGCACCGAATTCGACGTGGTAGCCGCGCGCGACCTGAGCCAGCGACGTCGGTTGCCAGACGAAGTCACCATTGCCACCGGCCAACGTCACACCGGTGGACTCGAGGAAGCCCATCACCGAGCCGACGACGACGATCAGCAGACTGACGACCGCCAGTAGGACCACGCCAGCGACGCGTCGTATCGTCAGTCGTCGAGCCGGCGTCTTGACGGCGATGATCGCCAGGGCGAGGAGGAACACCACCCAGGCCGCCGCCAGCCCCGGTGCCAGGACCCCCACGTGTCGCGCCACGGCGATCATCAGTCCGACCACCACGACCAACGACGCCAGGAGGGCGAAGGTCAGACGATGCGAGGTCGAGACTGGCGTCACCCGACGCCGCGGCGTGGCGTCAGCGTCGGCCAGTGGCACCACCACCCACATCACGAGATAGATCGCCACGCCCAATCCCCAGAAGAGGGTGAGCACCGCGAAGACGATGCGAACGAGGTTCTCATTGACGTCGAAGCGCTCGGCGATCCCGCCGGCGACGCCGGCGATTACGCGTTGCTCGCGACTACGCCGTAGCCGAGCCGACGCCGAATCCGGCGTTGGCGTCGATGCCGCCGCGGCGGTGTCGGGCTGCTCGCCGATCGCCGGACTCGCCTCGTTCGGTACCTCGTTCGCTGATGTGCTGTCGCTCATGAGCAGAGACTACGGCGCCAGACCAGGTAGAACCATCGGGGATATCCCTCAAGGGTCCTAAGGACCTCAGGGTTTTCCCCCAGTGACTTCCTCGCGACGTCGTGGAAGACTATGTACGGTTTCAGAAAGGGAGGCATCTGGTGACCTCATCCCCCAACTCACCCCTCCCCATCCTCGGTGTCCCCCAGCGCCCCTTGCGGCGTTCCACCAGTTCGCCCCTCATCGGTGGTGTCTGCGCCGGCCTCGCCACACGACTGGGGGTGCGCGAACTCACCGTCCGCGTCGTGGCGAGTCTCACGGCGCTGTTCTTCGGGGTCGGACTCCTCATCTACATGCTGGCCTGGCTCCTCGTCCCGCGATGGGGTGAGGACCGGTCGGTCGCCCAACGCCTGGTCGGCGCGCGACGTGAGACGCATCTCATCTTGTTCGCACTCCTCCCGGTGCTTCTCGTGCTTCTCGCGCTGGGCAGATTCGCTCGACGCGGCGGGGGTGTCGCGGTCTGGCCCGTGCTTCTCGCCGGTGTCGCCCTGGTGGCGATCTGGTTCGGCTCGTCACGCGAGGAGAAGGGCCACCTCCACGAGGTCGTGAACGCCGCTCCCATTCTCGGGTCGTCCTCATCACATGGATGGCGCGCCCTGGCGTGGCGCTTCGTCCCTGCCGTAGTCTTGCTCGTCATCGGCCTCGAGACGTTGCGGCGGATCGGCGGCATCTGGGGTGGGGCGGTTCCCGCCGTCCTGGGGGCGGGGGCCCTCGCCGCCGGTGGCGCCATCCTGCTGGCGCCGTGGTGGCTCGACAGCGTCCGCGATCTCTCGCGCGAGCGCCGCGAACGCGTCCGCGTCGAGGAGCGAGCCAAACTCGCGGCCCACGTCCACGACTCGGTCCTGCAGACCCTGACATTGATAGAGAAGGCCGCGCACAATCCGGCCGAGGTCACACGGCTGGCTCGCGCTCAGGAGCGTGAACTCCGCCAGTGGCTCTTCTCACCCGAAGGCACCACGCGCCACGACGAGGCCGGCGAGTCGTTCGCCGAGCAATTACGCCGTATCGAGAGCGATGTCGAGAGTGACTACGGAGTGATCGTCGAACTCGTCATCGTGGGCGACTGCCCCGCCGATTCGCACGTCACCGCCCTCACCGGCGCCACTCGCGAGGCAGCGATCAACGCCGCCAAGTGGGCGGGGGTCGCACGAGTGTCCATCTACGGGGAGGTCGAACCCACCGCCATCTCGGTCTACGTCCGCGACACCGGCGTCGGATTCGACCCCGAGCGGGTGGCCGATGATCGCCACGGCATCGCCCAATCGATCGTCGCGCGCATGAACGCCCACGGCGGCGACGCGACGATCCACTCGGTCGTCGGCGAGGGCACTGAGGTCCACCTGGCGCTGAGTCGCGCCGCGGCTGCGTCGTGAGCCGGCCACGCGTCTTCCTCGTCGACGACCACGAGCTGATCCGCTCGGGGATCCGCGCGGAGATCTCCTCGCAGGTCGACTTGGTCGGCGAAGCCGACGAGGTGGACGCCGCGATCGAACTCATCCTCGAGCGCCTCCCCGACGTCGTGCTCCTTGACGTCCACATGCCCGACGGTGGAGGTCTCGCCGTCCTGTGCGCGGTCAGCGGTCGGGCCCCCGACGTGCGGTTCCTGGCCCTCTCGGTCTCCGACGCCGCCGACGACGTCATCGGCGTGGTCCGGGCCGGCGCTCGCGGCTACGTCACCAAGAACATCCTTGGTCCCGACCTTCTCGACGCGATCTACCGGGTCTACGACGGCGACGTCGTCTTCTCGCCGCGTCTCGCCGGCTTCGTCTTGGACGCGTTCTCCGCCGGCACCGGGGGTCCGACCCCCACCGGCGTCGACCCCGACTTCGAGCAGCTCACGCCTCGTGAGCGCCAGGTGCTGCGTCTGATCGCCCGGGGCTATATCTATCGCGACATCGCCCAACAGCTCGACATCTCCACCAAGACCGTCGAGAGCCACGTGTCGTCGGTGTTGCGCAAGCTCCAGTTGTCCAATCGCCACCAACTGACGAACTGGGCGAGCGAACGACGACTGACGTGACCGAACCGCCATTCCCCACCCGTCGAGTCCCCACGTCGTAGGACCATCTGCGAGAACTCTTCGCACCGATGGCGGAGATCGGCCGCACCCGAGAGCTGGACATCGAGATTCCCGTGCGCGCTCTCCCACGACGCCGTGCTTACGGGGTCCGCACGATCACCGGCAACGGTCCGGAAACCGCCACTAGTCCGTCGACGCCGACAGCGTCCTCAAGGCGTCACCGGCACTCCTCGGCATCACGAGGGAGTTGAGCGTCGCAGCGGCACCGAGGACCGCGAGGAGAACGAACGCGATCCTGTAGGCGCCCTGGGTCTGCAGCCCCGCGTCGTGACCGACGACGCCACCCACGCGCAGGGCCACGACTCCCGCCGAGGCCGCGAAGCCCGTGGCCACCTGCTGCACGGTGGCGGCGAGGGTGGTGCCGTGGGCCATGTCGTGCTCGGGCACGTCGGAGTAGACCAACGTCAAGAAGCCCGTGTAGCCGATGGACCTCACCACGCCGTTGACGAAGGCCGCCACGGCGATGAGCGCGACGGGCGTCGTCGCGTCGAAGAGGGCGAACACCAGCATCGTGAACGACACCGCCGCGGTGGACGCGACGAGGACGCGCCGGTAGCCCCACCGATTCAGTAGCGGTGTGGTGGTGGGCTTGGCGACCACGTTGCCGATGAAGACGAAGAGCACGACGGTCCCCGACTTGATCGGGCTCCACCCGAATCGGTCCTGGAACATCAGCGGCAACAGGAGCGGAATCGACCCCACGACCATGGTGAAGGGAAAGATGCCCCGCAACGACTGACGAAAAGTCGCCACGCGAAACACGCGCACGTCGAGGAACGGATCGCGGCGCCGTGCCAAGTACACGACGGCGACCCCGAGGGCCGACGACGAGACGGCTAGCCAGATCACGACGTTCGCCCACGACGACGTGAACTCGCCCGCGACGAAGGCCGAGTAGACCAGTCCCCCCAGGCCACCGCCCGTCAGGAGCATCCCGCGCCAGTCGAGGGCGCCAAGTCGCGGGTCGCGTCGCGTCGAGGGCCGCATCATGAGCGAACCGGCGATCCAGGCGGCGGCCCCGAGGGGCACATTGGGCAAGAAGAGCCAGCGCCAGTTCCCGAACGTCACGATGATCCCACCCACCAGGGGCGCGATCGCCGGCGCGAGCAGACTCGGCCAGACGATGTAGGCGACGAGTCGCATGATGTCGGTCTTGTCCGCGTTGGCCAGGACGACGATGCGTCCGACCGGGACCATCAACGCCGCACCCACCCCCTGGAGCGACCGCGCCACCACCAACTCGCTCAGGTTGTGACTCGCGGCGCACAGCAGCGACGCCAAAGTGAAGAGGGCGATCGCCGACAGGAACAGACGACGCTCGCCGAGGCGCGACATCAGCCAGTTCCCCACGGGGATGACGACAGCGAAGGTCATGAGGTACGTGGAGATCAAGAGACCGATCGCGGTCGACGACACGCCGAGTGCGGCGCGCAGCTTCGGCGCCGCGGTGGTCACGATGGTGCCGTCGAGGTTCTCCATGAAGTAGCACGACGCCACCAGGAGTGCCAGTCGCCGTCGATACCCGTCGATCACGACCGCCGACCCCCGCCGCGGGTGGCGACACCGCCTCGCGCGATCCCGGCGTCGACGTCGACGACACTAGAGTGACTCCACCCGGCGCGCGCTCGAGAGCGAGACCGTCGAAGAACGAGGGAGGGCGCGGACATGGACACCAACGTAGCCACCGAGAGGGTCGGCTTCATCGGACTCGGGACCATGGGCGCCGCGATGGCCGCCAATCTGGCGCGTTCGAAATTCACCCTGACCGTCTGGAATCGGACTGCCGGTCGCGACGAGGACGTCCTCGCACTGGGCGCACGGCGAGCCACTACTCCCAGCGAGGTGGCCGCACACAGCGATCTCGTGGTGATGTGCGTGACCGACTCGCCCCAGGTGGAGGAGATCCTCTTCGCGCAGGGGGGGCTCGCCGAGGGTCTACGAGAGGGTTCTCTCATCATCGACTGTTCGACGATCTCGCCGCTGGCCACCGTCGACTTCGCCTCACGGGTCGCGTCGACGGGCGCCGCGTGGGTCGACGCTCCGGTCTCCGGGGGGTCCGAAGGCGCGCTCAGGGGAACCTTGTCCATCATGGTGGGGGGTTCGGATGATGACGTACGACGGGCCTCGCCGATTCTCGCGGCAATGGGAACGACAATCACCCACGTGGGCGAGTTGGGTGCGGGCCAGTGGACCAAGGCGATCAACCAGGTCATCCTGGCCGGGACGTACCTGGGTGTCGCCGAAGGAATCACGTTGGGACTCAAGGCCGGCCTCGACATGGAGAAAGTGGTCGCCGCCCTCTCCGGCGGCGCCGCCGCGTCGTGGATACTGAGCAACAGGAGCGGACGAATGATTGACGACGACTATCCCCTCGGCTTCAAGCTCGCTCTGCACCGCAAGGATCTTGGGATCGCTCTCGCTCTGGCTCGTGAGTCCGGCGCACAACTCCCGGTGGCGACCATGGCGGCCCACTTCGAGGACGAACTGATCGCCGAGGGCTACGGCGACGAGGACAACGCGGCGTTGGCGCGCAAAGTGCGTCGACTCTCGGGACTGTGACGTTAGCTTCGTAATCGACCCATCGCGTCACGTGACCCTCAGCGCCACGACGTCACTCCCGGATTCGATTCGAGTGGGCCTACCTTCTTCAAAGATGTCAACCGGAGACCGAGAATGGTTGGCATCGCCCGCGCGCGGCTGACGCGCGACGACGACTTATATCGCGTACGAGGTCATCGACAGCGATCCCAGTACGCACCCCTCGGCGAACGTGGAGGGCACGGTCGCGGCGCTCGCCGCGAGGCCGGCCAGGTAGGCCAGAGGCAGGAAGTGGTCGGGGGTCGGCACGGCTAATGAGAAGTCCGTGCTCTCGGCGAGCTCGGCGAGCTGACTCGGGTCGCGCCGTAGAACGGCACGAGCATCGGCGTCGAATCGCTGGGCCCAGTCAAAACCTTCGTCACCGCGCCGCCAATCGATCGCCCGCAGGTTGTGAACGACGTTGCCGCTGGCGAGGATCAAGACCCCCTCGTCGCGCAGGGGCGCGAGGCGCGCACCGAGGTCGAGATGATACGACAGCGGCTTGGAGGCGTCGATGGCCAATTGCACCACCGGCACGTCGGCGTGGGGGTACATGTGCGCCAGGACCGACCATGTGCCGTGGTCGATCCCCCACGAGTCGTCGTCCAGCCCCACCCACACCGGTTCGACGATCTCACCGACGTGCTTGGCGAGTGCGACGTCGCCCGCCACGGGATAGTCGAAGTCGAAGAGTTCCTGGGGG
Organism: Acidobacteriota bacterium; assembly: GCA_018971185.1. Taxonomy (GTDB): domain Bacteria; phylum Actinomycetota; class Acidimicrobiia; order Acidimicrobiales; family RAAP-2; genus RAAP-2. The sequence goes on from JAGXBH010000001.1 coordinate 107,439, forward strand.
AACCCGTAGAAGTCGTGGATGACGCGCGGGTTCGCCATCGACGTCACCGCCGTGGCGTTGATGTACCAGTGCGCGGAGATCGCCAGAATCGCCCGGGGCTTCTCGAACGACGCGGCGAAGGCCGACCACGCGTCGGTGAATCGATTGTTCTCCAGTGTGTTCATCGGACTCCCGTGTCCGATGAATGCCGCGGGCATGCTCGACATGTCCCCTCCTCGATCTAGTTGATACTTCCACCAGTCTAGCGACTCTAGATGATATATCAACCATTGAGCGAGTAGGCTGGAGGGGTGGCGAACTCCCCCCAGTGGCTCAGCGCCGACCAGTTGCGGGCGTGGCGAGGTCTCTCGCTGATGCACTTGCAGCTCCAGGCCCGCCTCGGTCGACACCTGGCCGACTTCGGTCTCTCCTACCAGGACTACCTGGTGCTGGCGACCTTGTCGGACCAGGTGGACGGCCGACGTCGCGTCGTGGAGTTGAGCGACGAGCTGGGCTGGGAGAAGAGCCGACTCTCGCACCACATCACTCGCATGTGCGAGCGCGGACTGGTGGCGAAGGCCCCTTGCCCGAGCGACCAACGCGGGATCTACGTGATGTTGACCTCGGAGGGCCGCGACATTCTGCGCCGGGCCGCGCCGGGACACGCGGACGACGTCCAGCGGTACTTCTTCCGACGACTCAGCGACCAGCAGGTGCTCACGCTGGCGTCGATCACCGACGAGGTCCTCGCGGGTCTCAGCGAGCGGCCCGACTGACGTACCTTCCGCGTGACAACGGCCACGTGGACATCATCGAGCGACGCGCGGGTCAGCGATGGACGATGACCTCGAGGAAAGGCTTCGCCGTCGAGGGGGCGAAGCCGAAGGAGCCGGCGAAGGTGGCGTCGAACAGCGTCGCCCCGGGTCGCGTCGTGGCGATGGTGCAGTGCGCGTGGGAACTGGTGGCGCTCACGACCCTTAAGGTGGCCACGCACGATGGCGCGTGGGCCTTCGTCCCGGCCGACAACGTGACGGCGCCGCGCGGCGCCGTCGAACCCGACACGCTCACCCCGATCACGGTCCTACCCTCGACGTTCGTACCCCGAGAGGGTGCGTCGAAGGTGATCGAGGTGCGCACCGTCGGAACGCTCAGACTGTAGGCCTTGGTCGAGTCCACGGCGACGCAGGTGCTCGCACTGGCGCAGGACACGCCGTGCAGGACGTTGAATCCCGACACGTTGGCCGTCGGTAGCCACCGCGAACCATCGAAGACCACGGCCCCACCCAGGAGGTCGCTGGCCACGCAGAAGTAGGTCGCACCGCAACTGACCGAAAACAGACCGAGCTTGGACACCTTCTTCCCCGCGCTCCATCGCGTCCCGTCGTAGAGATACGCGTGACCCTCCAGATCGATGGCGGCGCAGAAGTTCATCGTCGCGCACGACAGGGACCACAACTGCACCAGGGGATTCGACTCCACCCGCGGGCCCAGGGTCCACTTGCCCTTCACCGATACGTAGGACTGGCCCGCGTTGTCGACGGCCACGCAGTCCGCGCCGCCGGCGGGACACGAGACGTCCGTCGCGAGGGCGCCGATCGGCAGTTTGGGTAGGTAACCCGTCACCAGCCCCGAGGACCGGCCCGCCGGTGAGAGGTACTCGCAGCGACTCGAGCAGCTCACGGCGTACGTCTGCAGCGAGGGTGAGAGAGCGGGCGCCCACGCCCCACGGTATGAGCGCAACGAGAGGGCGTGGAAGTCACCGACGATCGCCGCGCAGGCCAGCGTTGAGAAGGGGTGGACGGAGGGGCCGCAGCGCACCTCGCGGATGCCCAGTGGCAAGTTGGTCACGGTCGTGGCCGCGCCCCACGAGCCGTTCTTCAGGGTGAAGGTCTCGCCGGCGGCGTCACTCGCGATGCAGTAGGACGCGCTCGCACAAGTAACAGAGGTCAGAGTGTGGGGAGGGTCGAAGAACGTCGCGGCGGGGGTGTAGGTGGGGACCCCACTGGCGTCCAGTGAGATCATGATCGAGAAGCCGTCGTTGTCGACGGCGAGACACCCCACACTCACAGCGAGCGCGTAGCACGACAGCCCGTTGATCTGCGAAAGCATGTTGAGCTGACCCATCCTGGACCACGCAGTGAACGGCGCCACCGCCGAGGTCCCCTGGCCCAAGGAGTCATTGGCCACGCAGGTGCTCTGCGCGCACGAGACCTGAACGCCTCTGACCCCCGCCATGAAGACGGTGCTCGTGGTCCAACTCGATCCCGTGAGGACGCTGACCTGGTTGGCGTTCGAGCCGACGACGCAATTGGTCGCACTGACGCAAGCGATCGAGTCGGCGACGAACCCCTTCACCGCGGGATCGATGGCTACGGGCGAACTCGCGTGCGACATCGTCGGCGTCGGCGTCGCCACGAAGGAGAACGTCATCGCTCCCCCGCCCAGATCCGTCGCGAGGCACACCAGCGCAGGAGTGCACGAGACCGCGTTGAACGCACTCGTATCACTCGGGGAGAAGACCACCGAGTCCGGTGACCACACGCCGTCGTAGTAGAAGTAGTCGATCGGTGAGAAGTTCGCGGTCTCGCCCACCGCGAGACAGAAGTTCTCGCTCGAGCACGACACCCCCTGCATGACCGGCGAGTTCGGACTCGCGAACGCGGTGGGTGATCCCCACGTCGTGCCGTTCATCATCACGTAGTTCCCGGACGCGTCGGTCACGACGCAGAAGGTCGTCGTCGGACACGACACCGCCGTGAGCGACGTCGTGGCGTCGATCGTGTGTGGCGCGGTCCACTTGCTCCCGTCGAATTCGCTGACCGAGCCACTTCGGTCCACCGCCACGCAGAACGTCGAGGTGGGACACGACACCGCGTTGACCCCTCCCTGGGCACTTGAGAGCGTCGTGCCGCTCGTCCACTTGAGGGGCGCAGCGTTCGCCGAGGGGGTCGCCCCCGCGACGGAACCCCCGAACGCGCCCCACAACCCCACGAGGGAGATCGCCGCCGCCAACGCACGGGCGACGCGCGCGCCCCACCCGTGACGTCGCACTCGAAGCCCCATGGATTCTCCCCGTTCTCTCTGGTACGTGGTCGGAGCCTAACGTTCCCGCTGGACCGCGGATTCTTAACGCGAGTCAGAAATCGCCACGACGTCGCCCACGAGTCGAGCAAGAGAGGACCGGGACTGGCGACGAGCACGAGGGTAGGCTGACTTGGTGAGTTGGCGGGAGCGAGACGTGATTCTTCCTCGTGTCCTCGTCTCTCCCCGAAGCGTCTTCCTCGTCGTCCTCAGCGTGGCCTTCATCTCGCTGGCGTGCTGGTCGTTCGCCGACCCCCTCGTGGCCGCACCCGACGAACAAGCCCACATCCTGAGGGCCTACGCCCTGGACCACGGGCAGATGGGCTCGCCCACCACCCCGCCGAGCAAGGTCAACGCCAACGTCACCGTTCCGATGTCGATCTACTACTCGGCCATCTACCCGATCTGTTGGCACCAGCACGCCAACATCCCCGCGTCGTGCTCGGCTCCCTGGCCCACGAGCAGTGCACCCCAGGTCATCGCGACGTACGTGGACCACTACCCGCCGCTGTACTACCTGTTCGTCGGCACCGCCACCTACGTCTCGCACCAGCGCAGCGGCATCTACATGATGCGACTCATCAGCGCACTCATGAGTTCGGTGATGCTCGCCGTCGCGGCCTACGCCATCGCCCGCTGGAGCCGACGGCGTTCGCTCTACGTCGGGCTCTACATCGCCTTGACCCCCGAGGTCTACTTCCTCTCCTCGTCGGTGAATCCCAGTGGCTTCGAGATCATGACGGCGATCTGTCTGTGGACGCTCGTCGCGATATTGGGCTTGGAGCATCGCGACGATCCCCCCCGAACGCTCGTCGTGCTGGTGGCGGCCGCGGCGGCGGTCTTGATCCTCATCCGTGGCCTCTCCCCACTCTGGGTGGCCCTCGCGGCGCTCACGCTGCTGATCCTCTGGGGTCCGCGCAGACTCCTGGCCACGACGAAGGAACGCCGCGACGTACAGTACGCCGGCGGCGGAGTCGTGCTGGCCGGACTCCTCGCGGCGGCGTGGATCTTCACCCAGGGAACGCTCAACATCCTTCCCTTCGGCATGGGTGTACCCAAGAGTGATTCCTCGTTCGCTGTCTTGCGCCTGGTGGCGAGCTTCGCGCAGGGGTGGCTGCGCGAGTCGGTGGGCATCCTCGGATGGCTCGATACCGAGCTCAATGGGTTCGTCTACCACTCGTGGTACGCCATCGTCATCGGCGCGGTGGTGATCGCGCTCTTCCGAGGCGAGTGGCGCGAGCGGATCACGGTGGGCGCACTGAGCGCCCTCACCGTGCTCATCCCCATCGCACTCGTCACCCGCCAGGCGCGGACCCTCGGCGTCGTGTGGCAGGGCCGCGACTCACTCCCCTTGGCCGTCGGTGCGGTGATCCTCGCCGTGGCCGTCGCGGGCGGACCGGCTCGACGACGGGCGAGGCGCTCCATCGACCGACTCGATCCGGCCCTACGTGAGCGCGCGAGTCGACTGGGCTTGGTCGCCGTCATCGCGGTCCTGGCCGTCGCCAACATGATGGCCTTCTACATCAACCTGCGGCGCTACGCCGTCGGACGATACGGACCGAAGTTCTTCTTCCTTCACCATCAGGGCTGGTCACCGCCCACGGGCCAACTGCTCACCCTGGCGGTCTATGGTCTCGCCACGACGGTCTTCGCGGGGCTCCTGATGTGGTGGCTCCTCACTTCGACTCCCCCGGCAGCGGGCCTTCTCACCGCGCAACGAAATGCCCAATAGGTGCGTTTCGGTAAGATGAGCCAGGCACTTCTGGCCCACCGGTCGCTACAAATCAAGGAATGAGAGGCGAAGACGATGTCTGATGCATACTCGTCGGAACCCGTCTCGACGACCCACCAAGCGCACACCCTGCGCAGTAACGAGGTCACCGTCCTGCGCGAGATCGTCAAGATCTACGAGCTCGAGGCCGCCAACAACGAGATCGTGGCGGCGCAGTTCCGCGAGATCACCGACTCGCGCCTCTACCCCCTCGCCATCGTCATCTTGAAGACCGCGAACACGATAGAACGGTGGCTGCGACGCGTCCTGCACCGGCCGCCGATGGCGTCGCAGTACGCGGGTCCGCCGCCCGCGCCGGCGCCCGAGGCGCCACCACCGCCGCCGCCGGACCCGCGCCTGATCCTCGTGGGGCTCGAGGAGGAACCCGACGAGGCCAACCTGCCCATGGTGGGTTCGGAGGAGATCGCCGTCGCGGTCGCCAAGCCCCAGAACCCCCGCGTGGTCAAGTTCAAGCGCGGGCTCTTCATCTTGAAGCACTCACTCAAGGTCGCGATCGTCGGCAACGGCAAGGGTCGCACCAGCCCCCGGCTCGAGGCCAACCCCTACTTCGCCTGGACGTTGGCGTATCGCCGCGAGAACGAGCACGTCCGCAACCACCTCAAGCGCCGCATCGAGCTGATCAGCCCCCGCCCCCTCCTGAGCATCGTGATGGCGTCGTACAACCCCGACCACGGTTTCTTCAAAGAGGCGATCGAGTCGGTCCTCGACCAGTACTACGAGAACTTCGAACTTCTCATCGCCGACGACTGCTCGCCCGACGCCGAGGTCCGAGAGATCGTCGAGTCCTACGCCAAGAAGGACCCCCGCGTGCGCCTGGTACGCCGCGAGACCAATGGCGGCATCTCCGCCGCGACCAACTCAGCGATCGCCGAGGCCTCGGGTGACTGGCTCGTCTTCATGGACCACGACGACACCCTGGTGCCCCACGCCCTCCTGCACGTCGTCCTGGCCATCCAGGAACATCCCCAGGCGACCCTGATCTACTCCGACGAGGACAAGATCAACGAGGCCAACGAGCCCTTCACCCCCTACTTCAAGAGCGACTTCGACCCGCTGCTCCTGCTGGGCCAGAACTACGTGAGTCACCTCACGACCGTGCGCCGCGAACTGGTCGAGGAAGTCGGTGGTCTGCGATCGGAGTTCGACGGGTCCCAGGACTGGGACCTGGTCCTTCGCGTCACCGAGCGCGTCAGTCGGGGATCGATCGTGCACATCCCCCACGTCCTCTACCACTGGCGTAGCCACGCCGGCTCCACCTCCCTGGCCACCGAGGCCAAGCCCTGGGCCGTTGACGCCGGCCGCCGGGCGGTGGCCGACGCGTTGGAGCGCCGTGGCGTCAAGGGCGAGGTGCGCCGCGTGCCCGGGTCGGGCTTCAATCGGGTCGTCTTCGCGCTGCCGGAGAACCCACCGCTGGTCTCGGTCCTTATCCCCACCCGCGATGGCAAGTACCTCGCGGACTGCCTCCAGTCCCTGCTCGACAAGACGACGTACCCGAACTTCGAGGTCGTGGTCATCGACAACGGCTCGGTCAAGCCCTTCACCCAGGCGATGTTCCACGTCCTGAGCGACAAGATCACGGTGGTGCGCGACGACAGCCCCTTCAACTACTCGGCATTGCACAACCGCGCCGTCCCGTCGTGCGGTGGCGACATCCTGCTGTTGCTCAACGACGACACCGAGATCATCGACGGCGACTGGATGACCCACATGGTCGCCCAGTTGCTCCAGCCCGGGGTGGGGGCGGTGGGAGCCAAACTCCTCTACCCCGACGGTCGGATCCAGCACGCGGGCGTCCTCCTAGGGCCCCAGGGACTCGCCTCGCACGTCGGACAGTTCCGACCGGCGGCGGACATGGGTTACTTCGGCCGCACCGCCCTCGCCTCGGAGTACCAGGCCGTGACCGCGGCCTGCCTCGCGGTGCATCGTCACATCTGGGAGAGCGTGGGTGGTCTCGACGAGAGCCTCAAGGTGGCCTTCAACGACATCGACTTCTGCCTCCGGGTGCAGGCGTCCGGCCACAAGGTCACGTACACCCCCCTCGCCCAATTGCTGCACTATGAGTCGGTGTCGCGCGGTAGCGACCAGCACGGTGAGAAGTACGTCCGGTTCATCAACGAGGTCCTCATGGTCCGAGACCGGTGGGGTCTCGAGATCGCCCGTGACCCTTACTACAACCCGAACCTCTCGCTCAACCACGGCCTGTTCCAATTGGCGTACCCGCCACGCACCTCGCCGTGGTACACCGGTATCGAGTAGGGCCACGCATCGCGGCCTCGAACGAGGCCGGGCGATCGAGAGGGGTGACGCGACCACGCGCGGCGCGGCGGACACCTCGTAGCGTCGCCGTGGACCTCTTGCCGGTGAAGTTGTTGGGGGTCGCCTAATGGGCTCGCGCGGCCCAGTAGCCCTCACGCGTGACCGTCGCGGCGGCGGTGGAGGCCGTCTCGAAGCCCGGCGCCATGGCGACCGACGTGCCCGCCATCACTTGGTGATGGTCGATGTTCAAGAGCCGGATCCAACTCTGTTGACCCATGGTGAGGGCGATGAAGCAGGCCAGTTCCACCAGCTCCTCCTCGTTGAAGTGTCGGTGGAGTCGCTCCCAGAACGCGTCGTCGGGCTCGAGTCGCCAAGTGATCGCCTCGGCGTAGGAGAGCGCCGCTCGCTCGCGCTCGCCGAAGGTGCCCGACGTCTCGAAGTTCATCAACTCGTCGAGCTTGCCCTCGGTGATGCCTGACTGGCGGGCCGCGTCGCTGCGCTGATTGCCGCAGTACTCACACTTGACCGAACGCGAGACGTACACCCGACACAACTCCTTGATCGCGTGATCCACCGTCCCCTGTCGGAAGAGTTTCTCCCAGGCGTCGGCGAAGGCCCAGAAGGCCGCTGGGGAGTGGGCCCGCACCGCCGAGCTCTCCGGTCGCGGCGTACCCTCGCGAGCGCATTGCTCCATCACCGCCATCATGGCGTCGTCCATCTCCTCGAGTGGGAAATACGAGATCCTCTGTGGTCGTTCGCTCATGACCCCCCCTGTTCCTCTTGAACATTCTTCATCGCGTCTCCAAAGAACCTATTCATCCCGACGGAGTTGCGCCATAGCGCAGGGGTGAATCATTTTCGGCCTAGCGCCGCTCGATCAGGTCCATGTAGTCGTCGCGCCACAGGTCGAAGTACTCCTCGGGGAGCAGCACGGCGTGAGTCGGCCGCATCGCTTCCACGAACTCTCGTTCGTGGCTCACGGCCACGATGGTGCCCGACCATTGACCCATCATCTCGCCCAGGGCCAGCACGCTGGCCGGGTCGAGGTTGTTCGTCGGCTCGTCGAGGAGCAGGAGATTCGCGTCCGACGCCGCCAGGATCGCCAGGGCCAACTTGGCTCGCTCGCCACCCGAGAGCGTGCCCGGCATCTGGTGGGCCGCCGAACCCTTGAGGCCGAAGGCCCCGAGCAGCGCGCGACGTTGCACCTCGGTCACGACCGTGGCGTTGTCGAGGTGGGCGAGGACGGTCTTGGAGAAGTCCAGTTGCTCGTGCTCCTGCGCGAAGTACCCCACCGTCACGTTGGCACCGAACTTGACGGTGCCACCTTGGGAAGTCTGCGTACCGGCGAGGCACCGCAGGAGTGACGACTTGCCCGCGCCGTTCTTGCCGACGATGACGATGCGATCGCCGCGCCGGGTGATGAAATTGACGTCCTTCAAAACGTCCAGCGTCCCGTAGCGCACGGCAATGTTCTCGACGGTCATCGGGACGTCACCGCTGCGCGGCGGCGGGGGGAGGCGGAAATTGACCTTCTTCTCCTTCTTCGTGACCTCCACGCGATTGTCTTCGAGTTTCTCCACCTTGCGGTCGAGAACCTTGGCGAGTCGCGCGCGGGCCGCCGTCTGGCCGCGCATCGAGTCGGCCAAGGACTTCATGCGATCGATCTGCTCACCCTGATGCATCGCCATCTTCTCCTCCGAGAGGCGACGCACCTCCTCTTGTTCGAGGAACTTGCTGTAGTTGCCCTTGTACTCGCGCAACTGCCCGTCACGCAGCGCCAGGACGCGGTCGATGGACTTGTCCAGCAGAGGCAGGTCGTGACTGATGACCAGGACGGTGCCCCGGAAGCGATCGAGTTCGTCGAAGAGCCACCGTTTGGCGGCCTTGTCGAGATGGTTCGTCGGTTCGTCCAGCACCATCGTCTCGGGCTGCTCGTACAGCACCCGCATGAGGTCGACACGACGACGCTGGCCCCCCGAGAGGGAATCGAGATCCTCGAGTAGCAAGTCCTCGGCGAGACCGAGCCCCGCCGCGAGTCGGGCGACCTCCGATTCCGCCTCGTAGCCACCGCGCTCACGAAATTCTTCCTCCAGCGCGGTGAATCTCTCGATGGTCTCCTCGGTGGGATCGGCGGCCAACGCGTGGCGGGCGTGCTGCATCTCCGCGTCCAATTGGTCGATCCCCCGGGCGGAGAGCACGTGGGAGAGTCCAATGGGCTCCACCCCAAGACCCCCGGGGACGGGTTCCTGGGGGAGATGACTGACGCGGCCCTGTTGTTGGACGCTGCCGGTGATTCTCAGGTGCTCGGGCGTTTGACCGAGTAGGACCGAGAGGAGCGTCGATTTTCCGGCGCCGTTACGTCCGACCAGCCCGACCTTCTCACCGTTGCCCACCGTGAAGGACACGGGGTCGAGGATGCGGCGCGCACCGATCTCGATCCCCAACTCTCGAACAATCAACATCTAGCGTCCCGACGACTCGGTGGTGTCGTGCCCCTGGTTCTGACCGCCCACCCGCGCGCCGTGGGATCGAGCCAACGCCAGTCTGTAGGGAGCGGTCGCGCGAGGACGTGACGTCGCCGCGCAGTTCAGGGGAAGCATGCCCTCAATGATACGGCTCCGGTGACGACCACCTTCCGCCGATGAATTGAGTATCACGAAGTGTCGAGGAGCGCTTCTCATGTGACCACGCCGTCAGGTCGGAGAGGGGACGGTCACCGCCGTGTACGACACCGATGCGGCCCGGGCGACCCGATGGTTCAGTGCCATACACGTGGATATGTCAACATGGTGGGGTGTCCACCAGCTTCTTCGTCGACATCTGGAGCGATGTCGTCTGCCCCTTCTGCTACCTCGGCCACCATCAGTTTCGTGCCGCCCTGGAACGCTTCGAACATCGCGAGCACGTCGTGGTCCGTCACCACGCGTTCGAACTTGACCCCCGGGCCCCCCTCGCCGACGGTACGCCCCTCGACGAGATGCTGGCCGCCAAGTACTCGATGCCGGTGGAGCAGGCGGCCGCGTGGAACCAGCGCGTCGCTGACGATGCCCGACGGTGGGGCATGGAATGGTCGCTGGACAAGGCCCAACCGACGAACACCCTCGACGCGCACCGCGTGATCGCCCTCGCCGCCCAACAGGGTCGTCAAGGGGAGATGCTCGAGCGGCTCTTTCGCGCCTACTTCAGCGAAGGGCTCCTGGTCAGCGACCACGACGTCCTCGATCACCTGGCCCAGGAGACCGGTGTCGCGGGAGCCGCACAGATGTTGAAGACCGACACGGGTGTTGACGCCGTGCGCCACGACGAGCACCTCGCCGCGCGGATCGGCATCACGGGCGTCCCCGCGCTGATTCTCGACGGACGAGTACACGTGTCAGGGGCCCAAGGGACACCAGCGATGTACGAGGCCCTGTGCGCCGCGTGGGCGCAACGCCAAGCGACGCCGTCCTAGACGTCCTCGCCCACGGGTACCACGGCCGCGGTCGCCACCGAGTGTCCCTCATCGAGGTTCATCACGCGCACCCCCGTGGCGTCGCGTCCTTGGGACGAGACCTCGCGCGCCGACGTTCGAATCAGGACACCGCCACTGGACGCCAGTAGGAGTTCGTCGTCCAGTCGGACCATGAACGACGCGACGACGAAGCCGCGCGCCGCCGTCAACTTGATCGCGCGGACACCCTGGCCCCCTCGACCTTGCCGATTGAAACGCTCGGTCTTGACACGCTTGCCGAATCCAGTGTCGGTCACCAAGAAGAGATCGGCGTCGTCACGCACGACGTCCAACGAGATCGCCTTGTCGTCGTCACGAAGCTTGATTCCTCGCACCCCCGTGGCGTCGCGTCCCATCTCGCGCACCTCGCTCTCGTTGAAGCGGATCGACATACCGCGGAAGGTCACGACCATGAGGTCGTCGGCGCCGCTGGTTGGCACTACGCGCACCACCTCGTCGCCGTCGCGCAACCTGATCGCGATCCATCCCTCACGACGCGACTTGTCGTACTCCGAGAACGGGGTCTTCTTCACGGTGCCGTTCGCGGTGGCGAAGACGAGAAACTTGTCCTCGGGGAAGTCGCCGGTCGCGATGATGGCCTGGATCGACTCGTTGGGTTGGAGGTTCAAGAGATTGACGATCGCGGTGCCCTTAGCGGTGCGCTCCTTGATGGGGATCTCGTGCCCCCGTAGGCGAAAGACCCTACCGAGGTTGGAGAACATGAGGAGGTAGGCGTGAGTGGAGGTGTGGATGATCTGCTCCACGAAGTCCTCCTCCTTCAACTTCGCACCCTGGACGCCACGACCCCCCCGGGCTTGGGTCCGAAACGCGTCCGCGGACACCGACTTGATGTAGCCCGCCTGGGTCATCGTGATGACGACCTCCTCGTCCTCGATGAGGTCCTCCATCCCCAACTCACCGGGGTCGTTCACGATACTCGTGACACGCTCCGTGGCGTACTTGTCTCGAATGACCGTGATCTCCTCGGCAATCACCGCCCGGAGCCGTTCGTCACTCGAGAGGATCGCCTGCAGGTCGGCGATCGTCTCACGGAGCTTGTTCATCTCCTCCTCGAGTTCCGATCGACCGAGTCTCGTCAGTCGTCCGAGGGTCATGTCGAGGATGTGATTCGCCTGCTCTTCGGAGAAGTCGAAGGGGCTGGCCATCAAAGCGCTGCGCGCCGCCCCACGGTCGTCGGAGTTGCGAATCGTAGCGATGACCTGGTCCAGCATGTCGATGGCCCGAAGGAGGCCCTCGACGATATGCGCTCGCGCCTCGGCCTTACGCAGGCGAAACCTGGTCCGTCGCGTCACCACGTCGACCTGGTGGGCGATGTAGTGCCCCAGCGCTTGGGCGAGATTCAAAGTCCTTGGCACGCCGTCCACCAACGCCAACATGTTCACCGCGAAGGTCGTCTGCAGGGAGGTGTTCTTGTACAACTTGTTCAAGATCACGTTGGCGTTCGCGTCGCGCTTGAGTTCGATCACCAACCGGGCCTGGCGCCCCGCGGAGTCGTTCTGGACTCCCGAGATTCCGTCGAGCTCACCGGTCTTGACGAGGTCGTAGATCTTCTCCTCGATCGACTCGACGGACACCTCGTAGGGGAACTCGGTGACGACGATACGACTGGCCCGCGCGGTCTCCTCGATCTCGGCGACCGCGCGCATCTTGATCGACCCACGGCCGGTTCGGATCGCGTCGAGAATCCCCTGGCGACCTAGGATCTGGGCGCCCGTGGGAAAATCCGGGCCCTTCACGAATGCCATGAGGTCGTCGGGGGTCGCGTCGGGATGAGCGAGAAGGTGCAGCGTCGCGTCGATCGTCTCGCCCAGGTTGTGAGGTGGGATCTTGGTCGCCATGCCCACCGCGATTCCCTGGGACCCGTTGACGAGCAGATTCGGGAAGCGCGACGGCAGCACGGTCGGCTGCTGGGTCGAGTTGTCGTAGTTGGGCTCGAAGTCAACGGTCTCCTCGTCGATCGAGTCAAGTAACTCCAACGCCAGGGGGGCGAGTCGGCACTCGGTGTAGCGCATCGCCGCCGCGCCCTCGTCAGGACCAGTACCTCCGAAGTTCCCGTGGCCGCTGATCAGCGGATGACGCATCGCGAAATCCTGGACCATTCTCACCAGTGCGTCGTAGATCGCGCTGTCGCCGTGGGGGTGATACGTGCCCATCACCTCGCCCACTACCTTCGCGCACTTGGTGTGGGGACGGTCGGGACGCAGTCCCTGGTCGAACATGGAATAGAGGATCCGACGATGGACTGGCTTCAGACCGTCGCGAGCATCGGGCAACGCACGCGACACGATCACCGACATCGAGTACTCCAAGAAGGAGCGCTCCATCTCGAGATTGATCTCGATCGGCTCGACGAAGCCGACGACGCCGTCGTCCCCGCCGTTGTGGGAGGTCTCTTTTCCGTTTGATCGGGCCATGTCTTCCTTCTCTCCTAGATGTCTAGGAAACGAACGTCTTTCGCGTTGGTTTGGATGAAATGGCGACGCTGGGGCACGTCGTCACCCATCAGGATCGAGCACACCTCGTCGGCGAGCGCCGCCTGTTCGACGGTGATCTGGAGCAGCGCCCGCTTCGTGGGATCCATCGTCGTATCACGTAACTCGTCGAAGTCCATCTCACCCAGACCCTTCAGGCGCTGGAAGTCGTTCTTGTGATTCGGATTGTCACGCAGGAAATCGTCTTTCGCGGCGTCGTCGCGAAGGTAGACCTTCTCCTTACCGACCAAGGTCGAGTACAGAGGCGGTTGTGCGACGTAGACGTGCCCGTTGTTAACCAACTCCGTCATCTGACGGAAGAAGAACGTGAGGAGCAAAGTGCGAATGTGACTGCCGTCGACGTCCGCATCCGCCAGGAGGATGATCTTGTCGTAGCGGACCTTCGACACGTCGAAGTCGGCCTCCACACCCGCGCCGATCGCGGAGATGAGAGCCTGGATCTCGGTGTTCTTGAGGATCTTGTCGGTTCGTGCCTTCTCGACGTTGAGGATCTTTCCACGGATCGGCAAAATGGCCTGGATCTTCGGGTTGCGCGCATCCTTGGCGGAGCCCCCGGCCGAATTGCCCTCCACGATGAACAGCTCGCACTCGCGCGGGTCCTTCGATGAGCAGTCGACGAGCTTGCCGGGCAGTCCCGCCCCGTCGAGTGCGCTCTTGCGCCGTGTCAGGTCTCGCGCCTGACGAGCTGCCATGCGTGCTCGCGACGCCTGGACCGCCTTCGCGACGATCTGCCCCCCCTCCTTGGGATTCTCCTCGAGCCATTCGGCCAACTTCTCGTTGGTGGCGCGCTCCACCAGAGACCGGATGGAGACGTTTCCGAGCTTTCCCTTGGTCTGACCCTCGAACTGGGGTTCGGCGAGGCGCACCGAGATGATGGCGGTGAGCCCTTCGCGGACGTCGTCTCCGGTGAGGTTCTCCTCCTTCTCCTTGAGGAGGTTGCGCTTGCGCGCGTACCGGTTGACGACGTTGGTGATGGCCTTGCGGAAACCCTCTTCGTGCATCCCGCCCTCGATGGTGGAGATTCCATTCGCGAAGGAGTGAATGCTCTCGTAATAGCCCGTGTTCCACTGGAAAGCGATCTCGACCTCTTGGCCCTCCTCGCCCTGTTCGTAGTAGCCCACCTTGCGAAACAGTGATTCCTTGGTGTTATTGAGGTGACGGACGTAGTCCACGATGCCACCGTTGTACTTGAAGGTCTCCTTGAGTTCACGACCCGGGCGCTCGTCCTCGAACCTGATCTCGAGACCGCGATTCAAGAACGCCATGATCTGCATACGTTCGAGGATGGTCTGCGCGCGGAACTCCACATCGTCAAAAATGCTCGGATCGGGGGTGAACGTCACGGTGGTGCCCGTACGACCCCGGGGTGCCGCCCCCGTGACCTTCATCGAACCCTGTGGCTTCCCACCGTCGATGAAGTCCAGGCGATGCCGTTCGTTGTTGCTGTCGATCTCGAGGGTCAACTTGGTCGAGAGTGCGTTGACCACCGATACCCCCACTCCGTGGAGTCCACCCGACACCTTGTACGCGTCACCCCCGAATTTCCCCCCAGCGTGCAAGACGGTGAGGACGATCTCCGCGGCGGACTTCCCGGGGTACTGGGGGTGCTCATCGACGGGAATACCGCGACCGTCATCCATCACCCGACAACTCCCGTCGGCGAGGATCGTCACGTCGATCCGGGTGCAGAACCCGGCCATCGCCTCATCCACGGCGTTGTCCACGACTTCCCACACCAGGTGATGCAACCCAGCGGGACCGGTTGAACCGATATACATCCCTGGACGAACACGGACGGGTTCGAGGCCTTCGAGAACGGTGATGTCACGAGCTCCGTAGCTCGATGACCCCTTGGACTTTTCAGCCACGGAGAAATCCTTTCAATCGTCACAAAATCGGCGCGCGCAGCGCTAGCGCGTTCGAGGGAAACTTTCTTCCATCCTACTGGTTGACGGGTGACACTCGGGCCGTGTGGCTGCCCAAAAGGCCTATTCTTTAAGCCTTTCGTACCGTCTTTAGTGAGGTGGGCGCACGATCACCCAGGACCGTGAGGCCTCGCAAAATGGCATCGCGTTCGACGGTGATCTGTTGTGCGTAGGCACCTGAGGGCACACTGATCACCAGTACCCCATTTTTGACGAACTCGGGGTGACACTCACTGGCCAAGGTCGGCTCTAGTAACCGCGGCCAGTGTTGCCTGATCTCCTCGATCACCGTCAGATCGACCTTCTTGACACGCTTGGCCATCACTCGTAGGAGGTCGCCAAGGTGCTGGGGTTCGTCCTTCGAAGGCGTCATCGCGACTCCGACACGTTGACGATGATCGCGGGGGACATCGCCTCTGGCAACGGTGAGGCGGTGGTCACGAGGGTCTGGCCGGCAGGCAGGAGGTCGAGGAGACGATTGCTACGCATGGGGTCGAGTTCACTGAAGACGTCATCGAGAAGAAGCAGCGGCACCAGACGGCGTTGTTGTTGCACCAGTTCGTGACCCGCGAGTCGCAGCGCGAGCGCGAGCGATCGTTGTTCGCCCTGGGAGGCCTGTCGTCGGGCGTCGCGATCGTTGAGACGCAGATTCACGTCGTCACGATGAGGACCGACGGTCGAGTACCCGCGTCGCACGTCGTCGTCCAACGCTCGTCTGAGCGACACCTCTATTCCTCCTGACCAGGACTTTTCATAGTCAGTAGTGACCTCAAGGGTGTGGTGGGCCAATTCTTGGTAGAAGTGAGCGACCAGTGGTGAGAGTTGGATGAGCAGGGACTCTCGCGCGGCGACGAGCAGTTCCGCCGCCGCACAGAATTCGGCGTCCCATACCTGAAGTTCGTCTCGTTGATGCGATGTGGGGTACGTGCCTTGGAATCCACGGAGGAGGGCGTTGCGCTGCTGGAGCACCTTCGCGAAGCGCTCCACGAGATCCCCTGTTGGTGGGGAGACGTCGGTGAGGAGGTTTGTGAGCAGGGCGCGACGATGTTCTGGTCCCTGTCGGACGACGTCAACACCCTCAGGTGTGAAGACGGTGAGCGGTAAGACTTCGGCGAGGTCCGCGCGCGAGGTGGGTCGTTGCCCATTCACCAACATCCTCTTCGTGGTGTTCCGTGGACCTCGGTGAAGAGTGAGGTCCACCTGAACACGACGCTCGCCCTGGAAGAGGATCCCGTGGACCTCGGCCAGCTCGTGAGGTGTGCGAATCATGTCGCTCGCCGTCGTCGTTCGAAAGGAGCCGGCGGTAGCGAGCGCGTAGACGGCTTCCAAGACCGAGGTCTTGCCCGTCCCATTGGGAGACAACAGCACCGTCACCGCTTCGGGATCGGGATGAAGGGTGAATTCGTCGAAGAGGCGGAAGTCTCTCAGGGTTAGTTCGTGGAGTCCCACGAGACGCCCCGCTCTACTGGACGCGTACGGGCATCAGCAGATAACGGAACCGCACGTCCTCGACCCCGTGCACCATGGCGGGTCGCACCGCATCCGACATCTCAAGCACCACCTCGTCACCGACGACCGCTTCGATCCCGTCGATCAGGAACGAGGGGTTGAACGCAATGGTGAACTCCTCGCCTTGGTAGTCGGCATCCACGTTGTCCTCGATGTCACCCGTGTCGATACTCTGAGTTCGGATTTCGACGGACTTCTCTTTCATGGTGAGGCGCACCGACGAGGTGGAGTCCTTCGCCAGTAACTTTGCTCGCTTGAGTGAGGTCAACAACGTGTCCTTGGCAACCCTTAGTTGATTTGGATAACTCGCCGGGATGAGTTGGAGGACGGAGGGATAGTTGCCGTCGATCAGGCGTGAGGCGATCGTGCTGGGTCCCACGATGAAACAGATTTCCGCCTCGGTGAGAATCACACCGATCGACTCGTCGTCCGACAGGGGCGTCGCGGCTCGCTGCAGCTCTTGTAACGCACGGGCCGGCACCAGGAGGTCTTGGTTGGCGCCGATCCCAGCGACCCCAGGTACGTCTCGAACTGCCAAACGATAGGAGTCGGTGGCGATCAAACGCAGTGTATTGCTCTCGTGGGTGAACAACACACCGGTGAGCAACGGGCGTGCGTCGTCGTTGGCGGCGGCTCGAACGACCTGGCTCAATCCTTGGGTGAGGTCGTGTGCGGGGATGTCAGTTGTGACCCCCGCGACGGGGGGGAGATTCGGGTAGTCCATCACCGAATAGGTCCGTAGTGAGAACTTCGCTCGTCCGAGTGACACCTCAACGTTCTCGTCTTGGCTCGCGATAGTCACCGCGCCTGCCTCTAGTGAACGCACTGCGTCAACGATCAATCGCGCGGGAACCACGGCGGCGCCGTCCTCGATGCCGATCACATCGACGTTGGTACGGATCGTGATGTCGAGGTCGGTGCCCGTGACGGTCAGTTGATTCCCCGCCAGGGAGAGAAGGATGCCCGATGAAGCTCCGATGAGACGAGTTGCAACCACGCGGCTGGCGGCACTGAGTGCTTCGACCAGGAGGTCGCGCTCTGATTTGAACTTCATAGAACTGCCTTTCTTTGCTACTGAGGTTACGTGTGGATGGGTATATAGAAACTAGTGAGTAGTAGTAGGCCTGTGGATTTGTGGGTACTTTCGTGAAGTACCTGGTCGTACGTGACATGAACGTGAACGATTCCTCCACAGGCGTGTGGACACATCCTTCAACCCCCCGGATTGAACCTTGAAGTTATGTGGAATACCGCTTATCTGACGCACGTTTATCAACAAGGGTCTCGCCATATTCTCCACAAGGATTACATCTCACCCTGGAGTTGCTGGGTGAGGGTGTTGATCTGGGTGAGGAGTTCGACGTTGAGGGTGATCTGCTCCTTAATCTTCTCCACCGCACTGATCACCGTGGTGTGATTGCGCCCGTCGAAGATGCGCGCGATCATCGGATAGGAGTAGTTGTCCAACAGGTCGCGGATCAGGTACATGGCGACATGACGAGCTTGCACGAGGGGACGGAGTCGCTTCGATCCAAGGACGTCGTTGACATCGAGGCCGTAGAAGTCGGCGACGGCCTTGACGATGGTCTCTGGTTTCAGAATGACGTGTTCGTGTCCGAGACCAGTGAGGTGCTTTTGGGCCAACTCCAGTGAGATGGGGACCTGGTGGAGATTCGAGAACGCTCGCAACATCGTGATCGAGCCCTCGAGCTCACGGATGTTGTCACGGACGCGATGGGCGATCCATTCAGTGACGTCGTTGGGGAGGGTAATCCCCTCAGCCTCGGACTTCGAGCGCAGGATAGCGATCCGGGTCTCAAGGTCTGGTTGGTCGATATGGGTCACCAGACCCTGGAGCAATCGGCTACGGAATCGTTCTTGCAGTCCCGCCAAGTCACGCGGTGATCTGTCAGAGGTAAGGACGATCTGCTTTCCCTCGCTGTGCAAGGTGTTGTACGTGTGAAAGATCTCCTCATGGAAGGTCTCACCACGTGATTCCATGAATTGGATGTCGTCGATGAGGAGCACATCGACCTCGCGGTAGCGCTCATGTAGGGCTAGTTGCGTGCGGGTCTGGATTGCACGAATGAAGTCGTTGAGGAACGTCTCGGTCGAGACGTAGAGGACCTTTCGGTACGGGTAGTTCTCCTGCACGTAATTGCCGATCGCGTGGAGGAGGTGAGTCTTGCCGAGACCGGAGTTACCGTACATGAGTAGCGGATTGTAAGCACGACCAGGTGTTTCCGCAGCAGCGAATGCTGCGGATCGTGCGAGTTGATTGGAACTCCCGACGACGAAAGTATCAAACGTCATTCGTGGGTCCAGACGAAGCGGTCGATCTGAGCTCATCACCCGCGACGAGGGCACATCGGGTTCAACGGTCACCACATCGCGTTCAATCTCACGTGGTCCCTCGTCACCGACTGTTAGAGAAACCGTCACGGACGCACCGAGTAATTGTTGTGCGTGCTCCGTGATCAAAGGAAGGTAGCGCTGTTGTACTCGTAACAATTGAATCTGGTTTGGTGCCGAGATGATCAACTCGTCGTTTTGATAATCCACAAGTCGAAGTGAGCCCAGCCCCGCCGACCACATCGCTTCAGAACTGTTGCCACGCAAGGAGTCTCGTAGAGCAGACCACACCTCATCGATACCCTGCATAATTTCCTCCACAGACCAAATCTGACTTTATCCACAACCACGAAAATGTCAAATTCGATGGCCTGCCCACTCGGGAATGTAACAATACACCGCCCCTGGCTGTTGATAAGTGGGGACGTCCATGTGTTGTGGGTTAGGATTGATGACACTATCGCGCGAGCGACCTCCAGGAGGCGACGCGAAGCGCATTGACACCGCTTGGGAAGAGGATTTTGTGAAGCGTACCTATCAGCCAAATCAGAGGAAGAGGGCCAAGACCCACGGCTTCCGCGCTCGGATGCGTACTCGCGCCGGACGAGCGGTTCTCAAGTCCCGTCGTCTCAAGGGCCGTCACCAACTGACGGTCTGAGCCCCCTGATGCCCGGTCGGGTCGTTTCCCGACGGCAGTTCGCGGAATTCGCGGCGCCAACGGGTCGTGGGAGGAGTGGGCCGCTTCGAGTTGTTTTCGTCGAGCACTCCGATTACGGATCACGTGACGTCGCTTACGCAATCAGCCGCAAGGTGGGGACTGCCGTGATTCGTAATAGGATTCGGCGCCGCTTACGGGCAGCAATGGACGGACTCTCCCCCGCACCCAGGAATGGCTTATACCTGATCAAGTGCGGTAATGGAACCGGGCAACTCTCATATGATGAACTTCAACACCACCTCCTTGTGGCACTCCAAGCAGCACGAGCGCTCTGAGACCTCTCGCAGCGCGACGTTGCTACTCACCCTCAACACCACGTACCAAAAGTTACGAGAGGGTCGCGTCTCACCGTGTCGCTTCTACCCCTCGTGTTCACACTACGCCTACGAGGCCGTGCAGGTGCACGGCGCGATTCGTGGGACGGGGCTCGCGTTGCGGCGAATCAGCAAGTGTCGACCCCTGGGGCCGCACGGCATTGACCTCGTACCCGAAGCGAAGAAAGATAGGACCCCCACGCCATGAAGTCGTTCATCCACTCCGTTGGCACTCTGTTCCAGCCGATCTTCAAGTTGTTCGGCTGGATCCTCGCCTTCTTCTACGGGCTGATCCCCAACTACGCGGTGGCCATCATCCTCCTGACCATCGTGATCATGGGTGCGCTCACCCCCTTCACCATCAAGAGCACGAAGTCGATGCAGGCGATGCAGCGCCTTCAACCCGAGATCAAGAAGTTGCAACAGAAGTACAAGGGGCCGGAAAACCGTGCTCTCCTCAACGAGGAGATGATGAAGCTCTACAAGGAAGAGGGGGCGAACCCCCTCGGGGGCTGTCTCCCCGTCCTTCTCCAAGCCCCGTTCCTTTTCATCCTCTACAGTGTGATCAAGGGCCTTGCTAATGTCGTGCAACAAGGAAAAGTCCTGGTCGCACAGCCCCGATACATCCCCCAGGGTTCGAAGATGTATCACGATCTCATCGCCTCGCACGGCGCAATCAATGTCTTTGGGATGGATCTGAACCTCAAAGCCTTCAGTACCCATAGTTCGTTCGCCGCCCAGATCCCCTTCTTCGCTTTCACCGCGGTCGCCGTCGGACTGCAGTACTTCCAGATGGCTCAATTGAATAATCGCAGCCGTAAGGCGGGCCAACCGATGCCGGCCCAGCAACAAATGATGCAGCGATTCCTCCCGATCTTTTTTGCATACTTCTATCTCGTAATTCCAGCAGCTGTAGTCCTTTATATGATTGTTTCTACGGGAATTCGAATAATTACTCAGGATTTGATGTTCCGTGCTGGCATCTCCAACCCACAGAAGAATGGTGTGAAGCCGGTGGAGAAGGAATTGCCTGCGGCTCCCAAGAGCCAGGAGAAGAAGGTTGAACAGAAACCTTCAACCATCAAGCCCCAGGGGCAAAGTCGCTCGAAAGACAAGCGCAAAAGGAAGGAAAGGTAACCGTGGATTGGGTTGAAACCACCGGTAAGTCGATCGATGAGGCTACTGATCGAGCACTGGCTCATCTCGGGGTCCACCGCGATGACGCGGAGATAGAGGTTCTCGAGGAACCCAAGGCCGGGATGTTCGGAAGAATTCGTGGCGAGGCGCGGGTCCGGGCGCGGGTCCGTCCCGCGGGTCCCCGACCAAAGCGCTCGCGTCGTAGTGGCGGTCGTGAAGACCGACCCCGCAATCCTGAGAGTCGCGACTCACACAAGAACAACAAGGCACCCAAGAACAAGGCACCTGAAGCGGGGCGGCAGCGGGCGCCGCGCGACAAGACCGAGGCCAACGCGACGCTCACCCCTACAGGAGGACGCGCGCCGAAGTCAGAGAAGGATTCATCAAAGGAGAACAGCATGGCTGAAGGCATCACATTGGCAGAGCAGGGTGCGATCGGTAAGAGCTTCCTTGAAGGTCTTCTTGCCTCAATGAACATCGTCGCTGAGGTCGGGGTTCGCGAGATCGATGAGGAGACGATCGAACTGTCGGTCGACGCCAATCCCCCCACTGAGCTCGGAGTCCTCGTGGGACCCCGTGGTACCACCCTGCAGGCCCTCCAAGAGGTCACGCGCACGGTGGTTCAGTCGAAGAGCCCCTCGCGCACCGACCGTATCCTGGTTGACGTCGCGCAGTATCGGGAGCGTCGCGTGGCCGCCCTTGGTCGCTTCGCTCAACAAGTGGCCGCCGAGGTGCGGGAGTCAGGCGAGGAGCGAGCTCTGGAGCCGATGTCGGCAGCGGACCGTAAGGCCATCCATGATGCGCTGACCGACGTTACGACAGTGGTGACTCGTTCCGAGGGTGAGGAGCCGCGACGTTTCGTGGTGGTTTCTCCGGCATAATTGAACACGTGACAGTTGAATGGATGTACCGCGCCCTCGAGGAATCGAGGGCGCGGGGCTTTTTGGGGCCCGTAGCGATCGAGACCCAGGTGGAGCACGCCTCTGGGTTCTCTCGAGTGTGGCACGATGTCTCACCCCAGCCCCCTGATAGTTTCCTCGACCTTGGTAGTGGGGGTGGTCTACCGGGACTCGTCCTCCTCGAAGAATGGCGAGGTTCTGGTGTTCTTCTGGATTCGATGGTGAAGCGCACGTCGTTCCTCAAGGAGACACTGCTCTGGGAGGGTGCACCCCCGCTCGGGCGAGTCGTTAATGGTCGAGCGGAGGAGCTGTCGCGCTCATCGGAATTCGATGGGATGTTCTCATTGGTGACCGCACGCTCCTTTGGACCACCCGCAGTAACCGCTGAGTGTGCCGTCCGCTTCCTACGACTCGAGGGAGTTCTCATCGTGTCCGAACCACCCGCTGACGATGGTGTCAACAGGTGGGATGTGCGGGGACTCGCGAAGTTGGGGATTCACCCCGAGGGTCGACTGCGCAAGGGGGCTGCCTATCAGATCCTTCGAAAGGTGAAGGAGACGCCATCAACTTATCCACGTGACGTAGGCGTCCCATCGAAGAACCCTCTATTTTGATGTTTCACGTGAAACATCATCCTTGGATCGGGTATTAGACAGTTCGTCGTGTGCTGAGGCGATCCACCTCTGTTGCTGTGTCTTGGGTATCAGGTGACTCGAGTGTTTCACGTGAAACATCACCAGAGATGAATGTACGCCATCCTCACGACTGCAAGGGTCTTGGGGGCTGGGGGTGTTACCGAGGTGCTCCCACCTCTCCCCTTGACACAGGATCCCTTGAGTCCTCTACTCGCGGTAAGGACGAAGGAGGGGTCACACTCATGGTTGGACCAGGTCACGAGAGCGAGATCAAGGGATCTCGACCATTTGACCCGACGTCACCTTGATCAGGCAGTCGATTCCGACGCCGATCCATTAAAGGAAGTCACAGCCCAACCTCTCACCCCATTGGATGTTCGAAGGTCGCGGCAGACGAAAGGAGGTGTTTCACGTGAAACATCCTGAAATGTTCACAAACCATCATCTTGACCAGACAGATGAATCACATGTCGACTCCCCCGTTCCCTCAACGAGTTGCGTTCACTGCTGGGAACTAACGATGCCTGCGTGGCCGGACAAGTTTCGACAAGTCTCCCCCTCAGACCGACGGCGCCCTAGTACCTAACACAACGACTTCTCGTGTCAGGTCCACTGGTGTTTCACGTGAAACAACTAGCCCCAGTACCCGCCGATCCGTCAATCATCTGATAGTAGAAGGCAACGTGAGTACAAGTCCCTTACCTTTCCCATGAGGGAAATTCGTATGACGTAGTCCCCCTTCATAGCATCCGAGAGATGGAACGAGGTAGGGTCCCATGTTTCACGTGAAACATCTCCTTCATGGGACGGAAGTACATATTCGTTGGGAAGAAGACTGGAGATGGAGGATGGAGCGGTGGCTTCATTGGGCTGTGTCACCATTGGGCTCATGACACCCCGCGGGCCAGAGTCCCCCAAACACCTCGTAGCCGACTTTCCTTCGAGACCCCTGATGTCACCAGCTGGTGTGGCCCCGCGGAACACTACCCACGTGTTCATCAGGCGGGGGAGTGGAGTGTGGCGAAGTTAGTGGGTTTCTTCTGTCCTCGATCGAAGGAGGATGTGCTTGTCCTAGCGTGTCCGAGCGAGGATATCCACTGTGTTTCACGTGAAACATGGTGGGCTCGTCAGTATCCCCTTGATTGGCAGGCACCACTCTTCAATCGGTCGAAAATGGATTGAACTAGTGATTGTTTCACGTGAAACAATCGAAGAAGGAAGCTGAGAAGGTGTATTCGCTCTGATGGAGTATTTACTTTTCCTCGTGGGGCAGAGTAGTCTCTCTACAGGTTGATTCACAGTGACTTGGCAATCTGTGGAGTTGATGCCAACACGTTGTTTATCCACGGTCTGTCGAGATTGGGATGTGTAAGCAGGGAAGAGGCATATGGCAGACGCCGCCAAAATGAGGATATTTGCTGTTGCCAATCAAAAAGGTGGTGTGGGAAAGACCACAACAACCACATCCCTGGGCGCGGCGTTGGCCGAGGCGGGGAAGAGGGTTCTCATCGTCGACCTTGATCCTCAGGGAAACGCGACCACCGGTCTAGGTGTTGACGGTCGTCGATTCGAGAAGTCGGTGTACGACGTCTTGTTGAATGATGTCCCCATGGTTGACATAGTCGAACCCACTGGTTTCAACAATCTCTTCGTCGCACCGGCCACTCTCGACTTGGCGGGGGTCGAGCAGGAGCTCACGTCCGTGATCTCACGAGAGCTTCGACTCAAGAGAGCAATCACCTCAGTCGACGGAGACTTCGACTACGTCTTCATCGACTGTCCTCCATCGCTCGGCCTCATTACGATCAATGCGTTCGCGGCGGCGACTGACATCATGGTCCCTGTCCAGACTGAGTTCTACGCTCTCGAGGGACTCACTCAGTTGCGCGCCATCATCGACCTCGTCCAGAAGAATCTCAATCCTGAATTGAAGATTTCCAAGGTAGTCTTGACGATGTACGACTCGCGCAACACACTGTCACAGGATGTCGCAATTGAAGTCCGGCGTCACTTTGCGGAAGAATTGTGTCGGACGAAGATCCCCCGCACCGTCCGACTCGCTGAAGCGCCGTCGTTTGGTCAACCAATCACTGTTTTCGATCCTCAATCAAAGGGCGCCAAGGCGTACCGTCAGTTAGCAGAGGAGATCATGAATGGCTAGAAGGCCCGGACTGGGAAAGGGGCTCGGTGCCCTCATTCCCGAGAATCAAGAGACGAGTGAAGAGATCGAGGTTGAGGTGACCCAGGGCCCCCTTCGTCAGATTCCCGTGTCGGCGATCATCCCCAATCAATTCCAACCGCGAAAGTCGTTCAATGATGAGAGTCTCCAGTCATTGGCGTCGTCGGTTCGTGAGCTCGGTGTACTCCAACCGATCATTGTGCGCCCCCTGGAGGGCGATCCGGCTCGTTACGAGTTGATCGCAGGAGAGCGTCGGTGGCGCGCGGCGGGTATCGCTGGCTTGGAGACCGTACCTGTACTGGTCCAGGACGCGGTCAATGATCGATTGTCACTCGAGCAGGCGGTGGTGGAGAATCTTCATCGAGTGGATCTGCACCCGCTGGAAGAGGCCGCGGCCTACCAGCAACTGATCGACGAGTTCGACCTCACCCACGAGCAAGTGGCGCAACGTGTCGGTAAGAGTCGTGCCAACATCACCAACACGTTGCGACTCCTCCAATTGGGTGAAGTGGCTCAAGCAGCATTGGCGCAGTCACAAATCAGCGCGGGACACGCTCGTTCCCTCCTGGCGATTGCTGATGCCGAAGCCCAGGCGACGATGGTGGCACGAATCATCAAGAGTGAGTTGTCGGTGAGGGCTACCGAAGAAGCGGTGAAGGCCTTTCTCGAACCCCGCCCTCAAGACGTCCCTGCAGTCAACGTCCCTGATATCTCGGGGAAGCCTCGCCTGCGACCGGTGCCCGACGCGAGCGTCGCGGAACTCGAGCAGTTGCTGGAGGACTACCTCAATACTCGGGTACACGTCGACTTGAAGGGGAGGAATGGGCGTATCATCATCGATTTCGCTGACCTCGACGACCTCGAGCGTATCTATATCTCCATCTCGCAAGTCAAGTAAGTCTCAACCTTCAAGTTAACCTTCTTCTTGAAGTTATCCCCAAGTTGTGGACGAACCTGTGGGTTTCGCGCGGGTGACGAGTGAAAATCCTTACAATCACTGATAAACGACGGTTCTCGACGTTCTGGGCGTTGCGTCAACTGTGGAAAAAGTCTCGAATCGCCGCCGAAATGGCCTCGGTGAGGAGTCGCGACTCCTTGGCGTTCAACGCACCGTGTTCGACGTGGAGCGTCGTCATCTGCGTCTCACGAAGGATCGGCACGGCCATCCCGGTCACCTCGACCCTCAACCCGATGTCGTCGCGCGAGATCGCATTAGCAACGGCACTGGCGAGTTGCTCCCCGCGATGTGAGTAGGACTGGTAGCTGGACCAGTAGTGCAGGTGCACGCCGTTCCAGTCATCTTGTTCACTCAGCGCGATGACACCGAGCGCCCCGACCGAGTTGGCGTAGCTCGCGAGCTCCTCCACCCCCCATGTCGCGCGGATCTCGTCAGCGTCCACGTAGGGGAGTCGTTGGGCGATGGTCTGGGTAAGTGGACTTCTTCCCCATACGATGATGGGACCACGTTGGGTCTGTGCGAAGCCCGCTTCGTCGCGTGCCTCACTGACCAGTGTGCGATCGGTGAAGGGTGAGAAACGTCGCAGCTCGACCAAGGTCCTCTGCGTGAGGGTGCCGTTGGACTCCAAGCCACAATTCCTCTGGAACTCGCTCAGGGCCCGATCGAGGAGTGGACCGAAGACTCCGTCGACCCGACCAGGGTCGAATCCCAATTGCGAGAGTCGAACCTGTAGCTCGGCGACGTCATCTCCTCGTAAATATGGCTTGACAAGGTATAACAGTCGGTCACCCAGTCCCCACCCGGCCTCGAGCAATCGGGACCACGTGGTGGAGTCCACCACCCCGGTGATCTCAAGACCGCGCGTTCGCTGAAACGCCTGCACTGTGGCCTTCGTCGCCTCGGAGAAGGTGTCACCGAGGTTGTCGAGGGGCACCAGTCCGAGCGAGGTCAGGCGATCGTGGAGATCGCGTACCCGCCGGCCGGTCGCCCCGAGAGAGAGTGGTAGGAAGTCCAGAGAAGGTGGGGACTAGAGGTGGGCGGTGATCTCTTGCAGGAGCGCACCCTTGGGCTTTGCTCCGACCAGGCGAGCGACGACCTGGCCGTCCTTGAACAGCAGGAGCGTCGGGATGCTCATCACTGAGTACTTCGTGGCGGTTGCCACGTTCACGTCCACGTCCAGTTTGCCGATGGTGAACTTCTCGCTCTGCTCCGTCGCGAAGTCCTCGAGAATCGGCGCGATCATCTTGCACGGTCCGCACCACTCGGCCCAGAAGTCCACGAGGATCGGCTTGTCCGAGGAGCCTACGACCTCGTCGAAGGTGGCGTCGGTCAACGTCGTGATCTTGTCGTTCATGTGTGCCTCCAGATGGGGCGCCTCACTCGTGGCGCAGAGTACACCCTAGCGAGAAAGACTCACAGGCCTTGCGACTCGAGCCAGCGTTCGGCGTCGATCGCGGCGATGCACCCCGAGCCCGCGGAGGTGATCGCCTGACGATAGACGTGGTCCTGCACGTCGCCCGCGGCGAAGAGCCCGTCGATCGAGGTGTAGGAGCCCACGTGGGTGCGCACGTACCCGTTGTCGTGCAGATCGGCCTGGTCCTTGACCAGCACCGTGTTCGGGACGTGGCCGATGGCGACGAAGACCCCGGTGACGTCCAGGTCTCGGACGTCACCACTGACGGTGTCGCGCACGCGCAGCCCGCTGACGCGGTCGTCGCCCAGCACCTCTTGGACCTGGGAGTTCCACGCGAAACGGATCTTCTCATTGGCGAAGGCGCGCTCCTGCATTATCTTGGACGCCCGCAGGGAGTCGCGACGGTGCACGATGGTCACGCTCGAGGCGAACCGGGTGAGGAACAGGGCCTCTTCGATCGCGGAGTCGCCACCTCCCACCACGGCGATGTCGTGACCACGGAAGAAGAAACCGTCACAGGTGGCGCAAGTGGAGAGTCCGTGACTCAGGAGCCGTTCCTCACCGGGCACGCCCATCATCAATGACTGGGCGCCGGTAGCCAGGATGACGGCGTCGGCACTCACACTCGGTTCGTCGTCATCGGTGAGCCAGGCCCGGAAGGGCCGGCTGGTCACGTCAAGTCGCTGCACCTTGGTCACCCGGAGTTCCGCACCGAAGCGCTCCGCCTGCTCACGCATGCGCGCCATCAATTCGGGCCCCGTGAGGGCCTCGGGAAAACCGGGGAAGTTCTCGATGTCGGTGGTCAGCATGAGCTGCCCCCCCGGCTGATCAGTGGTGGAGGAGGGCTCACCCTCGATGACCAGTGGCTTCAGTTGGGCGCGGCCGGTGTAGATGGCGGCGGTGAGGCCCGCGGGCCCCGAGCCGATGATGAGCACGCGGGTGTGGGTCATTGTTTCCTCAGGGGGACGGGGCGACGACGTCGCCAGATGACGAGACCGATACCGAGCGATACCGCGCCAATCGCCAGATAGGTGATCCAGACGTGCTGGGCGAACAAGTAGACCGTCGCGAAGCGCACTACGCCGATCACGAGGGCGCCGACGACCACCACGCCCAGTAGGAGGAGGATGAAGCCGTAGGCGACGAATCGCCCCGCGAGCATGATGGGTCGCAGCACCCGATCATGCAACGCATCCATGAATCGGTCGAAATAGCTGAAGAGCGTGTCGACGACGTCGGGGCCGCTCTCGTCAGGTCGTTCGTTCACGCTTAAAACTTAGCGGTGTTCGTGCGGCGATGCTTCGAGCCAGGTGAGACCGATGAGGCCAAGTCCACCGTGGGTCCCGACCGTGGGACCCATGTCAGCAATCAGCAGGGGGAACTCGGTCGCGACGTCGCGTACGAGGGCACTCAGGTTGGCCACCTGCGTGGACTGGGCGTGGATCAACGCGAAGCGTCGAAGGGGGGCGTGCTGTCGCGCGGTGGCCGCGATCGTCGCCATCGCGCGCGCAGTGGTGCGCTGGCGCCCCGCCTCAGCGACGACGCCGTCGCGCAACTCCAGCAGTGGTTTGATCGAGAGGACCTGACCGATGAGGGCCCTCGCCCCCCCGATGCGTCCGCCCTTGATGAGCTGATCGAGGGTGTCGAGCATGGCCACCACCCCGACCCGGGAGCGGGCCTCCATGGCGTGTCCTTCGAGCTCGTCGAGGGTGGCGCCCTCGAGAGCCCGCTCGGCAATCTCGATCACCAGGAGTCCCTGGGCCATGGACACCGCCTCGGTGTCGACGACGCGGACGTCGATGAGTCCCTCGACGGCGTCACGAGCGACCACGGCGGACTGGTAGGTCCCCGAGAGCGCGGCGGAGAGCGTGAGGACGATCACGCCCGTGCACCCCTGGTCGGCGGCGGCCTGGTAGGCGGCCCGGAATGCGCCGGGTGATGGCGCCGACGTCTCGGGTAGGGTGCGCGATTCGCCGCACCGACGCCAGAAGTCCTCGATCGACAAGGTCACGCGGTCCACGAACTCCTCGTCGCCGAAGCGAATGTTGAGCGAGACCATGATGATGCCGAGTCGTTCGAGTTCGTGGGCGGGCAGGTCACTGGCGCTGTCACAGATGACCCCGATCTTGTCCACCGCTTCCCCCCGTCGTCCCTCGCCTTGCACCTTAGGGTGCGCGACGGGCCCCGCGCTGGGCGACGAGGACGAAGAGCACGTAGGTCACTGCCCCGAGGGTCGTCGCGAGGAGACCCCGGACCACGAGTGCGCCGCCGCGGGTCCACGTCGGGGTGGCCCAGGCCGCCGCCATAACGAGTCCCATCGCCAGTGAAGCGAGGAGGCTCCGTCGCACGTGCACGCTCCAGATGGTCGCGGCGACCGGAACTTGGCGCGCGGCGAGAACGATCAACGCACAGAGGCCCGTGGCCGTATAGGCGATCGAGACGCTGGCGGTCAGCCCCGCCAGGGAGTGACGGCCGAGGAACACGCACAACACGATCGTCGCGCCGTTCTCGAGGAGGTAGAGGGCGAAGACGTCAATCACGCGCTGCATCGACTGCAACCCTCGTACGCAGAGTTGGAAGACCGTGAAACCCGGTAGTCCCGCGGCCAGGATCGCCAGGACCGTACCTGCGGGCAGTTGCGTTGACGCGTCGAGGTGATTGAGCAGGATGCCCACGAGGGGTTGGGCGAGGATGATCAGTGCGACGGTGCACGGGATGATGATCACGAGTGACTGACGTAGGCCGAAGCTGAGCCGCTCACTGAGCGACGCGTAGTCGGCCTTGGTCGCGAACTCGGCGAGCTGGGGCGTGAGGACACCGAGTACCGAGACCACGATGATGGCGTAGGGCATCTGCATGAACGACCACCCGTAGGTGTAGGCGCTCACCGGGCCGTTTCCCCCCGTGCCGAAGGCGAAGGTGAGAAGGACGTAGAGGGAGGCCTGGTTCGTGATGACCACCATGAGGGTCCACGAGCCCAGTCGGCTCATGGTGCGCAGCGCGGGGTCACGGGGGTCGAAGCGTAAGCGGAGGCGACCGAGGTCGCTGCGGGCCAACGAGGGCCAGAGGACCATGAACTGGACCGCCACACCCGCCGTGGTGCCCAGACCGAGCCACATCAGGTGACGGGTGTCGCTGACGGAGCTGACGCTCGGCACCGGATCGACGAGATGGAACCAGATGAGGATCGCGATGCTAACGATGTTGTTCGCGACGGGTGCCCACGACGCGATGGCGAACACCCGTCGCACGTTGAGCAGGGCCGTGGCGATGCCGATGACGCCGTAAAAGAAGATCTGTGGCACGAACCACCTCAGGAACTCCGTGGCCACGTGACGCTGGGCGATGAGGTCGTGCGTTTGGGCGCTTCCGGCGCTGTGTTGCATGAAGGTGAAGCCGTCGATGATCCACGGCGCCGCCAACCACGCGGCGAGCGAACCGATGAGCAAGACCATTACGGCGGCGCTCACCACGGTCGAGATTGAGCGCCACGCCCGTCGCTCACCGTCGACGGCGAGTCGTTCGACCACCACTGGGATGAAGGTCGCGCCCAGGACTCCGCCAATGACGAGGTCGAAGAGCATGTTGGGGATGGTGTTGGCGAGGTTGAAGGCGTCGGCCAAGGGGGTGAAACCCAGGACCCACGCCAGGACCAGGACGCGAAAGAGCCCGGTGAGACGCGAGGCGGCCGTGCCGCCTGCCATCGAGAGGACGCGACTGCCGTGCGTGGCGTGACGACTCATCTCGCGTGTCGACCTCGGGACTTGCGCCGGTAGGTCGTGAGCCACCACCAGGCGAGCACCAGCAAGGAACCGCCACTCAAGATGTATCCCACCACCGAGGTGCCGGCCACCCGTACCTGCACCGCCGCTCGCGCCACGACGAGTTTGCCGTCGGGCGTCGTGAGTTCGAGCTGGAGGGTCAACGAACCCCCTTGACGATCGACGGTGGGGATTCGCACGGGATTGGTGGGCGCGGAGAGGGTGACGGCCACCTCCTGGTTCTGGATCGTCGGGAATTGGAGTCGATCGGTGATGAGGTGCAGCACCAGGGTGACGGGATAGCGGACGTTGCTCAACAAGGTGATGGGCAGAGTGTTGCCCGCGCCCGTCAACGTGATGGACGAGTCGTCGATTCGAAAGCTACTGAGTTGGGAGTTGAGGTAGGACGTAGCGGCGTTGAGACCCGTCTGGCGCGTGGCCGGGCTACCCAACTGCTCGGGGAGTGCCTGGTACAGCTCGAGGGTGACGAGTTGGGTCGTCGACGCGATGCCCTGCACGAAGGACGCGGTGCGGCTGATGAGCGACTGGAGGGTGGTCACATTGGTGCTGGACCACACGGTTGGAGTGGACGAGGCGAGGTAGCGATCGGCGGGATTGTTGTCGGTGGCGATGAGGCTCGAGTCGTACGAGGGAGTCAGGTCGCTGGCGGTGATGAAGGGGTTGGACTGGCTCGCCCCGAAAAGGTCATTGAGATAGGTCGGCGACAGCGAACCCACGTTGAGCGGCACGACCACGGTGCGTACCGCCAGGGCGTTGGGCGCCTCGTAGTGCAGGAACGCGAGGGTGGCCAGGGTGAGTGCTGCGCGGCGACCGGGCTCGATGGAGGAATCGGCCGCGAGTTGCTCGAGACCGCTGTCTGTGGCCAGCGCGGTCACGTTAGCCAGCGCATCGGGGTGGAAAGGAGCCCCCCACGCCAGGGTGGTCGAAGGCACGACACTCAAGGAGGTGTCGGGAAGTACGACCTGGGTGACGCCGACGTGCGCCAGGGCGCTCAGAGCGCCCTGGGTCGTGGGGTTCGTGACGAAGACCTGGTTGTCGGTGCTGTGACCGGTGGCCGTCTTGAGGAACTTCCCCGCCAGGTT
This sequence comes from Acidobacteriota bacterium, assembly GCA_018971185.1. Taxonomy (GTDB): domain Bacteria; phylum Actinomycetota; class Acidimicrobiia; order Acidimicrobiales; family RAAP-2; genus RAAP-2. Next base: position 139,454 of record JAGXBH010000001.1, read on the forward strand.
GACCTGTTGGGCCACCTCGGCGCTGAAGCCGTTCGCCGCGAGGCCGGCGTAGTCGGCCGACGCGGGTGGGGCCGCGATGGCCCGGTGGGCGGGATTGCTCAGGGCGCTCGACAGGGCGGAGCGCCAGGAGCGGCTCGTCGGACTGAGGAGCGCTCGGCCGAGTGGTCGGTAGTCGACAGCCACGGTCAAGGGCATCGCCCCGTACTGGGCGATGACGTCGAAGTCGCTGCGCGCGTTGGCTGCCGACGCCCACGCGCTCGGGTCGACTACGGCGACGTAGTCGACCCGTAAGGGATGCAGCACGCCGGCGGTGTGCACGGCGACCATCGACCACTCGGTCCGGCGCACGTTGTCGACGGTGACGGCGATGCTCAGTGGATAGACACCGTCACAGGCGACGGCGTTGCACGGCAGACGCAGGTGCAGGGGGGCGGCGCCGCAATGGTGGCTCGCGCCCTTGGCGAGGGCACTGAACAACGAGACCGCGAGCGTCAAGGTGGTGCCCGTGGCACACGTGGGTGAGGCCACCGTCGTGGTGGCGATCGCTGCGGACGTAGTGCCGGTGCCGGCGATGATCGCGGTGACCTCGGAGCGGTACAGGATCTGGGGATAGAGGGCCAGGGTTACCGCGTCGGTCACGCCGCTGGGTATCGAGAGGTCGAGCGAGAGCGTGGCGGATCCGGTGGAGGAGAGTATGGCCACCGAACTCTGGGAAATCACGGAGAAGCTGGGCGTCGACTGGGCCAGCGCGGCCGAGGGCCACGTGATCGTTGCGAGGCCGAGGAGTACGACGCTGAGCGCCCGCCACCATGTCGAAAATCGGTGGAACATGCTGACACAGGCTACTTGGGGCGACGCGAGCGGGGCGTCTCTCGTAACCTTCATCGGTAGTGAACTCTCCGAATGACTTCCCCCAACGCCTGGCCCTCATCGCCCAACGCTCCGCTCCGCTCGCGCAAGCCTTCGACGAGGCGGGTTTTCACCTCTACGCCGTCGGGGGATGCATCCGCGACGCCGTTCTCGGTATCGACCCCGGCGATGACTACGAGATTGACTTCACCACTGACGCGCGCCCCGACGACATCGCGCGCTTGATGACGCCGCTGTGCGGGACCCTGTGGGAGCAGGGGCGCGCCTTCGGCACGGTCGGTGGCGTGGTGCGCAGTAACGGGCTGATCGCGGAGGTGACGACCTTCCGCTCCGAGGAGTACGTCGATCATTCGCGCAAGCCCGCCGTACGCTGGGGCGACTCACTCGAGGCGGACTTGAGTCGCCGCGATTTCACGATCAACGCCCTCGCCCTCGACGTGGTCCACCTACTGTCCCAGCCCGAAGGTGTACAGACGTTCTTCGACTTCTTCGGCGGATTCGCCGATCTCCATGACCTCATCCTACGCACGCCGATCGACCCGGAGATCCTGTTCTCCGACGACCCGCTTCGTATGTTGCGTGCCGCGCGCTTCGCGGCGAGGTTCTCGTTGAGGATCGACGAGAGGGTGGAGGCCGCGGCCACGGCTTGCGCCGAGAAGTTGAGCATCGTGTCCGAGGAACGAATCCGCGGTGAGCTCGATCTGCTCATGGTCACCGAGCGACCGTCGGTGGGACTGGACTTCCTCGTGCGCACCGGGCTTGCTGAGTACTTCGTGCCCGAACTCCCGAAGCTGCAGCTCGAGCAAGACCCGATCCATCGTCACAAGGACGTGTTGAAGCACACCTGGGCCGTCGTCGACAAGACGTCGCCGAAACTCACTCTTCGCCTCGCGGCCTTGTTTCACGACATCGGTAAGCCCGCGACGCGAGCCATCACCGATGAGGGTGTCACCTTCCGATTTCACGAGGTCGTCGGCGCCAAGATGACGCGCAAGCGTATGACCGCGCTGAAGTACTCCAAGAACATGGTGGACGACGTGAGTAAATTGGTCGAGCTGCATCTGCGCTTTCACACCTACAAACTCGGATGGAGCGATTCGGCGGTGCGCCGCTACGTCCACGACGCCGGACCTCTCCTGGAGGAACTCAACGAGCTCACACGATGTGACGCCACGACGCGCAACTGGCGAAAGGCGGAGGAGCTTTCGCGACGCATGGATGAGTTCGAGGTCCGTATCGCCGAGTTGCGCGAGCAAGAGGACCTGGACAACCAGCGACCCGCCCTCGACGGTGGCGAGGTGATGTCCCTGCTCGGTCTCCAGCCCGGCCCGTTGGTGGGGCGGGCGATGGCGTTCCTCATGGAGATCCGCCGTGAGGAGGGCGAAATCTCCAAGGCCGAGGCCACGTATCGCCTTCGTGAATGGTGGGACGAGCAGGAGTAGCCGTCGGCGACCATCCTCGGCCCGCCGCGACCGCTACCAGTTCCGACGGGTGTCGGACGTGGTAGCGGTCGCGCGCGACGTCACCGCGCCAGCCCTACGTCGTTCGCTGTCAGGGCCACACCGGGTTGTCGGCACCCTGGGCGAATTCTTCGATCATGGCGTGCGCCACGTCGTCGTGATACTGCACCGGAGGCGACTTCATGAAGTAGGCGCTCGGTCCAAGGATGGGACCGCCGACGCCCCGATCGAGCGCGATCTTCGCGCACCGGACTGCGTCGATGATGACGCCCGCGGAGTTGGGGGAGTCCCACACCTCGAGTTTGAGTTCGACGTTGAGGGGCACGTCACCGAAGTTGCGCCCCTCCATGCGAATGTAGGCCCACTTGCGATCCTTCAGCCACGGGACGTGGTCACTCGGGCCGATGTGGACGTCGTCGGCGTCCATCACGTAGTTCTCGATCTGCGAGGTCACGGCCTGGGTCTTGGAGACCTTCTTCGACTCGAGTCGATCGCGGTCCAGCATGTTCTTGAAGTCCATGTTGCCGCCCACGTTGAGCTGGTACGTGTGATCGAGGGCGAGGCCGCGATCCTCGAAGAGGCGCGCGAGGACGCGGTGCACGATCGTCGCTCCCACCTGGCTCTTGATATCGTCACCGATGATTGGCAGGTTGGCGTCGGCGAACTTCTTCGCCCAGATCGGGTCCGAGGCGATGAAGACGGGGATGGCGTTCACGAAGGCGCAGCCCGCGTCCAGCGCCGCTTGGGCGTACATCCGCTGGGCCTCCTCCGAACCCACCGGGAGGTAGGCGACGAGGACCTGGGCGCGGGCGTCGCGCAGGACCTGGGCGACGTCGACGGCCTCGGCCGGAGATTCGTCGATGACCGCACGGTAGTACTTGTTCAGCCCGTCCAACGTCGGTCCACGGTGGACCGTCACACCCAGGGGGGGCACGTCGGCGAACTTGATCGTGTTGTTCTGCCCGCCCTCGATGGCCTTTCCGAGGTCGGAACCGACCTTGGAGGCGTCGACGTCGAAGGCGGCCACGAACTCCAGATCGCTCACGTGATAGCCACCGAGCATGACGTGCATCAGGCCCGGGACGTTGTCGTCGGCCTTCGCATCTTTGTAGTACGTCACGCCCTGGATGAGCGAGCTGGCGCAGTTTCCAACGCCAGCAATGGCCACGCGAATCTTCTCCATGGCTCCCCTTTCCTACTTCGCTTCCGGAGCGAAGGTTTGTTGATTGTTTCGTTCGGTGGACAACAGGTTGTCGATCCACTCGAGGTCCAGTTCGACACCCTTGGCCGCGTGCGCCATGACGCTACGGGCGTACGTGTCGAGCTGCTCATTGCGAGCACCGGCCTGCATTTCGGCCAGTCGCTCCACAAGATCGGTGCGGCGACGCTCCAGGAGCGTCACCCGTAACGACGGCGTCAGGTACTTAGCCAACGCCATTCTCAGTGAGAAACTGCGCGAGTCGTCCAGCGTCGCGGGATCACCGAGCAACGCGACGAACTCCTCGCGACCCCGGGGGGTGATGCGGTACACCTTGCGCGAGCGACGCCCGAGGCCCTGGGTGGCGCGCAACGCACGCAACGACGCCCGTTCGCCCGAGAGCGATCCGGTGGACAGCGCGTTGCCACGCGCCTCGGAGGAGACGACGGCCTCGACGAGGCCATGGCGTTCCAGACGATTGAGGGCTGGATAGATCGAACCGAAAGAAATGTTCGAGGAGACCGCGAGTCGGTCGCGCACCTGCGCACGGATCTCGTAGCCGTGGTGGTCTCGATCCATGAGCAGTCCGAGGATGGCGATGTCCAACACACGACTCATCATATCAAATCGATATATCGAATGTGTCATCGTAACGGTGGGATGACGAAAACATCGATTCTTAGGGGTGATTGGTAGTCTCGGCGCTAATGGATTCGAGTTTTCGTACCACCACGGCCGACGGAGCCGTCGTCGAGTTCGGACTGGTCCGCCACGCCCTGCTGGCCAAGATCGCCGCAGGGACCCTACGCGCCAGTGACGTCTGCGACGCGCACCCCGAGTTGTTGCGCGCCGCGAGAAACATCGGTCGCTCGACGGGTGAGGATTGTCCGATTTGTGGCGACGTCGAATTGGTCGAGGTGACCTACGTCTTCGGCAGCCGGCTACCCGCGGGGGGGACGTGTCCTGGCTCGCGCGCCGAACTGTTGAAGTTGGAACGTCGCGCGGAGCCAGTGCAGTGCTACGCGGTCGAGGTGTGCACGGGCTGCTCGTTCCACCACCTCGTTCGCAAGTGGTCCGCCGGCGGACGCGCTAGCCGGCGCACGGTTGCCAAGCAGAGCAGGTCGTGACGACGTCCGGCGCGCCATCGATACGCGCGCGCAAGCGCCGTCGGGGTAGTGCGCCACTCGTCATGATCACGGCGTACGACGAGCCGACCGCTCGGTACGCGGACGCCGCGGGCGTGGACATCTTGTTGGTGGGCGATTCGCTCGCCAACGTGGTCTTGGGACACCGCGACACCCTTCACGTGACCGTCGAGCAGATGGCGCACCACGTGCGCGCGGTGGCGGCCGCCTCGCCCAACGCTCACGTCGTCGCGGACATGCCCTGGCTGAGTTATCACGTGGGTGCCGCCGCGGCCGTCGCCAACGCTGGTGAGTTGATTCGTGCGGGGGCCCAAGGCGTGAAGCTCGAGGGGGGCGCCATCCGCCGCGACGTCGTGCGGGCGCTCGTGGACGCGGAGATACCGGTCATGGGACATCTGGGGCTCACCCCGCAGAGCGTGCTCGCCTTCGGTGGGTACAAGGTGCAAGGCAAGACCCGCGACGCCGCCAAGCTACTGGTCGAGGACGCGCTGGTCCTGCAATCCGAAGGGATCTACTCACTGGTGGTCGAAGGGGTGCCGAGCGTCGTGGGAACCCAGCTCACCGAGTCCCTCGACATCCCGACCATCGGGATCGGAGCGGGCCCGGGCACTGACGGTCAGGTGCTCGTGATCCACGACCTCCTGGGCTTGACCAATCGACGCCCGGCCAAGTTCGTTCGCCAGTACGCGGACCTCGGGTCCGCGATCACCGAGGCCGTCGCCCGATACGCCCAGGACGTGCGTGAGGCCACCTTTCCGAGCGAGGCCGAGTCCTACGCGAACCCCGAGGAGCTCCTCGACTAGCCATCGAGTGGTCTTTGGGCTAGACTTTCCCTTCCCGCAAGTGCGGGGAAGTACCACGTACCCTGCTCTGTTTTCCGCAGAGCCCGGACCCGTCCGGACCAGAGGGAAAGGAAGTGGCCATGAGGCCTTATGAGACAATGATCGTGTTCGACACTGCCGTCGACCCGCAATCCATCCAGGTTGCCCTCGACCGGGCGCTCGACACCATCAGATCGAACGCCGGAAGTCCGGGGAACATCGACCGTTGGGGTAAGCGTCCCTTGGCGTACGAGATCAACAAGCGCAAGGAGGGCTACTACGTCCTCGTGGAGTTCACCGGCGAGCCGACCACGGTCGAGGAACTGGACCGAATCCTCACCTTGTCCGACGAAGTGCTGCGCTTCAAGATCCTGCGACGCAACGAGCGAGCCAACGCCAGCCGTGTCACGGCCCAGGCGTAGGTTTGGGCGCTTCGCGACGAAGGAGAGACAATGGCCGATAACACCATCACGGTCGTGGGTAACGTGACCCGCGACCCCGAATTGAAGTTCCTCAACTCAGGACAAGCCGCACTGCGTCTTGCGGTGGCGGTGAGCCGACGCTGGCAGAATCGCCAGACCCAGGAGTGGGAGGAGAAGACGTCGTTCTTCGACGTCTCGGCGTACGGGTCGATGGCGGAGAACGCCGCGTCCTCGATCGCCAAGGGCGCACGCGTCGTCGTGACTGGACGGATGGAGCAACGCTCCTGGGAGACCGAGTCGGGCGAGAAGCGCAACGCCTTCGAGATCGTGGCCGACGAGATCGCACCGTCCTTGCGATGGGCGACCGCCGTGGTCACCCGCACACCGCGCGGTGAAGGAGGTTCGTCGAGCTACGGCGACCGCCCCGCACCCGCGCGCACCAACGAACCCAGTACCTACGCTTATGATGAGGAGCCCTTCTAATGCCCCGTAAGAACATGCCTACGCTGCCCAAGCGGGCACCCAAGATCGACACGCGTCGCGGCGCGAAGAAGAAGCCGTGCTCCTTCTGCCAGCACGGCGTCGGATCCGTCGACTACAAGGACCTGGCCCAGTTGCGCAAGTACATCTCGGATCGCGGCAAGATTCGTGGTCGCAAGGTCTCGGGCAACTGCCAGCAGCACCAGCGTGACGTCACCGATTCGATCAAGACCGCTCGTGAGCTCGCGCTACTGCCGTACACGCAGCGCACGGTGACCGAGCGCCGTGGCGGCCGCGGCCGCGACGATCGAGGCCCTCGCGGGCCGCGTCCCGAGCGTGACGGCGCCGAGCGCGCGAGTGACGCCGAGGCGACCATGGCGGATGCGGCCGACGAGGTCGTCACCGACGTCGAGGTCGAGGAGGCGGGCGAATGAAGGTCCTACTGCGTTCCGATGTTCGTGGCGTAGGTCGCCGCGGCGACATCGTCGAGGTGAAGGCGGGCTACGCCCGTAACTTCCTGCTACCCACCGGCGCGGGGCTCGCGGCGAACGACACGATGGAGGTCCAGGCCGCCTCGATGCGCAAGGCTCGTGACTTGCGCGACGCCCAGAGCCGTACCGCGGCGGAGACCCAGCGCAGCGTCATCGAAGCCGCGACCGTCAGTGTCGCGGCGCGAGCGGGTGCCAATGGTCGACTGTTCGGTTCGATCACCGAGGCCGACATCGTCAATGCGCTGCGTACGGCCACGAACATCTCTCTGGATCGTCACGCGATCATCATGGAGGAGCACCTCAAGGAAGTGGGGTCGGCCACCGTGTCGGCGCGCCTCTTCGAGGGAGTGGTCGCCACCATCAAGGTGGAGGTCGTGGCGAAGTAACCGCCATCTCTTCTCACGCACGAGGCCGGGGCGAGTTGCCCCGGCCTCGTGCGTGAGGCGACGTGTCACAGTTGCTTGGCATCATTTCCCCATGCGGTTACCCACAGGGATTTCCCCACGTTGTTGTTCTTGTGAGGCACAGGTCGAATCGGCGACCGTTGTAGTCCCATGACGCAACTCGAAGCCGACCGCGGCCGAACCAATCCCACGGCATCGGCGGGGAGAGTACCCCCCAACGCCCTCGAGATGGAGGAATCGCTGATCGGTGCGATGCTCCTGTCGCCCGAGGCGGTGTCCGTCGCCTACGAGACTGTGGAGCCCGAGGACTTCTACCGCCCGCTCCACGCCCAGATCTTCTCGGCGATTCTGGCGCTGGCGAACGCGGGCGAACCGGTGGACTACGTGACGGTCCAGGCCAAACTGCAAGAGCAGGGTGCCGCGGCGGTCGAGGTGGGGCTGTTGTCGTCACTGCAGATGAACACGCCTTCGGCCGCCAATGCCCGCCACTACGCCGAGATCGTGCACGAGAAGGCGCAACAGCGTCGACTGATCGCGGTGGCGGGCGAGATCGTCGACGACGCCTACGTGGCCACCGATGACGTGGTGGGTCTCATCGATGACGCCGAGCGCAAGATCAACCAGATCGGCGACACGAATCGCATCGACAGCGTCTCACCGCTGCAGCGTCTGCTCGTCGCCGAGGCCAACATCCTCGAGGAGCGAGGGGAGACCCGGGGTCAGTTCAACGGGCTCGAGACTGGGTACCGATCCCTCGACTTGGTGCTGCAGGGTCTGCAACCGCACAGTCTGACGATCGTCGGGGCGCGTCCCGCGATGGGAAAGACGGCCTTCGCCCTGGGGATACTCACTCACGTGGGTGCGGTGGTGAACCGACCCGCGTTGTTCTTCTCACTCGAGATGAGCCGCCAGGAACTCGCCGAGCGCATCCTGGCGTCGACCGCGCGAATCGACTCCTCGAAATTGCGCACGGGCGACCTCAGTGACGCGGACTGGAATCGTGCCCAGGACGCCTTCGGTTACCTGCAGTCGGCGAAGGTGTTCATCGACGACAACCCGAGTCTCACGGTGATGGACGTTCGTTCACGAGCGCGTCGGATCAAACAGCAGAACGGGGACCTTGGCGTCGTGATCATCGACTACCTGCAGTTGATGAGTTCACGGGGTCGTGCGGAGAACCGCCAGGTGGAGGTCTCGGAGATGAGCCGAGCGCTCAAGATCCTGGCGCGAGAGCTGAGCTGTCCGGTCATCGCCCTCTCGCAACTCTCGCGCAAACTCGAGGAGCGCGCCGACAAGCGACCCATGATGAGCGACCTGCGCGAGTCCGGCTCACTCGAGCAGGACGCCGACGTGGTCCTCTTCTTGTACCGTGCGGAGCAGTACGGTGAGGTGCCCAATGACAAGAAGTCCGAGGCCGAGATCATCGTGGGCAAGAATCGCAATGGGCCGACGCGCACGGCGCACTTGACCTGGCGCGGCGAGTTCGCGCGCTTCGACAACGTGGCTGATACCAGCAACTTCTAGAACCTGGGCCATCGACACCGACGCCGCCGCGCGCGGATCAAGGTCGAGACTTTGGTCACCGGTGACGGGGATTCGACCGGGTCTAGGATCGGAATCGATCGAGGTTGGCCCAATGGAAACTGCGACGGATACCACAGTCGACCAATCGGTCGCAATCTCACTGGATCACGTGACCAAGATCTATCGCGGCGGGGGCGGCGTTTACGAGTTGAGTCTCGACATCGCGGTTGGAGAAGTGTTCGGTTTCCTCGGTCCCAACGGTGCGGGCAAGACCACGACGATTCGCCTCATCCTTGACCTGATTCGTCCGTCGTCGGGCCGGATCAGGGTCTTTGGCCTCGACTCGCGCACCGACAGTGTCGCGATCCGTCGGCGGGTGGGATATCTCCCGGGTGAGCTCGCCCTCTACGAGCGATTGAGCGCCCGCCAGATCCTGACGCATTTCGCCCACCTGCGTGGGGGACTCGACTGGAAGAAGGTGGAGCATTACGTCGAGGCCTTCGACCTCGACGTCGACCGGCCGGTGAGGTCACTGTCTCGGGGAAACCGCCAGAAGGTCGGTCTGGTGGCGGCGATGATGGGCGACCCCGAGTTCCTGTTGCTCGACGAACCGACGTCGGGACTCGACCCCCTGGTGCAACGAACGGTCCAGTCCGAGGTTCGCCGCGCTGCGCGGGAGGGTCGCACCGTGCTGCTCTCGTCACACGTGCTCTCGGAGGTGGGAGAGGTGGCGGACCGGGTGGGACTGATCCGCGAGGGTCGACTCATCGATATTGAGTCGGTGGCGCAGCTCCAGGGTCACGCGGCCCATCTCGTCGAGGTGCGGTTCCGGGGACCGACTGACGTCCAGACGTTCATCTCGCTCCCCGGGGTGCTCTCGCACCGCGTCGACGACCGGTCGTTGCATCTGGAGGTCGCGGGCGACCTCAATCCCATCGTCGCACTACTGGCCCGATACGACCTCGAGGACCTCTCGATCCGAGAGCCGACGTTGGAGGAACTCTTCATGCGCTTCTACGGGGTGTCCGATGGCTAGGCGTCGCACCACTAGTCCGTCACTGGGTTCGGTGTATGACCGAACGATCTTTGAGCAGCGTCGGGCAGTCGCTGGCTGGGTTGCCGGCATGGCGTTCTTCTCCCTGGTGATGCTCGCGATGTTCCCGACGATCCACGCCAACGCGTCGTTCGCCAAGTTGATCGAGGCCTATCCCGAAGCCCTCCGCAAGCTCTTCGATATCTCGAACTACACCACGGGTCCCGGTTACTTGCGCACCGAGGTGTTCTCCTTCATGGCGCCGCTGCTGATCACGATCTACGCGATCCTTCAGGGTTCGGACCTGCTCGCGGGAGAGGAGGAGCGCCGCACCATCGATCTGCTGCTCGCCAATCCCGTGTCGCGTCGTCGCGTCGTGATGGAGAAGTGGCTCGCGCTGGCCACCGGGGTCGGCGCATTGAGTGTGGTGCTCGAGTTGTTGTTGGGCCTGATCGGTCCGCTGTTCCGGCTGCATCTCGGTTGGCGCCAACTCTCCGCGGAAGTGTTGGGTACGGCGCTCTTCGGGCTCTTCGGGGGAACGCTCGCCCTCGCGTGGGGTGCGTGGACCGGCGCGCGCGGCGCAGCGAGGGGCGTGGCCGCCGCGGTCACCGTGGCGATGTACCTCCTCAGCGCACTGGCCCAGTTGGTCTCCGCGCTCGGCTCCTTCGAATGGGCGTCACTCTGGTATCACGCCCTCGGGGGTGACCCCCTCACGACCGGATTCCACTACTGGCACCTCGGGGTGGTCGCGATGGTGATCGGCGTGCTCCTCCTCGCGGCCACGTTGCTGTTCGATCGACGTGATCTCACGACGTGATCTCACGACGTGATCTCGACACGACGTTCCTTGACGGCGCCGATGTCAAGAACTCGCGAGCATCGCGGGACCTGGTCGGCCCAGGGCGTTGACGGAGTCCATGTTCCGTCGGGTGCACGCGCGCAGCCACGCCAACGTGGAGGGCGTGAGTCGTTCGCAGATCCAGTCCCAGTGCATCGACACCATGTCCCCGGGTACCAGGTCGCCGACGACTCCGTCGGCGTCACGCTCGTAGCGGACCTCCTCGAGGCGTTCGGGGGCCAGTGTCAGGCGTGAACCGTCGAAGTCGAGGGGGCGGCTCCACACCAGGGCGACGTCGGTGTCGACGGACTCGACGCGCCCCCACCTGATGCGACACCTGTCCAGTACCTCGAGGGGTGGTCCGAGGACACCGGCGCGCAGCAGGCCCATCCAGGGATACACGGCGAAGACGTGGAAACTGTGCTGGACCACGGCGCCCGAGAAGGCCGAAGCAACCAGGGAGTCGACGTCACGCCCGGCGCGTCGCGAGAATCGGTCGTCCAAGGACGTGGCCACGCTGGTCATCGGTACCCGGCGGATGAGTTCGTTACCGTGCCAGTACGCGCGGACCACCCGAACGTCGAGTGGGTCGTCGATGCCGTTGGCCCTGGCGATCAGCTCCAGGTAGGGCCACGCCCCGTCGAACTGTGTGGCCAAATGGGCGAGGTGATCGATGTCGGTGCCCTCCACCATCGCCTGTCGCAGGCCCTCGGAGTCACCGGGTCCGCAGAGGCCCAGTGAATTGGGTGCGAACGCGTAGTGTGCGAACACCAAGGGACCTCGGGGTCCACCGGTGCGGGGTTCGTTCACGACGGGTCCGCCACGCGACGACGTCGTCGATCCATCGCCGAGTTGGCGGCCAGGGTGAGCAGCGTGCCCGTGGCGATGAGGGTCAAGCCCACTCCCGACGGTGCGCGCGCGCCGCCGGCGACCTCCTGAAGGACCCAGGTGATGAGTGCGGCTCCCACGAGGACCGAGGTGACATCGAGGGCTCGGGTCCTCGCTAGCGCGGTCATCCACGTGGCGACGTAGAGCGCGAGGAGGGCTCCGGTCGCAGCGATCCACGTCAACTGACGTGCGTCGAGGGTCGTGAGCTGGTTCCAGTGGCCCGAGGCCCCCACGACGACGAGCAGGGTGAGCGTCCCGACGCCCATGCGCGTCGAGGCGACCATCGAGGGGGACGTGTCGCGCAGCAGCCAACGAGCGACGATGACCTCGATGGCCCATAGGGCGCTCGACGCCATCACGTCGATCTCGCCCGGTCGTGCGGCGAGGTGACCGACGCCGCCGGTCGCCGCCACCTCGCCGCCGACCAGGAGCGCCAGGGCGAGGAGGTTCCACCAGCGGATCCGCTCCTTCAGGATCAGGACGGCAAACAGCGCAACCTCGAGGACCAGGGTGTCACGCCAGAAGGCCGCCGCCGCGGGATCGCTGCGGGCGAGGCCGTCGAAGAAGAGCACGAAGGCGAGGCCCCCACCGACGACGCCCACGTAGGCGAGTGCGAGCCATCGCCGCACCGACGTCGCCGTGGCCATCGACCTTGGCGAGGTGACCGCGCGAGGCCCGCGCACGCCGGCGCCGGCGCGCTCTCGCTGTCGTCGTGCCCGCGCCCCCCCGTACCAGGCGGCAATGAGGAGCGCCGCGGCCACCAGGTTCTTGGCGGTGGTGTAGACGAGCGGAGAGGGCACGTCCTTGACGCCGTAGCTGTTGACGAAGATCGACACACCGCTCACCACGGCGGTGATCGCGGCGACGTAGATCCCCGGGACCGGGGACCTACGTGACGGGGACAAGTTCTTGGACATCATTTCCTTTCGTCGGGGTGCGCGCGGGCGGCGGAAATCTCGTCGGAGACTCTTCGGGCGTCCTCACTTTCGACTCGTTCGATGGCGTAGCCGCTGTGCACGACGAGCCAATCGCCGACGCTCGGGGCGGCGTCGTCAAGGACGAGCAACGAGACCGGGTGTTCCCTACCGTCGAGGTCCACGACCGTGACGTTGTCGTCGTCAACAAGGGCGACGACGCGATGGAGACGACTCACGCACACGAGAGGACCTCGTTGATCAGCGTCTCGACGCGACGCACCGCTCGGGGCACGCTGTGGGCCACGGCGGGGCTCAGGCCCTCGCCGTAACCGAAGGACTGGCCCTCGATACCGACGAGGACCACCCGTCGCGGTGCCTGACCGACGGCGTCGGCGAGACGCCAGACGTCCGAGAGTCCGAGTCCGTGGGTGCTCGTCGGACCGACGCCATGTTCGTCGCGCGACGGGCCCGTCGACGAGGGGCGGTCGCGAACCTCGATCACGTGCAGGGACCCGGGACTCGACCCACTGCGTGTGGCGTCGATCAGTACGACGAGGTCGGCGAGGTCCCAGTGACCCAGGAGGTCCAAGGGGTCGCTGAAGGGTCCGATCAGTTCGACGTCCCCGACGTCGGCCAGGTCGCGGGCGACGGCAACGGCGACCAGGGCACCCACGTGGTCGTCTCGTCGGTAGCGCGAACCGAATCCGCCGATGAGGATGCGCGCCATCAGCGCTGAATCTCCAGATCGAGGAAGTGGGCGGCACAGGAGATGCAGGGGTCGTGGTTGCGCACCGCCTGTTCGCATCGCCACTGCAGCTCCTCGTCGGAGAGATCGAGGCCGTGTTCGACGACGCGACGCAGATCGTCCTCGATGCTGGCCTGGTTCTGTGACGTGGGTGGGATGATGCGTGCTCGCACGATGGTGCCGTCCTCGTCGACCTCGTACTCGTGAAGTAGGAGGCCGCGTGGTGCCTCCGTCGCCCCCACTCCCACGCCGGCGCGCGCGCGCACCGCTGCCGTCGCGGGCTCGGGTGCGACGTAGTGACGAACGAGGCGTAGGGCCTCCTCACACGCGGCCACGAGTTCGACGGCGCGCACCACGACGCTGCGAAAGGGATTGCGGCACTCGTGCTCGAGGCCGGCGTCGCGAGCCGCGTCCGCGGCCCGCGGCGGCAGTTGACCGGCGTTGAGGGCGAAGCGGGCCAGGGGGCCGGTCAGGTAGTCCCCTCGACCGGCCAGGTGGGCGTGAAGGGCACTGGAGCGCTCCACGTGCTCCTCGACGATGAGACCGGCCAAGTGCGCAGCGTCCACGTCGAGTCCGCTCGTGGAACGCGCCGTGCCTGAGTCGATGGCGTACTCTCCGTCGTGATGCAGGGCGACGAAGTCGTAGTCGCCGTGTTCATCGGGGAAGTCGAAACCCGCGGTCCAGGCGACGGTGTCGAGGGCGAGGATCAACGCACGCCGCAGCGGCTCCTCCAGCGCCGCGATGGCGTGGGGGTCGGGGGCCTGGAAGAATCCTCCGACGCGGACGTTGATGGGATGGATGGCGCGGCCACCGACCGTCTGCATGATGAGGTTCCCGGTGCGCTTGAGTTCGAGGCCGCGTTGGACCGCGCCGCGGTCGCGCTCGGCGAGTTCGACCGCGTCGGCGCAGTGCAGGAAGTCCGGGGCGTGCAGGAGGTACACGTGGAGGGCGTGGCTCTGGATCCACTCACCGCAGTAGAGCAGTCGCCGCAGATCAGTGACGGCGTCGCCGACGTGAACCTCGCAGAGGTCCTCCATGGCGGCGCAGGCGGTCAGCTGATAGGCCACCGGACAGATGCCGCAGATGCGCGCGGTGATGTCGGGTGCTTCGCTGAAGTGACGGCCGACCAGCAGTGCCTCGAAGTAACGCGGAGGCTCGAAGATGTCGAGGGAGACGTCGCCCACCTCGCCGTCACGGATGCTCACGTGTAGCGAGCCCTCGCCCTCGACCCGCGAGAGGCCCTCGACACTGATCGAGCGACGCGACGAACGGCGGTGGGTCATGTCGCCTCCGGGTTGGGGTCCGCGTGGCGCCGGTACTGGGCGAGGAACACCGGCGCGGCGGCGTTGAAGGTGTGCAGGAGACGCGAGAGTTCGAGATCGCTGGTCCCGACCCGGCGCAACTGCTCGGCCAACGCGTTGGTGTTGGCCGATTCGCTCGGGCCGAAGCATCCGAAGCATCCTCGTCCGATGCTCGGGCACAGGGCGCCGCAACCGGCGTGGGTGATGGGCCCCAGACACGAGACCCCGCGACCCACCAGCACGCACGCGATCCCGGCACGCTTGCACTCCTCGCAGACCGAACTCGTGGCGATGAGAGGTCGGCGTCGCGCGAGGTGGGCGAGGAGGACCTCGAGGAGTTGGCCCTTGTCGATGGGGCATCCCCGCAGTTCGAAGTCGACCGTGACGTGCTCGGCGATCGGTGTCGACGTCGCGAGGTCGTCGATGTACTCGGGGTGGGCGTAGACGCTCCGGGTATAGCTACCGGCCGCCGCGAAGTTGCGCAGACCCTGGATCCCTCCGGCGCTGGCGCACGCGCCGAGGGTGATGAGGGTCTTGGATTGCGCCCGAACCTCGTGGATCCGCCGCACGTCGTCGGGAGTGCTGATCGAGCCCTCCACGAGGGAGATGTCGTAGGGGCCTTCGACCGTGGCGGTGCTCATCTCGGTGAAATGGGCGATGTCCACG
Organism: Acidobacteriota bacterium; assembly: GCA_018971185.1. Taxonomy (GTDB): domain Bacteria; phylum Actinomycetota; class Acidimicrobiia; order Acidimicrobiales; family RAAP-2; genus RAAP-2. The sequence goes on from JAGXBH010000001.1 coordinate 154,657, forward strand.
GCCTCGCTGAGCGTCAGCAGATCGTCCTCGCAGTCCAAGAGACTCAGTTGACAACCGTCGCACGACGCGAACTTCCACACCGCGAGGGTGGGACGCGTGGCCGGGTGCCGGTTCATCGTTCGTGCTCGTTGATCAGGCTCCGCAGTGCGCTGTCGTAGACCAGGACCGGGCCGTCACGACACAGGAGGAACGGGCCGAGTTGACAGTGACCGCACCAGCCGGTACCGCACTGCATGTTGCGCTCCAGGGACAAGAGGATCCGTGATGGATCGACGCCCACCCCCACGAGGTTCTCGGCAGTGACGCGCATCATCACCTCAGGTCCGCAGACCAGCGCCCGCGCGTTCGCGGGATCGAAGCCCGCGGCGTGGAGCAGATCCGTCACGAGGCCCACGTGTCCGCGCCATTGCGGCGCCCCCTGGTCGACGGTCACCTCGACGTGCGCTCCAGCGCGGTCCCACGTGGCGAGGTCGTCCACGAAGAGGATCTGTTGGGGGTCGCGTGCGCCGATGAAGAGGAAGACGTGGCCAGCGGCGTCGTCCAGTAGTGACACAAACTGGTTCAGCGCACCGCGCAGGGGCGCCAACCCGACGCCGCCGGCCACGATCACGACGTCGCCGTCGAGGTCGGTGGCACGATCCGGCACGCGCCAGTCACTCCCGAAGGGTCCGCGCACCCCCACGAGGTCGCCCACGTCCGCGTCGCAGAGGGCGTGCGAGACGGGGCCCACGTCGCGGATCGTGTGATGCAACAGGCCGTCATCGCGCGGTGCGTCGCTCACGGAGATGGCGACCTCACCCACCCCGGGCACGCTCAACATGTTGAACTGACCGGGTCGAAAGGCGGTCGCGCGACGATCCGTCGCTTGGAGGAGCAACGTGACCACGTCGTGAGTCTCGCGTCGACGTGACGCGACCCGATGGAGAAGCGGCACGCTCACTGAGGGCGCCGACGACGATGCTGTCGAGGAATCAGCGGACGTCATTCGTCGCTCCCTGGAGGACGGGCCCTTGTCGCTGGTCCTCGAGTTGGTGAGGCAACTGCGTCGTGACCCGCGACGCGATCACGACGCCGAAGGCGGCATCGGTCAGGGCCCTGGTCCGTAGGCCCGTTCCCTCGATAGCGAGGACCCCCACGTCGAAGTAGGGGATCGTCTCGGCCCGGTACTCCGCGCCGGTGAATCGACGCACGTCGGTGGCGACGCGACCGCGACGAACGAGCAGCGCGGCACCGGCGACGTGTCCCTCGAGGCGGAGCATCTCACCCGGCGCGAAGGTGCGCCCGCGCGTCCGCGAGGTGATGGCCTCAAGGTCCTCGGCCCCTCGACCCGAGAGCAACGGATTTGAGTGCCGGAGACCTTGCATCGTCATGAGACGCCCGCGACCCTCGAATCGACGTCGCGCAACTCCTTGACGTGTAACGTGGCCAATTGCGCGGTGACGTCGATGCCGACCGGACACCACGTCACGCACCTTCCACAGCCCACGCAGCCCGAGGATCCGAACTGGTCCCACCAGGTGGAGAACTTGTGGGTGAGCCACTGGCGATACCGAGACGACATCGAGGTGCGAACGGCGCCGCCGTGGAGGTAGGAGTGGTCGATGTCGAAGCACGAGGACCACGTGCGCAGTCGCGTGACGTCACCAGCGAGGTCGTTGACGTCGTGGACGTCGGTGCAGAAGCACGTCGGGCAGACCATCGTGCAATTGGCGCAACCCAGGCAGCGCTCGGCCACGTCGCTCCACATCGGATGTTCCACGTTGTGCTCGAGGAGGGTCGCCACGCCCTCGCGGTCGACGTGACGCGTGAGCCGCTGGTTCGCCCGCTCCAGGACCTCCGCGCGCGCGACGAGGTCCGTGTCGTGGGCGCGAGTGGAGGTGACTCGCGCCACCTCGCGGCGACCACGTTCGCTACCGATGCGTACCAGGAATCGATGGGGACCGAACAACTCGGTGAGGGCCACGTCGAATCCGTCGTCGATGCCCGGACCCGTGCCCATCGAGGAGCAGAAACACGTCGCGGCGGGACGCGCGCATTCGACCACCGCGACGAACATGCCTCGACCGACGTCGTCGACGTGCGGATCGTGGTAGTCGCCGCCCACGAGGACCCGCTCGAGGATCGAGATGGCCGCGACCTCGCAGGGGCGCACTCCCAGTAGCGCCAGGTCGCGGGACCTCGCGTCGGGCTCGACGAACTTGAGGCGCCCACCACGGCCCTCGCTGCGCCACATCACTTGGCGTGCCGGTAGCAATTCGGTCTTGGGGCCGGTCGCTGCGACGGCGTGGCCGAAGTACTCATCGTCACCCTGGTCGCTCGCCCGGTATCGACCGGGGGACTGCTCGTCGCGCCAGCCGATGGGCAGGTCCCGCGCGCGGCGCAGTCGTCCGAGGACGATCGCGTCCGAGGTGGGCACCGGCCCGCGCACCTCGAATCGGTCGTTGAGGGAGCGGATGAACTCGTCGAACTGATCCAGGTCCAACAGGCGCCAGTCCGCCTCGGCGACCTCACCCGGCATCGTGGTGCGAGGAGCCATCGCGGCGTCGCCTAGGCGTTGAGCGAGGGTCCCCGCAGGGGGCTGCGGTGCTCGGGATCGGCGGACTCGAGGAGCAGTCGCCACTCCGCGCGAGCGATGGCGTGGCGGGTGCGATCCACGGCGTCGGGATTGACCGATATCGACGTGATACCCAAACGCACGAGTCGCTCGGCGAACTCGGGGTGGTTGGACGGGGCCTGACCGCACAGTGACGAGGTGATACCCGACCGGCGGCACTGGGTGATGATGCGCTCGATCGCGTCGAGCACCGCCGCGTCGGACTCCTCGAAGAGGTCGGCGCAGATCTGCGAGTCCCGATCAACCCCGAGCATCAACTGGGTCAGGTCGTTGCTGCCGATCGAGACGCCCGAGATGCCCATGGCGGCGTACTCGGGAATCCGGTAGGCCACTGAGGGCACCTCGGCCATGACCCAAAGAGGCAGGTGACCAGCGACGGGACTGCTCGCCACGATGTCGAGGCACGCCTCGAGTTCCCACTTCGTTCGCACGAAGGGGATCATCAAAGTGATGTTCGGCGTCTCCTCGGCGACCGCGGCGAGTGCCTCGAGCTCGAGTCGGAACACGTCGGGTTCGCGAACGTAGCGAAAGCAGCCCCGATAGCCGATCATGGGGTTCTCCTCGACCGGCTCGAAACGGGTGCCGCCCTCGAGGTTCGAGAACTCGTTGCTGCGAAAGTCGATGCTGCGATACACCACCGGACGCGAGCCGAACGCTCGCGTGATCCTCAGGAGCGAGGCGGACATCGCGTCCACGAACCTCTTCTGCTCGCCTCGTTCGATGAGCAGCTTGGGGTGCACTCCCGCGAGGGCATCGGTCACCATGAACTCCGCGCGCAGCAGGCCCACGCCGTCGACGTCACGCGCGGCGACCTCCTCGGCGTGCTCGGCGAAGGCGAGGTTCACGTAGAGGCGCGTCGCGAGCGGCAGTGTCGCGGCGCCGTCCACGACCGCGCCCGACGA
>JAGXBH010000089.1 GCA_018971185.1 Acidobacteriota bacterium
GTCGCCCGAAACTGAACGCTCTCGACGCCGAGAAACGACTTGGCTCACGGTCAAAAAGTCTCAGACTGCTGTAACACGACCGCATAGATCACTCGCCACGCTTGACTCATCAATGACCTTTGCTACCTTCGCTGAATGTCGATCAGTGTCTCAATGACTCGACCCGCTGAATCTTCGCTACGCCTAACCCCGACAAGCCCAATATCGAGTTCTTGTAGCCAATTTTGTAGCCTAAGGAACAGATTCGAAGAGACGTCTGCGGACGCAGGCGAACTTTCTATGTCCGTCGACCAGGAAAGATGTATTGATACGGACGCCTGCGAACGGCCTTGCGATGGTCTCAAGGTGCTGGGATCGAGACCCAGGCGGCCCACCAGAGGACCTGAACGTTCTCGCTCGTGGTTCCCAACGGTCGCCGTACTCAAGATAGAAAATCGAAGAAAATAGAAATTTCCTCCACCAAGCGGACGAACTCGTCATGACGTTCACTTTGGGAGTGACAAACGTTTCCTGACTCCAATTGACACTCAAAGCCCAAGGACTTCCCGTAGGCCCTCATCGATGCGATCGAGGGTGAGCGGCCGCACACGGCCAGTACGGCGACCGAGCTCGGACTTGTCCAATGTGACAAGGGCCGTCACGTTAGCCACCGATGCACGCGTCATCCCAGCCTCGCCCTTAGCGATGTGCACGTTGCCTGGCATATCGCCTAGGCGGAGTGTGCACGTGAGGGTGACCGCCACCACGGTGGCCAACTTGCTCGAGTTATAAAGGTCATCGGACACGATCAACACGGGTCGACGTTTCGCGGGTCGGGAACCTTGTGGTTCTCCCGAGTCGACCCAGTAGACCTCCCCGCGCTGAATCACCACTTCGTGCCGTCGTCTTTCGCCAGCTGACGTCGCGCTGCAGTTCTTGAGAATTCACTCGTGTCGTCATTGACGGCGTCGACCACTGCGTTAATGCGGTCAATCACGCCAGCCGACGAGTTGGCCGCTTCTAGTTCTCTTTCTACTGCACCGGAAAAAAACGCCGAACGACTGGTACCCAATTCTTTAGCGCGGCGCGTCGCACGGGCATACACCTCGATAGGAACCGAGATGGTTGTCTTGACGAATTGATTAGTCTTTGTCATATTTAAAGTATAACCGGTCATACTCAGTTCCCGTAACCCTCGCCGTCAACTCCACGAAATCGAATAGTGACTTCCCTTGGAGCGAATTCAGGTCCAGCCAATTGGTTAACCACGACGTCAAACGTGAGTGGAAGTCAGTGGACGTTGGTGGACATTCCACATTGTTGGGCCAGCAAATCTGGACGCTGACGGACGTCAGTAGACGTTCTGGAAACACTCTCAAGGTGCTGGGATCGTGACCCTGGCAGTCCACTAGTTCCCACTAGTTCCCTTCAGAAGACTCAGAATGTTCACGCTCGTGGAGCCCGACCGCCGCCACGATCGCGAGTCAGAGAGATCATTAGACGTGATGGAAGAATCCACCTTCGCGCGAGCGACGCCGTACTTCACTCATCGCCTGATCGAAACGACGACCTCAAGTCTGTAGGGACGCTGGGGCGACTCTCACAGTGCTGCGGTCGAGAACTCGGCGGTCTCACCAGTGACCGCTACGTCGCCGGGGCCTAGTCACCAAGTTCTTCGGCTCGACTCGCGACGAGAAGGGGACTCCATCGCAGGGTGTTGGGGCACGTGACCCCGAAAAGAATCGATAGGTGCGGGAGTCGCGACCAACTCTTGAGGGTCTCGGCAGCTCTAAGGATCGAAGACGCCTCGTCACTTCTTAACAACCAGCAGCCCGGTCCCCACCGGTCGCTCCTTCCCGTGGGAGGGGTGATTGAGCACTCGACCGTGCGCATAGAGCGTCGTGGAGTTCCCGCCATCGAGGGCGATCGCGGTCACCACGTGCAGGGACTCAAGGAGTGCATCGAGTTGATGTGCGGTGGCCCCGGTGACACCGTCCCTCCCGTCGACGGTCAAGATCACGGTGGTCCCTGAGGCCGTCCAACCCAGAGCGGTGCGCGCGTAGGGCCTCATCAGAAACGTGTCGGCGGGGTCGATTGGCGCGACGACTCCGTGGTCGAGGAGGATCGGATGACCTCCGATGTTGTCGCACCCCGCGTCCGAGACGGTGGTCATCGTGGCGAAGCTGCGCATCGCGAGGGCGGACAGCGCGGTCGAACGCGGTGCCGAGATGGCGACGTGCCCGGGCGCGACCTTGAAGGACGCCGTCGTCGTCGCCACCAACTCGAGGCGCGCGGTGGTGTTGATTCTCGTGGGAGGTGTGGACCCACCGACGTGGGCGAAGTAGTACGTCACGCGCCCTTTCGACGCGGGGACCTTCAACGCGTACGCGGGGGTGTAGAGCAGCGTCCCTCCGAGGGCCAGGTGGACCTGGGAGTACGAGAGCGGCAATTCCTGGTTGATGGCGTCGATGGGCACGTTCACGCCGTTGGCGTCGACCACCGAGCTCCACCCGAGACCTTGACTCACGGTGTGGGCGTTGAGGTCCACCTGCTGATGCGAGATCTGGGGCGTATGCAAGATGACGCAATCGCGGATGACCCCGCCGACCGCATCGGCGGGGTCGGGGGTCCCTGGTGGGGTCATGGCGAAGAAGTCGCCGTTGACGGCGGCGACGCACCCGCGCGTCGTGCGACACATCGAACTCGGCGTCTGCACGCCGTTGTCCACGGCGTGACGGGCCACGTCGATCACGATCTTGTAGTCACTCTGGTTGAACCGCAACACGTGGATCGGGGTCGTGATGCCGAACCGATGACCGTTGACCACCGCGACCCCCAACGACGCGGGGACATTGACACGAGGTGCGGCGGCCGAGCCCACCGCGCCGGCGGCGAAGAGGCCACTCGTGACGAGAATCACCGCCATCGTGCGACCGGCGAGGCGCCCTCGCGCACGTCGTACCATGTCGCGAACTCGTGTTGAGGAGGACGGGCGCAGGTTCACCCCTCCACGTTAGGTGGGGCTACTGCGCCTGGTTCATCGATGTCGATCATCGACGTCGACCATCGGCGACAGTACTCTGGGCTCGCACGTGTCGTGCGGTCCCCCGGAACCCGGCGACAGCACACCGCGAGGCTCCGGGAGCGAGGGCACACCGCGACACCCGGACCCCTGGGTGGCCGCGACGCGTGAACACGCCTCCTGCGACGGTCTACGAGATGTGCGACAGCCGTAGTC
>JAGXBH010000009.1 GCA_018971185.1 Acidobacteriota bacterium
AAGTCGCCCGTTGCGACGACACGCGTCGCCCCGATCTCGCGGGCGAGTCGCGTCAGCTCCCGCGCCGTCTCACCCCGGCGCACGATGAGGGAGCCACCCATCGACTCATCGAGCGAGGACAGCGTCGCGCCCAGGTAGGCCCGGCGCACCGGCCCGGCCCCGCCGGCCAGACCCGGATCCACCACGAAGACGGCCGCGACGCGCCCCTGCGCCGCGTCGAGGGCCGCGAGCAGCGCCGGGTTGTCGCTCAGACGCAGGTCGCGCCGGAACCAGAAGACGACGGGCGTGGCTACGGGCGCGATGACGGGGGAAACCACGGTTACGTTCTAGCGGCGCCGGGCGCCCGGGGTGTTCGCGCCAGATATTCGTCCCAGGTGTTGGCCGAAGTGTTGGCCCGCGGTGTTGGCCCGCGGTGTTGGTCTCTGGTGTTCGTCGACGTGACGCCCGCCGGTGACGCCGCTTCTCGTCCCACCGGGTCGAACTCGGAGGTGACGCGACCTCAAGCGGGCGTCGCCGTCGGGCCTCCGACGACGGAGCACACGTGCTGACCGGATTCGATGAACTGATAGCCCTGACCGCACGGGTGCAGGGGCACCGTCTCAGACGCCGGCGGCGCGGTGATCGGGGCGACGGCGCCGAAGTTCGTGAAGGTCACGGGGTTGGGCGTCAACGTGTCGACGCGCTTGTACAGCGGGTGGCCCGCGGTACCGGCGTAAGGATAGGAGAACCAGCCACTCACGTTCGACGCGATCGAGGTGACGTACCCCCCACTCACCACCACCGTCGAGGTGACGAGCACCTGCCCGGGATTCCCGGGCGACACCACGTCCGCGGGCAGCACCTGCTGGACGATGAAGTCGCGACCGCTGCTCACGACCGCCCTGATCTTGAGGAACGTGCGCAGCTGGGTGAGCGCACGGGCGGGGCCGTAGTAGTCGTTGGCGAGCGTGGTGAGGGGACCACGTCCCCATCGCGGCGCGGAGCCGACGGGGGCGACGGGGAGATACACCACGTTGCCGATCACCTCGTCACTGCCCCCGGTCGAGGCGACCGACGTGGACGAGGGTGCGCGATAGTTCAAGAACTGCTCGTAGGTGAAGCTCGGCGCGTCCAGGGTGTGCTGAACGACCGCGCGGTACTGAGCGATCACCGCCGGAGTGCCCGCGGCCGGCGCCGAGAAGTACGAGATGCGCTCCGCGCTCGTCACGCTCAGCAGGAGCGCGCCGATCGCCAGGACGGTCATCGACAGCAGGAGCGCGTGAGGTATCAACTTTCTCATGGGCCCAGTCTCTCACCTTCGCGACCTCGCCCCGTCACGCCCGGTCGGCGTCGGAGCTCGTCCGCCTCGACGTCGGGCTCTGGCGCACGGCTCGGTCCGTGGCTCGACGCGGCGGGACTCGCCGACGCGGGTGAGAGGGTGGCCGCCGAGCGTGCCACCTTGAGACGACGACCGAGGTGCGCCTCGATGGCGTCGTGGGCCAGCGAGTTCACCTCGGCGGCGCCGGCGGGCGCGACGCCGCGCAGCACGCCGGCGAGATCACCGCCGAGTATCCGGCGAATGAGCTCGAGGGCGTCGGCGCTGATCGCTGCGCCCGATCGGCAGTTCACGCAGAGCGTGCCTCCCACCTCGGCGTTGAAGGCCACGAGCGGGCCACGAGATCCGCAGTTGACGCAGAGGTCCACCACCGGTCCCGAGCCGTCGTGGGCGAGCAACTTGAAGAAGAACGACGAGGCGACCAGTTCGGGACGGAACTCGGGGTTGTCGAGGGTGAGCAGCACGCGCACCAGCATCTCGAAGATCCCCTCGTCGGCGGCCTCGTCGGTGGGGATCGCGTCGACCACCTCCACCACGGCGAGGCCCGCCGCGATGCGGTCGTAGTCGCCACGCAACGTCGTCATACGCTCGCGATGGGTCACGTGCTTGGTGATCCAGAGGTCACCGCGCCCCTTCACCAGCTGGACCGTGACGTGCCCCATGGGCTCGAGCGAACCACCCATGCGACTCGAGGTCTTGCGCACCCCCTTCGCGAGGACGCGCAGCTTGCCGTGACGCCGCGTCCAGAGAACGCACACGCGGTCCGCCTCACCGGACTTGTAGGTCCTCAGGACGATCGCCTCGTCCTCGACCTCCGTGGCCGACCCGCTCACGCGGGTGGGCCCCCGTGGGGGTCGACGCGAGGATGGGCGGACCCGTCCGACGACCCCGGATCACGCGGCGTCGCCTTCGGGGGCGACGGCGCGTCCACGTCGGTCGGGGTCGGGCCCTGCGTCGAGGACGGGGCGGGCGCGGCGGCGGCTTCGGGTTCGACGAACTTCGGAGAACGCGGCGTGATACCCATGAAATTGTTGAGCCAGACGCCGAAGGCGACGAGCACGGCCAGGACGGCGGGCACCACCAGCACCGGCGTCAGGCTGGTCATCCCGTTGAGGTCGAGGACCCACAAGAAGACGTAGAAGAGGGCGACGAACACCATCACCGCCCGGGTGAACCTCACGAGTCGACTCCGCCGAATCGTCGGTCGCGGCGTTGGTACTCCTCGATCGCGGCGTAGAGGTCCTCGCGACGGAAGTCCGGCCACAGGACCTCGGTGAACACCAGTTCGGAGTAGGCCATCTCCCACAGGAGGAAGTTCGACGTGCGGAACTCCCCCGACGTGCGCACCATCAGGTCGGGGTCGGGGAGTTCGGGGTGATAGAGGCGCTCGCGGATCGCCTTCTCGTCGATCTTCTCCTCGGGCACGCGGTCGTGCACCAGGCGCTTGACCGCGTCCACGATCTCGGCGCGCCCCCCGTAGTTGAAGGCGATGTTGAGGGTCATGACGCGGTTGTCCTCGGTCAGCCGTTCGGCCTCCTGCATCCGGTGCAGCACCCCTTTGGGCACCCGCCAGTCGCGGCGCCCCGAGAACGTGATGCGCACGCCCTCGGCGTGCAACTCGTGCTGGCGCCGTTCGAGGAGACCGCGGTTGAAGTTCATCAGGTAGCGGACCTCGTCGAGGGGGCGACGCCAGTTCTCGGTGGAGAACGCGTAGACCGTGAGGACCCTGACCCCGACGGCCAGGGCGCCGTAGGCCGTGTCGACGAGGGCCTCCTCGCCCGCCCCGTGACCCTCCGTGCGCGCCAGCCCCCGGCGCGTGGCCCAGCGGCCGTTGCCGTCCATCACGACCCCGACGTGATGAGGGACCATACGCCGGTCCAGACTCGCGGGAATCTCGGTGGGGCGAGGGTCAGGCACGGATAGAACTTAGTGGGTCAACATAAGGAGAACCTGTGGCGGTCCCGGGCGGCGAGGTCCGTGCGGCGACCCGACGTCCCTTCAGTGCCAACGGCGCCGGGTGGCGGGGCAATAAGGTGCGATGCGTGAATTCCTTCGATCCCGACGACGAGTCGCCCTACGTCGAGGCCGACCCGGAGTCGGGGGTGCAGATCGGCGACGATCTCGTGGAGATCGACGTCGAGCGGGCCCTGGCCCTGCTCGATCGCATCACGGCCGACCTGCCCGGCGGCGGCGAGAGCCGCGAGGGCCAGCGTCAGATGGTGGCCGCCGTCGCCCGGGCGTTCTCGCGCCGCGAGCACGCCATCATCGAGGCCGGCACCGGCGTGGGCAAGTCCTTGGCCTACCTGGTGCCCGCCGCCATGAGCGGCCAGCGCGTGGTTGTCGCCACGGCGACGAAGAACCTCCAGGACCAGCTCGCCCACAAGGACGCCCCCACGGTCGCCGCCGTGGCGCCGCGCACCCGGGTCGCGGTGCTGAAGGGTAAGAACAACTACCTCTGTCGTAACCGTGCCCACGCCACCGGTGGCGGGAGCCAACTCAGCTTCGACGACGGCTCGAGCGTGCCCCGGGGCGTCGCCGACCAGATGCGCCGGGTACTGGCTTGGGCCGAGGAGACCGAAACCGGTGACCGTGACGAGCTCCCTTTCGAACTCGACGCGCGCGCGTGGCGCGGGCTCTCGGTCACGCCCCAGGAGTGTCTCGGACGCGCCCAGTGCCCCCAGGGCCACAACTGCTTCCACGAGCTCGCGAAGGACCGCGCGGCGGAGAGCTCGCTCGTCATCGTCAACACCCACCTCTACGCCGCGCACCTCGCCTCGGGCTCCATGCTGCTGCCCGCGCACGACTTCGTGGTCTTCGACGAGGCCCACGAGGTGCTCGACATCTTCGCCTCCCTGCTCGGCACGTCGCTCAACGCGACGCGCCTGCGGGCCTTCGCCACTGTCGCCAAGCCCCTCGTGGGGCCCGCCCTCGACGAGACCGCGACCGACCTCGTCGCGAGCGCCGACCGACTGGCCGCCATCCTCGAGATCCAGTACGGCGAGGGCGAACTCGCGGGTCTGGGTGGCGACGCCCAGCGCGAGGTCGACACCGCGACGGTGCTCACCACCCGGCTCGTCGAGTCGCTGCGCGCGCTCGAGACCACCGGCGCCGACGACGAGGCGCGCAAGATCCGCGCGCTCGGTCCCGGCGTGCATCTCGCGAACGACCTGGCGCGCGTCGCGCACCCCCAGAAGGGCGAGATCCTCTACCTCTCGCGGCGCGAGCGCGAGATCGACCTCGAGGTCAACCTGGTCGACGTGGGACCGCGCCTGCGCGACGACCTCTGGGGTCACGTCAGCGCCGTCTTGACCAGTGCCACCATCCCCGACAGTCTGCCGGCCCAGCTGGGCCTCGACGACGTGGCCATCGAGACCTTCGCCAGTCCCTTCGACTACGCGCACCATTCCCTGCTCTACGTCCCCGCGGGATTCCCCGGACGCAACGAGAGCGGCGCCGAGGCGGCCATCATCGAGGAGCTGGTGACCCTGATCGACGCCGCCGGCGGGCGCACCCTCGCGCTCTTCACCAATCGTGCGGTGATGGGCCGCGTCGCCGAAGCGGTCGCGGCACGCATCGAGACGCCGGTGCTGGTCCAGGGCACCCTCTCGCGCCAGCGCATCATCGAGGAGTTCCGCGACTCCGCCGCCGCCAGCCTCTTCGCCGTCACGAGCTTCTGGCAGGGCATCGACGTGCCCGGTCACTCGCTCTCCCTGGTGACCATCGACCGCCTCCCCTTCAGCGTGCCCAACGACCCCCTGCTCAAGGCGCGTCAGGAGCGCGCCACCAACCCCTTCTTCGAGGTGGACCTGCCGCGCGCGACGATGCTGCTGGCCCAGGGCGTGGGCCGACTGATCCGCTCGCGCACCGATCGCGGGGTGGTCGCGGTGCTCGACACCCGCCTCGCCGAGGCGCGCTACCGGTCGCTGTTGTTCAAGAAGCTCCCGCCCATGAAACGCACGCGCGACCAGAACGAGGCCACGTCATTCCTGCGCGAGCTGAGAAGCTAGGCGAGCGACGTCACCCGCGCGGACCGAAGTCGCGATGGTGGCGTCACTATATGCTACTATTTCACTAGGAAATCTAGATAGATCCCGATCCCGAGTGATCCGAGGAAAGAGGCAACGAATGCACGTGGATCTGGCCCTGGTGGTGGGCAGCGTCGTCGTCGGCTTCCTCGTCGGGCTCACCGGCATGGGCGGCGGGGCGCTGATGACCCCGATGCTGGTGCTGGTCTTCGGCGTCGCGCCTTCGGCGGCCATCTCGTCGGACCTGATCGCGGCGCTGTTCATGAAGCCTCTGGGCGTCGCGGTGCACTGGCGCCGGCGCACCATCGAGCCCCGCCTGGTGCGCTACCTCTGCTACGGCTCGGTGCCGTCGGCGCTCGCGGGCACCTACGTCATGCACCTGCTCGGGGCGACCAGGTCCTCCGAAGAGCACCTCGAGGTCATCCTCGGCGCGGCGCTGATCGTCGGGGCGGCCGCGATGGCCGGACGGGCGTTCCTCACGCCGCGCACGCTACCCGACGCGCCACTGGTCATCCGTCGTCCCCTCCTCGTCGCGGTCGGGGCCCTGGGCGGCTTCATGGTGGGCCTCACCTCGGTGGGGGCCGGCTCGCTCATCATCGTGATGCTGCTGCTCGTCTACCCCCACATGCGCTCGGACCAGCTGGTCGGCACCGACCTGGCCCAATCGATCCCGCTCACCATGGCGGCGACCCTGGGCACCTTGTTGTTCGGTCACGTCGAGTTCACGCTCACCGCCTCGATCATCATCGGCTCGGTGCCGGCGGTGGTGGTGGGCTCGATGCTTTCCTCGCACGCCTTCACCTCGACGCTGCGCCCCTTCCTCGCCGGCATGGCGCTGCTGAGCGGGCTCAAGTACGTGGGCCTCGCCCCGACGGGCCTCATGATCGCCGCGACGGTGATCATGGCCGCCGCGACGGTGATCGCCGTGCGCTCACGTCGCCCGGCCCCCGCGACTCCCCGCGACGCGCTCGCCACGGATCGAGCGGCCGCCACGCCGGGCGCGAACGCCTGAGCGTCGCACGTGCGTGGCCGCGGCCGCGACGCCCCTAGATGCCGAAGCGGTCCATCACGTCATCGCGCTTCTGCCAGCTGGCCTCGACGGAGACCTTGAGCTCCAGGTAGCAGCCCTCGGGCAACTGGCGGCGCGCCGCGATGCCCACGTCCTTCAGGAGTTGACCGCCCTTGCCGATGACCATCCCCTTCTGGCTCTCACGCTCGACCACGATCTCGACAGTGATGTGGGGCCACTCGAACTCGATGACCCGGGTGTGGATCGAGTGCGGCAACTCCTGCTTGGTCTTGCGCACCAGCTGCTCGCGCACGAGTTCGGCCACCCACATGGCCTCGGGCACGTCGGACACCTCGTCGGCCGGGAAGAGGAACTCCCCCTCGGGCATGAGACCGCGCACGAACTCCACCAACTGCGCCGCACCCGCCCCGGTCTTGGCCGACACCGCGAAGTAGTCGACGCGCTCGAGCGCGTCGTTCGCGCCCTTCTCGCGCGCGATCGTCGACACCGCCTCGTGCGCGGCCACGAGTTGGGCCGCCACGACGTCGCGCGCGGTGCGGTCCACCTTGTTGACCACGACGCAACCGTGGGGGCCGCCGGGGCGACGGCAGTGCTCGAGCATCGTGGCGATGACGTTGCGGTCGCCGGGTCCGATCTCCTTGCCGGCCTCGATGACGGCGACGATGACCTCGACCCCGTCGACCGAGGCGCGCGCCGTCTCGTTGAGGCGGTTGCCCAGGCTGGTCTTGGGACGGTGGATGCCCGGCGTGTCGACGAAGACGACCTGGACGTCGTTCTCGGTGAGGATGCCGCGGATCGCGCTGCGCGTGGTGTTGGGGCTGGCCGACGTGATGGTCACCTTGGTGCCGACCACCTGGTTGACGAGCGTCGACTTGCCCACGTTGGGTCGACCAATGACTGCGGCGAAACCCGAGCGTCTCACGCCCTCTCCCGTCGTTCGATGAGGACCTCCTCGATCCGGCGCCCGTCCATGCGCACCACCGTGAGGACGTAGGGCTCCACCTCCAGGACGTCGCCCTGGGAGGGGACCCCTCCGGCGAGGTCGAGGACCAGCCCCCCGACGGTGTCCCAGCCGTCCTTGGGCAGGTCCAGGTCGTACTCGTTGTTGACGTCGTCGATGTTGAGCCGGCCGCTCACCACCAGCCCGGCGCCCTCGATCACCTCGACGTCCTCGTCGTGGGGCTGGTCGGACTCGTCGGTGATCTCACCCACCAGCTCCTCGAGGATGTCCTCCAGGGTCACCAGGCCCGCGGTGCCGCCGTACTCGTCGACCACCACGAAGAGGTGGTTCTGCCCCTGGCGGATCTGGGTGAGCAGGGACGCGACCCGCTTGGTCTCGGGCACGAAGGAGGCCTCGCCCATGTGCTCGCGCACCAGGTCCTCGCCGTGGCCCTCGGCCATCAGGCGCGCGAGGTGGCGCAGGTTGACGATGCCGACCACGTCGTCGACCCCCTCACCCAGGACGGGCAGGCGCGAACGCCCCGTCTCGATGGCCGTGTCGAGCGCGGCGCGCACCGTCGCCTCGCCCGAGACGTCGACCATGTCGATGCGCGGCACCATCACCTCACGCACGATGGTGTCGCCGAACTCGATGACGCTGCGGATGAAGTTGCGCTCGCCCTCCTCGATGGCCTGGTCCTCGTGGGCGACGTCGGCCATGGCCAGGACCTCGTCCTCGGTCATCCTGCTCACGCCCGAGCGTCGTCCGAAGAAGAGCCGGATGACGCCCTGGGCGATGGCGAGCAGGAGCCGCGAGACCCACTTGACGGGCCAGAAGTTGAGCAGCATCTCCACCACCGGCGCGGTGGTCAGGGCCGCGGCGTCGGGGTGCTGGACGGCGAAGTTCTTGGGGATCGCCTCGAAGATGACGAAGATCACCACCACCTCGCCCACCGTGGAGACGATGAGTCCCGCCGCCCCGAAGAGGTGCGAGGCGAGCACGCCGACCATCGTCGCCGACACCAGCTGGCACACCAGGATCAACAAGAGCAACGGATTGAGGAACTCCTCGGGCGCGTCGGTGAGCTCGGCGAGGGACTTCGACCCGCGCTTGCCCTTCTCCCTCAGGGCGCGCGCCCGCGACTTGGTCATGCGCACCAGCGACGTCTCGGCCATCGCGAAGAAGCCCGAGAGGATCAGCAGGATCGCGACGCTGAGCGACAGGTAGGTGTCGCTCGACGACCAGGTGGAGCCGATCACGATCCGGGCGCGCGGTAGTGGCGAGCCAACAGTTCGCGCTCCCGGGCCTCCATCCGTTCGGCCTCCTCGTCGACCTCGTGGTCCCAGCCGCGAAGGTGCAGCACCCCGTGCACCACCAGGAGCGCGATCTCGTCCTCGAAGCCCCACTCGTGGTCCACGCTGTGGGCCAGGGCGATCGACGGGCAGATCACGATGTCGCCCACCAGCTGGGGGATGTCGGCCGAGGGCGGTTCGCCCGGACCCGTGCCGCCGGCGTCGGGCACCCGTCCGCCGGGATCGGGCTCGGCGTCGATCGGGAACGACAGGACGTCGGTCGGCCCGGACTTGCCCATGAACTGGGCGTTGAGCTCGGCCATCACCGTCTCGCTGGTGAAGATCAGCGAGACCTCGGCGGGACCGCGCACCCCCTCGTCGTGCAACGCGGCGCGGCAGAGTCCCACCCAGCGCTCGAGGTCGACCTCGTGGTCGGTCTGCTCGTCGGCGGCGTAGATGTCGATGGTCATCAGTTGGTGTACCGGTCGTAGGCGGCGACGATGTCGGCGACGATGCGGTGGCGCACGACGTCCTTGGCGCTGAGGTGCACGAAGGAGACGTCGTCGATACGCCCGAGGATGTTCTCGATGCTGGTCAGACCCGAGGGCTTGCCGTTGAGGTCGACCTGGGTGACGTCACCGGTGACCACCGCCTTGGCGTTGAAGCCGATGCGCGTCAGGAACATCTTCATCTGTTCGGGCGTGGTGTTCTGGGCCTCGTCGAGGATGATGAAGGAGTCGTTGAGCGTGCGACCACGCATGAACGCGAGCGGCGCCACCTCGATGGTGCCGTTGGCGATGAGTCGCTGCGCGCCGTCGGGGCCGACCATGTCGTAGAGCGCGTCGTAGAGGGGGCGCAGGTAGGGGTCGACCTTGGCCATCAGGTCCCCGGGCAGGAAGCCCAGGTGCTCGCCCGCCTCCACGGCCGGGCGCGTCAGCACGATGCGCTGCACCTGGCGCCGGTGCAGCGCCTGGACGGCCGCGGCGACGGCGAGGTAACTCTTGCCGGTGCCCGCGGGTCCGATGCCGAAGGTCACGATCGACCTCTCGATCGCGTCGGTGTAGCGCTTCTGCCCCGCGGTCGAGGGACGGATGGCCTTGCCCTTGGCGCCGCGCACCACCTCGTGGCGCAGGACCTCACTGGGACGCAGGTCGTCGGCCACCATGTCGATCGTGCGCGCGATCTTGGTCGGGTCGAGCGCCTGGCCGCTCTCGAGGACCAGCACCAGTTCGTCGAACAGGCGAAGGACCGTGGCGGCGTCGGGTCCGGCCACCGAGATCTGGTTGCCCTGCACGCGGATCTTGGAGTGCGGGAACGAGCGCTCGACCACGCGCAGGTGCTCGTCGCGCGGACCCAGCAATCCAGCCATCAGGTGCGTATTGGGTACGTAGGTGGTCGCCAACAGGGCCTCGTCGGCCGCGGCATCGAAACTCATCCGGGCGGCCAACCCATCATTCGTCCGCCCAGCACGTGCAGGTGCAGGTGCGCCACGCTCATCTGCGCGTCGGGCCCGTTGTTCATCACGAGACGATACCCGCTCTCGCGCACGCCCTCGTCCTCGGCGACGCGCTGAGCCAAGAGGACCAGATCGCTCACCAGCGCGCCGTGCGCGTCGGTGACGTGGTCGGCGCTCGTCACGTGCTCCTTCGGGATCACCAGCACGTGCACCGGCGCCTGGGGGGCGATGTCGCGGATGGCCAGCGCGGTCTCGCTCTCGGCCACCGGCACTGAAGGGATCTCGCCGGCGACGATCTTGCAGAAGAGGCACTCACTCATGTGTTGCTCTCATCATTACCCATCGCGGCCTCCCTCAGGGTAAATCCCCATGAATCATTCGTGAACGTCACCAGCGCCGCGGCGATCACCGCGGCCGTTTCCCCTCGTAGGACCGTGGGTCCGAGCGAGAGGCGCCGTCGCGACGCGTCCCACTCCTCGGGCGCCCAACCCCCTTCGGGCCCGACGGCCACCGCGCTCACCCCGCGCCAATCGCCGCTGCCGGAGAAGTCGGCCACCGCCACGTCGGCGGGGACCTCGCTCGGTGCCACGGGCGCCGCCAGCACCAGGTCGTGGGTGCGCCGGCACTGGGCGCAGGTCTCCTCGGCGATCCGCCGCCAGCGCTGGAGCACCTTGTCGCGGGCCTCGCCGCGGAAGCGCTGCGCCAGGCGCGCGCTCACCAGGGGCACGACGGTGGCCACGCCGACCTCGGTGGCCTTGGCGAGGGCCCACTCGCCGCGGTCGCCCTTGAGCGGCGACAGGTAGAGGGTGGTCGGCGGCGGCGGCGGGTCCGCGTAGGTCTCGCGGGCGACGTCGAGTCCGTTCGCCTGCACGGTGGCGAAGCGCCACCGGCCCGCACCGTCGCTCAGGACCACCTCCTCGCCCACGCGCGCGCGCAACACGCGACGCAGGTGGTGCTCGTCATCGGAGGACAGTGACGGATGTGCGATGTCCTCGACCCGGAACTGGCCGAGCGCGGCCACGCGACGCGGCCACTCGATCCTCATCGTTTGGCGCGCTTGCGGAAGAGGCCGCCGGCGTGATGCTCGGCCACCTCCTCCCCGCGGTGCTGGGCCAACTGGCGCAGGAGGTCGCGCTCGACGTCGTCGAGCTCCGTGGGCACGTCCACCACCAGGTGGACGAAGAGGTCGCCGCGACCGCGTCCGTGCAGGTGCTCCACTCCCTCGTGGCGCAGCCGGTGCACGGTGCCCGAGGCGCTCCCGGCGGCCACCTCGATGCGCTCGCTCCCGCGCAGCGTGGGGACCTCGACGGTGGCGCCCAGCGCGGCCTGGGTGAAGGAGATGTGCGCTTCGTGGTGCAGATTGTCCCCCTCGCGCACGAAGCGCTCGTCGTTCGCCACGCGCAGGTGCACGAAGAGCCGACCGTTGGGGCCACCGCGGACGCCCGCGGGTCCGCGGTCGCTCAGGCGCATCGTCGAACCGTCCTCGACGCCCGCGGGGATCTGGATCGTCATCGTCGCCGGGGCGTCGCGTCGACCCTCGCCGCGACAGTCGGGGCAGGGCGACTCGATGCGCGAGCCCAGTCCGTTGCAGCGCGGGCAGACCGTGGTCGTCATCATCTGGCCCAGGATCGAGTTGCGCACGCGGCGCACCTCTCCCATCCCCGCGCACTCCACGCAGGTCACCGGCGACGTGCCCGGCGCGCTGCCGCTGCCCGCGCAGGTGTCGCAGCGCTGGGGCAGGGTGATCGTGATCTCGCGGTTCACGCCGAAGGCGGCCTCGTCCAGGGTGATCTCCACGTTGACCTCGGCGTCGGGACCCGGCTGGGGTCCGCGGCGTTGGGGGCCGTGGGCGCCCATGCCGCCGAAGAACATGTCGAAGATGTCCTGGACCGAGCCGGCGCCGAAGGGGTTGCCCCCCGCGCCGACGTCCGAACCGAAGCGGTCGTAGTTGGCGCGGCGCTCGGGGTCCGAGAGGATCTCGTAGGCCTGCGAGACCTCCTTGAAACGGGCCTCGGAGGCGGCGTCGCCGGGGTTGGCGTCGGGGTGCAACTGGCGCGCGAGGCGCCGGTAGGCCTTCTTGAGCTCCTCGGGCGAGACGTCATGGTCGACCCCGAGGACGGCGTAGAGATCAGTGGTTGGCATTTTCCTCTTCTCCACCGAAGTGGCGTGTCAGGTGTTGAGAGACCGCACCGGCGGCGGCCATGGCCTCTTGGTACTTCATGCGCGTCGGTCCGAGCAGGCCGACGGCGCCGGCGGTCGCACCGTCGATGGTGACGGGTGCGACCACCACGGCGCAGGCCGACAGCGGCTCGTAGCCGTTCTCGGTGCCGATGGCCACCGAGAGGCCCCGCGCCAACATGTCCTGCACCAGCGACACCACCAGGAGCTCCTGCTCGAGGATCGAGAGGACCTGGCGCACGGTCTCGACGCCGTCGAAGGAGTCGGCCACTCTGGAGGAACCGCCGATGAAGACCTTCTCGCCGTCGGCGGTGGGTAGCGCGGCGTGCAGCGCGGCCACCGCGTCACGCACGAGGACCGCCACGTGGTCGTGACGCGAGGGCACCTGGACCTGGGTCTCGAGCGTCGTTCCGATGAGCAGGGCGTTGATCTGGCGCGACGCCTCGGTGCACGTCTCGAGGTCCACGTCGAAGTGCGGGGTCAACGAGTGCTTCACCACCGAGCCGTCGGAGAACACGGTCACCAGCAACTGGTGGCGCGCGTCGATGTTCACCAACTGCGCCGAGAGGATCGACGCGTGCGCGTGGGTCGCCCCGACGACGACGGCGGTGTAGCTGGTCATGCGGCTCAGCAGCGTCGAGGTCTGCTCGAGCACGTCCTCCACCTCGCCGCGCACGTTGGCGAAGAACTCACTGAGCTGGTGCTGCTGCACCGTGCCGAGCACCCCCGAGGCGAGGTGGTCGACGAAGTAGCGGTACCCCTTGTCCGTGGGGACGCGTCCGGCGGAGGTGTGCGGCTGGGCGAGGTAGCCCTCGCGCTCGAGCGAGACCATCTCGGAGCGCACGGTCGCCGGCGAGACGCCCAGGTCGGCGTTCGAGGCGACCGAGGAGGAGCCGACCGGTTGGGCGGTGGCGATGTGTTCCGACACCACCGCCTCGAGGATCGTGGCCTTACGGGCGTCGAGGTCCGACGAAGCGGGCTGCTTCACGCGACGGGCCATGTCTCCTCCTTGTTGGCACTCAATTCTACCGAGTGCCAGCGCGTGGACGACCACGGCCGTGACGGCGTATCTTTGCGGGACGGCGCCCTTTCACCAGCGAGGTTGAGAATGATCCCACGACCGCTACGACCACCCGAGCCCGTGGCGGGGCCCGAGCGGGCGCAGCTCGAGGGCTGGCTGGACTTCCATCGCGCCACCTTGTTGACCAAGTGCGCGGAACTCGAGGGCGATCAGCTCACCAGGCGCGCGGTCCCTCCCTCGGAGCTCACGCTGCTCGGGCTGCTGCAGCACATGACCCTCGTCGAAGTGTGGTGGTTCGACGTCGTGCTGCTCGACAGCGCGACGCCCCTGCCCTACAGCAGTGAGGCCGACCGCGACGCGGAGTTCCACGACTTCACCTTCGCCGCGCCCGAGGCCGTGGCCGACTCCTTCCTCGCGGCGTGCGAGCGCTCGCGTCAGAACGCCGCGTCGCTGAGCCTGGACACGGTCACCCGGCGCACGGGCGAACGCTTCACGCTGGACCTGCGCTGGCTCTACACCCACATGATCGAGGAATACGCGCGCCACAACGGCCACGCCGACCTCCTGCGAGAGGTGATCGACGGCACCACGGGACTCTGATGGCCCGGCCGAGGACGGGAGTGCCTCGGCGTCAGTCCTCGAGCTTGAGGGCCGCGACGAAGGCCTCCTGGGGGACCTCGACGCGCCCGAGGTTCTTCATGCGCTTCTTGCCCTCCTTCTGCTTCTCGAGCAGCTTGCGCTTGCGGGTGATGTCACCGCCGTAGCACTTGGCCAGCACGTCCTTGCGACGCGCCTTGACCGTCTCTCGCGAGATGATGCGCCCGCCGATGGCCGCCTGGATCGGCACGTCGAACATCTGGCGCGGGATGAGCTCCTTCAAGCGCTCGGCCATCTTTCGGCCGTAGAACTCGGCGTTGGATCGGTGCACGATGGTGGAGAAGGCGTCGACCGCCTCGTGGTTGATCAGCAGGTCCACGCGCACCAGGTTGGAGGTGACGTAGCCGCTCTGCTCGTAGTCGAGGCTGGCGTAGCCCTTGGTGCGGCTCTTGAGCGCGTCGAAGAAGTCGATCACCACCTCGGCCAGGGGGATCGAGTACTTCAGCTCCACGCGCTCGGCCGAGAGATAGTCCATCTTGATCATCTCGGCGCGGCGCGACTGGCACAGGTCCATCACCGTGCCCAGGTACTCCGCCGGCGTGAGGATCGAGATGTGCAGCATCGGCTCGTCGATGTGGTCGAGGCGCGACGCGTCGGGCAGGTCGGTGGGGTTGTCGATCTTCACCTCGGTGCCGTCACTCAGGTAGGCGCGGTACACCACCGAGGGGGCGGTGGCGATGATGTCGAGGTTGAACTCGCGCTCTAGTCGCTCGCGCACGATCTCCATGTGCAACAGCCCGAGGAAGCCGCAGCGGAAGCCGAAGCCCAGCGCGTGGCTCGACTCGGGTTCGTAGGCGATGGAGGCGTCGTTGAGCTTGAGCTTGTCCAGCGCGTCGCGCAGGTCGCCAAGGTCGTCGCCGTCGATCGGGTAGATCCCGCAGTAGACCATGGGCTTAGGGTCCATGTAGCCCTCGAGCGCGGTGGCCGCCGGGCGCTGGGCCTCGGTGATGGTCTCACCCGAGCGCGCGCCGCCGACGTCCTTGATGCCCGCCACGATGTAGCCCACCTCGCCGGGGCCGAGCGACGCGACGGCGACCATGTCGGGGGTGCGCACGCCGATCTCCTCGATCTCGTGGTTCTCGCCGGCCTGCATCATGCGGATCTTGACGTCCTCGCGCAGGGTGCCGTCGATGATCCGGATCGAGGAGATGACCCCGCGGTACTGGTCGTAGTAGGAGTCGAAGATCAGCGCGCGCAGCGGGTCGGTCGGATCGCCGGTGGGCGCGGGAATACGTTCGATCACCGCGCGCAGCAGTTCGCGCACGCCCTCGCCGGTCTTGGCCGAGATCGACAGCACCTGGTCCGCGGGCAGGCCGAGGACCCGTTCGAGCTCCTCCTTGCAGCGTTCGGGGTCGGCCGCGGGCAGGTCGATCTTGTTGAGGACCGCCACGATCTCGAGGTCGTGCTCGATGGCCTGGTAGCAGTTGGCGAGGGTCTGGGCCTGGATGCCCTGGCTGGCGTCCACGAGCAGGATCGCCCCCTCGCAGGCGGCGAGGGAGCGCGAGACCTCGTAGCCGAAGTCGACGTGGCCGGGGGTGTCGATGAGCTGGAGGATATGGTCCTCGAAGAACACGCGCACGTTCTGGGCCTTGATGGTGATGCCGCGCTCACGCTCGATGTCCATCGAGTCCAGGTACTGCGCGCGCATCAGCCGCGGGTCCACCGCCCCGGTGATCTCCAAGATGCGGTCCGACAGCGTGGATTTGCCGTGGTCGACGTGGGCGATGATGGAGAAATTGCGGATTTTTCCGGTGTCGACGGGGGGGAGTTGGTGGGCCACGGTGCGTTCTAGGCTACCGGGCCCGGGACCGGCGCCCACGGCGTGCGTGGCGAGGTCCGTGGTGAGGTTCTTGGTGGGCGTCCGCGGTGGGGGCGGAGGACGGGACCGGTCGACGACGACGTTCGACGGGCGTGGCGGCGCGTCTGCTAGCCTTGTCTAGCCCGCCGAAGAGTCTCGGCGAACGAAGAACGAGGTTTTTTGTGGCCAATATCAAGAGCCAGATCAAGCGCAACCGGACGAACGAGATCGCCCGGGACCGTAATCGCGCCGTGAAGTCCGAGATCCGCACCCGCGCCAAGACCGCGGTGGGCGCCGTCGGCACCGAGAACGAGGACGCCGCGTTGCGCCTGGCCGTCAAGCGCATCGACATGGCCGCCGCCAAGGGCATCATCCACAAGAACGCCGCCGCGAACAAGAAGAGCGGGTTGATGAAGCGCATCGCCAAGCTCCGCGAGGACGCCAACGCCTAGCCCCCGCGTGGTGGTCGAAGGAGGCGCCCCGCGGGGCGCCTTTTTTCGTGTGGTCCCGAGCGCCGCTAGGTGGGGCCCGCGTCGAAGGGGTGCACCCCGAGGTGCGTGAGCAACTGGTCCAGGCTCGCCGTCGCCACGCACACCACCGAGTCGGCCGCCCCGTAGTAGAGGTGCAGGGTGTCACCGTCCTCGCGCAGGATCCACCCGCAGGGGAAGACCACGTCGGGCACGTCACCGGACTGCTCGTAGTCGGCCTGGGGCCCGAAGATCCACTCGTTGCCCCGCGCGATCACCTTCGAGGGGTCGTCGCGGTCGAGCAGGGCCAGGCCGAGGCGGTAGATCGACCCCGAGGCGGTGACGCGCACCCCGTGGTAGCACACCAGCCACCCGTGGTCGGTGAGCAGCGGCGGCGGGCCGAGGCCCACCTTGTTGGCGTCCCACCATCCGCCGCGACGCGCCGGGAGCAGCACGCGCGAGTCACCCCAGAAGTGCAGGTCGGGGCTGAAGGACAGCCACACGTGCGCCCCCAGGCCGGGCACCGCGGTCACGGGCCGGTGCACCAGGGCCCAGCGGCCCTCGAAGGTCACCGGGAAGAGGGCGGCGTCCTTGTCCTCAGGCGACTGGAGGACCCCGCAGCGCTCCCACTCGATGAAGTCTCGGGTCTTCGCCAGGCTCACCAGCGGCCCGAAGGCCGAGTAGCCGACGTAGACCACGTAGTACTCGTCGCCGATGCGCGTGATCCGCGGGTCCTCGATGCCCCAGCGTTCCTCGACGAGGTCGGTGTCGGGCTTGAGCCCCCGTTCGGGGTCGATCTCCCAGCCGGTGAGCCCGTCGTCGCTCATCGCCACCGCGAGGGCCGAGAGCCCGGTGCGGTACTCCACGCGTAGCAACAGGAGCGTCCGGCCCTGGAAGACGGTGGCGCCGGGGTTGAAGACCGCGTTCACCATCTTGGGGAAGTCGAGCGCGGTGATGATGGGGTTGCCCTCGTAGCGCTGGAGCAACTCGCGAGAGTCAGCGGCTGGTCGCATCAGAACCTCCCTTACAAGATGATGACGTATTCACCCCTTCCATCGTCCACCATGCCAACATGGGACTAAGTCACTACTTGGCCTCACGAGGAGGCGAGGTTGACGAGAAGCGAGATCGACGTTGAGTTCCACCACCCCCTCCCCCCTGTCCCCCGTGCGCCGTCTGCACGACCGCCCCGTGGTCGAGGCCGGCTCGGTGCCGGGCTACGGCGCGATCTTCAACGCCGGCCTGCTCTTCCACGAGGGTAGGTTCCACCTCTTCGCGCGCGCGGTGCGCGACGGATACCGCCGCAACGACGGGGACGGACCGCGCTTCCTCGACTACATCTCCGACGTCCTGGTGCTGACCTCGTCCGACGGTCGCCACTACGAGTTCGAGTACGTGCTCGCGCGCGCCGGCAACGCCGGCGTGCACTGCTACGAGGATCCCCGGGTGCAGCGCGTGCGACACGCCGGCACCGAGCACGTCGTCATGACCTACACCTCCCTGCCCCGCGAGACCGGGCGGCCGTGGCGCATCGGTGCGCACCGTCTGGTGTGGCGCGAGGGCCGCTTCCACCTCGACGAGTCCACCGGGCGCCTGCTCGGCCCCTCGGACATCGCCAACAAGGACGCCATCGTCTTCAGCCTCGCCGACCACCGCGTCGCGATGATCCACCGCATCCACCCCGACATGCAGTTAGCCGTCTTCGACGACCTCGAGCACCTCTGGCACGCCGGCCCCGAATACTGGGACCCCTACATGTCCGACCTCGACGCGCACGTCCTGATGCGACCCACCCCGGGGGCCTTGGGCATCGGCGCGGGGGCCCCGCCGGTCGCGATCGACGAGGGTCTGCTGCTGTTCTTCCACGAGCGCCGCGCCGACGGCGCCTACACCGCCCACGTCGCGCTACTTGACCACCACACCGGTCGGGTGATCAGTCGCCTGGACGAGGCGCTGCTCGAACCCGAACTGCACTGGGAGCGCGAGGGCGACGTGGACAACGTGGTGTTCGTCCAGGGCGCGCACCGCGACGAGGACCAGGTCTATCTCACCTACGGGGCGGCCGACCGCTGCGTCGGGGTGGCCACCGCGACGATCAGCCACCTGGTCGACGCCCTCTCGCGCGCCGCCTAGGTCCCTTCGCGCCATCGCTCAGCGCGGCGCCTCGCACATCCTCACGGCGCGCCCGTGACCTCGCGCAGCGCCGCCATGGTCGCCACGAAGGCCATCGAGGACTCCGCCCCCTGGTTGAGGTTCGCGCCACTCGCTTCGAGGCCGTCGTATCCCCCACCGGTGTCGGCGTCGTAGAGCACCACGCCCACGTCGTTGGCCCCGAGGAACCAATGCGCCGCCCGCCTCACCTCGTCGGCCCATCGGGTGTCGCGCGTGTAGTCAAAGGCCCGCGCGCACGCGCTGGCCGTCGCCCACGCCTCGATGGGCTGCTGGTCGAACTGAGGAGGGACCGTGGACTCGTCGGCACCCTCGACCCCCACGAAGCTGAAATGCCCCCCTCGGGTCTGGCGCCGTAGCAGCCAGTCGAGTCGCGCGAGTGCCCGCTCGGCACCGGTGGCGTCGCGCCCCAGCACCGCGGCCGCCAGGGCCGCCTCGGGCAGGAGGGCGTTGGCGTAGGTGAGACGCGGTTCCCACCACGGCCACCGGGCGCTGCGTGACTCGACGCCGCGGTTGAGGACCTCGCTCACGCGCGTCAACAAAGAGAGCGCCCCGACGTTCGTCGGGTCCTCACGCACCAACTCCGCGGCACCGAGGGCCGCGTAGGCGAGGGCACGCGGAAAAGGAGTCCGCAGTTGACACGCCGCGTCGAAGAGGCGCCGCGCGCGCGCGCGTACCTCGGGCCAGGGGGCGCGGGCCGCGGCCGTGCCCAGACCGAGCAGGGCGCGCGCGTTCGCATCGTCACTCGGCGGATCGGCCGTCCAGCGGCCGTCGCCGCGTTGACGCAGCCGGAACTGCGCGCCCGAGGTATGGGCGCGCTCCAAGAAGCCGAGGCACGAGCGCGCAATGCGCTCCGCGTCCGGGTCCGCCCCCAACCGCGACGCCACGGCGAGGAGGCGACCCGCATCGTCGGTGCAGTAGCCCTCCTCGATCCGAGGGCGCGCGTAGAGGGCGTGCTCGACGACACCCACCTCGTCGGTCATGGCGGCCAGGTGGCGCAGGCTCGGCGCGAGCTCGGACTCGGGTTCGGCGCGGGTGACCTCGTTCACGCCCTCGTCCGTGGCTCACCCCCACCGATTGGCGGACACCACGCGCGAGAGCAACGCGCGATAGGCGAGACCGACCTGGGGCCACAACAGCGACGAGGACGCACGCAGGGCGCGCCGCCCCATCTCCTCGGCCACACCCGGCTCGTAGAGGACCCGCGCGAGGGCGGCGCTCATCGCGGCCACGTCACCCTGTTCCACGATGATCCCCGCTCCGTCGCTCAGGAGTTCGACGGCGTGGGGGAACCTCGTCGCCACCACCGGCTTACCCGAGGCGAGGGCCTCCACCAGGACGCCGGAACTCTCCTGCTCGCGCGAGTCGTAGGGCAACAGCACCACGTCGGCGCTACGCACCAGGGCGCGCAGTGACTCCCAGTCGCGATATCCCTGGTCGAAGAGAACCTCGCGCGTCACGCCCAGACGCGCGCACGTCGCCTCGAGGCCGCGCCGGTAGCGTTCGCCCTCGGCGGCGAGGACCTTGGGGTGGGTCGCGCCGGCGACGACGTAGGTCGGCGCGGGGTCGCGCCCGGCGAGGCGCGCGACGGCGGCGATGGCGTGCTCGATCCCCTTGCCGGGACCGATCAGCCCCCAGGTCAGGATGCGCGGGTGTTCGACCTCGGGGCGCTCGCCGTCCACGTTGGCGCTCGCGCCGTGGGCGATCACGGCGACGCTCTGAGCGCGGGCCCCGTAGTCCTTGATCAACCGGCTTCGCGCGTGCTCGCTCTGGACGACCACCATGGAAGAGGCACGAATGAGGCGCTCGAGGATCTCGCGCTGGTGACGCGAGGGCTTGGCCAACACCGAGTGCAGCACCACCACCAGCGGCGTGCTCAAGAGGTCGACGAAGTCGAGCACCTCGGCGCCGTCGCGCCCCGCGAAGAGCCCGTATTCGTGCTGCAGGACGACCACCTCGGCACTCGAGAGCGCGGCGAGGGCCCTGCGCATCGACACGGGGTCGCCCCCGACCCAGTGCGCGATGACCTCGTCGTGGACCTCGACCTCGGGTGCGTCGAGCACCCGGACCACGCTGACGCGCCAGTCGGCGCTGTCCATCGCGATCGCCCGCGCGACGTTCTGGGTGAACGTCGCGAGACCGCACTCGGTGGGAGGATAGGTGCCCACCATCGCCACGCTGCGCACGCGCGAGGAGGGGTAACGTGCCCGCACCCTCTTGTCGCTGGACTCTCTGGTGTGCTGCACTTCGAGCATCCGTTCCACCCCTCGATCGTCCTACCTCCGCGCTCGAGGCGCAAGGGCCGAACGTCACGGGCGCCACCGTCCGCTCGCCCGGTGCCGCGGCCCAGTCGCGGGGCGTGCCGCGGCCCAGTCGCCGGGCCGTCAGCCCCGCCAAGTCGCCGCGTCACGGCGTCGCCGCGTCACTCGCACGCCACCTCGGGGGTCCCCAGGTCGTCCAGGGTTTGGCGATAGGGGGTGTGGCGGTGCGGTGGGTGACGTCGCGACGCGCGGGGTCAGTTGCGCCGCGGGCCCGCGCTGAGTCGCGCCAGTCGTGCGACGAGGACCTCGATCACCGTGAGGTCGGTGAGGTCCTGGTCGGTGTCGAGGTCCTTGCCGCCGTAACTCACGCCGCCCTTGAGGTCGACGTCGGCCGCGGCGATCAGGTGGACGGCGTCGGCGATCCGCTCCGCCCCCAGTCGATTGGCCATGGCGAGGATCTTCTTCGCGCCGAAGGGATTCATCCCGAGGATCTGCGCGGCCTCCTCCCCCGAGCTCACGCCGGCCCCCTCGAGTCGCGCCATGCGTAAGTAGTAGCGCTGGAGCGCGAAGATGATCTGCACCCCGGCGCGGCCCCTGGAGTCGAGCATGCGCCGCGCCACGGTGATGGCCGCGGTGGCGTCGGCGCTCTCGAGGGCGTCGGTGAGGTCCCACTCGGGCACGCCACCGGCGTCACCGAGGTAGGGCTCGACGTGGCCCCTCGCGAGCGGGGCCGAGCCGTAGATCGAGGCGAGCAGCCGGGCGAGGGAGTCCACGCGCGCGACGTCGTCACCCACGCGTTCGCTGATCATCGTGGCCGCGCCCGCGTCCACCGTGACGTTATAGCTCCTCATCTTCTCCTGGACGAAGGCCGTGCGATTCCTCGCACCCGAGGCGACGTTGACCTCCACCACCTCCTGGACGGCCTTGACGAGCTTGTGCGACTTCGCCCCGACCACCCCCACCACCAACGCCACGTCGGGGGCGGGGCGTTGCAGCCACGTCAGCAACGCCGCGGTCTCCTCGGCGTTGAGACCCTGGGCGTCGCGCACCACCACGACGCGACGCGGTGCGAGGAAGGGCGGGGTGTTGAGGGCCTCGAGAACCGCGGCGATCACCGACTCGCCCGCGGCCGTGACGTCCTTCACCGTGAAGTCCTGCAGGGCGAAGGACGCGTCGAGGTCGCCCAGCGCGGACTCGATCACCCGACGCAACTCGTCGTTCACCATGGTGGCGTCGGTCCCCACCACGACGACGCTCGAGCTCACAGCGCCTCCAACACCTTCTCGAGGGCGTCGCGCACGCGAACCGTCGCGCGCACGTCGTGCACGCGCAGCACCCGGCACCCTCCCGCGATGCCCACCGCCGCGGCGCTCATCGAGGCCTCGCGGCGTTCGAGCACGTCGAGGCCGAACATGGTGCCGAGGAACGTCTTGTTCGAGGCCGACAGCAACACCGGGCCGAGGGCGGCGAGCTGCGCGCTGTCGCGCAGGAGTTGTAGCGACTGCCCCGCGGTCTTGCCGAGGTCGAGTCCGGCGTCGAGGAGGACGCGATCGCGGGTGAGTCCCGCGTCGAGGGCGCGCTGACGCCGATCGAGGAGGAAGTCGCGCACCGTGGCGCTCACGTCCTCGTAGCGCGGATCGGGGTCGGCCACCCGGGGGCGCAGGCGGATGTGGGTGGCCACGACACTCGCGCCCGCCGTCGCCGCCACCTCGAGGTAGTGCGGATCGGCGAAGCCGCTGATGTCGTTGCCGAGGCACGCGCCGGCGGCGAAGCCCTCACGCGCCACGCTCGCGCGCCAGGTGTCGACGCTCACCGGCACGTCGAAACGCTCGCGCAGCATGGCGACGGCCGGGACGACCCGGTCCAACTCCTCGGCCTCGCCCACCTCCTCGCCCGGCCCCGCCTTCACCCCTCCGACGTCGAGGAGGTCGGCGCCCTCGGCCACGAGCTGCTCGGCGCGCGTCAAGAAGGCGTCCATCTCGAAGGTAGCCGCCGGGGCGAAGAATGAGTCGCGCGTGCGGTTGAGTATCCCCATCACCAGCGCCCGGCGCGTCACGTCGTAGGTCGTGTCGCCCAGGGTGAGCTTGAGAGGCTCTGCGGGGACGTGGCGCATCATCGCTCGCGCGCGCGGTCAGAGGGAGAGCGGCGAAGCACGCGCCCAGCCTAATTGTCACCGCGGAGGTGACGTTGTCCCCACGGCGTCCCCACGGGGCCCCGCGGGCGCGCTGTTAGCCTGAGTACCTATGACGTGGACCGCCAGAACATCATCCGAGGTCACGGTCGCGGCGACGCCCAGTGCGTCGAGAGGACGCCGGGGGATCTGATGGACGACGACAACTACGAGCGCATCATCTTCCTCTCGGACCCCGAGCTCAACGAGCCCGTGCTCGTCTACGCCCTCGAGGGTTGGATCGACGCGGGACTCGGCGCGAGCACCGCGATGAGCACGTTGCTCACTTCGATCCCCACCGAGACGCTCGCCACCTTCGACACCGAGTACTTCATCGACCAGCGCGCGCGCCGACCCCTCGCGCGGATCGTCGACGGCATCACCACCGAGCTCACCTGGCCCGAGATCCAATTGCGCTACGGACGTGACGGCGACGGCGCGGACATGATCTTCCTCGTCGGCCCCGAACCCGACTTCCACTGGAGCGACTTCGTCGAGGCGGTCACCGACGCCGCCTCGCGCTTCGAGGTGCGCCTGGTGGTCGGACTGGGGTCGTTCCCGGCGCCCACCCCGCACACGCGCCCGGTGCGCGTGATCGGCACCGCGCCCGAGGCCAGCGCCAACTTGCTGCCCCTGGTGGGCACCGTGAGCGGCGAGCTCGAGGTCCCCGCGGGCATCTCCTCCGCACTCGAACTGGGCTTCGCCGACGTGGACGTCGACGTCGTGACCCTGTGGGCACGCGTGCCGCACTACGTGGCCTCGATGCCCTACCCCCAGGCCGCGGCCGCCCTGATCGAGGGCCTCGCGCGTATCGCCGGTCTCACGTTGGACGCGAGCACGCTGCGCGCCGCGGCCGAGGAGGCGCGCCTGCGCGTCGACGAGTTGGTCACCAACAACCCCGAGCACTCCTCGATGGTCGAGCAGCTCGAGGAGGCCGCCGACGAGAGCGAGGGCACCTCGCTGGGCGAGGAAGTGCCGAGCGGCGACGAGTTGGCCGAGGAGCTCGAGAAGTTCCTACGCGGCGAGAACTGAGTCAGCCCGCCGCGTCGACCGCGACGTCGACGTCGACGTCCTCGATACGCAGTCCCAGACCCAGGGCGTAGCCGTCGAGGAACATCTCGCACTCCCTCTGTCGCGGGTGGCGATTGGCGAGCTCGTAGAAGGCGGGCGAATGGTCGGCCTCGATCAGGTGCGCCAACTCGTGCACCAACACCGCGTCGATCACCCACTCCGGACACTGACGTAGGCGACTCGACACCCGGATCTCGCGCGACGCGGGTGAGCACGAGGCCCAGCGGCGGCGCTGGTTGGTGACCCAGCGCACCGAGGCCGCCTCGACCCCGTCCACGTAGAGCTCGGCGAGCACGCGCGCGCGTTCCTCCAGCGACGCGTCGCCACTGGTGTGCTGGGGGCGCTGGGACATCAGGCGCTCGACCAGCTCGTCGACGAAGCGCGAGCGCTCCTTGCCCTTCAGGCGCGCCGGGATCTGGACCACGATGCGACTGCCCGACCAGTGCGCGGCCCCGGTCTTCTTGCGCTTGGTCGAGGCGCGCACCTCGACCTCGGGACGGTCGAAGCGCGGTGGCTCGACCACGACCGACGAGCCGTGCGACATCAGACGATGACGTTGACGAGACGCGGGGGACGCGCCACCACGCGCTGGGGCGTCGCGCCGGCCAACGTCGTCACCACTTCGGGCGCGGCGAGGGCCGCCGCGGCCGCGTCGCCCTCGCTCAGGTCGGGGCTCACCTCGAGGCGCGCGCGGATCTTTCCGTTCACCTGCACCACCATCACGACGCTCGCGTGGGCCACCAGGGCGGGATCGGCCACCGGCCAACTCGTCGCGTGCACCGAGGGCTCGCCCGGGTGACGCTCCTCCCAGAGCTCGGCCGTGACGTGCGGGGCCATCGGGGCGAGCAGGCGCAGCATCAGGTCCATCGACTCCTCGAGCGTGGCGAGGTGGGCCCCCTCGGGCCGTCGCGCCCAGCGCGAGAGGGTGTTGAGCAACTCCATCAGGGCGGCGACCGCCGTATTGAAGCTCCAACCCTCCATCGCGCTCGTCACCTTGGCGATGGTGCGATGCACCTCGCGGCGCACCTCCTCGTCCTCGGGGGTGAATTCGTCGTGGAAGAAGCACTCGTCGTGGTGCGCCAGGCGATAGACGCGGTCGACGAAGCGAGCACAGCCCTCGATCATGTCCTCGGTCTGCGCGGTCCAGTCGACGTCGTCCTCGGGGGGGCCCACGAACAGGTGGAAGAGGCGCAACCCGTCGGCCCCCACCGTGTCGTAGTACTTCTCGGGCGCGATGAGGTTGCCCTTGGACTTGGACATCTTCGAGCCGTCCAGGCGGATCATGCCCTGGGTGAAGAGGCGCTTGAAGGGCTCGCGCGGCAAGCCGGGGGCCAGGCCGATGTCGATGAGCGCCTTGAGGTAGAAGCGGGCGTAGAGCAGGTGCAGGATCGCGTGCTCGATACCGCCGATGTACTGGTCGACCGGCATCCACTTGGCGGCCTGCACCGGATCGAACGCCATCCCCGGCGTGAAGGGGTCGGCGTAGCGCAGGAAGTACCACGAGGAGTCGGTGAAGGTGTCCATCGTGTCGGCCTCGCGGCGCGCCGGGCGGCCGCAGGTCGGGCACGACGTGTCGCGGAAGCCCTCGTGGGTCGCGAGGGGCGACTGCCCCGACTGGTCCATCACGACGTCGTCGGGGGCCACGATGGGCAGCTGATCGAGCGGCACCGCGACGATGCCGTCGACGTCGCAGTAGACGACCGGTATCGGGCATCCCCAGAAGCGCTGGCGCGAGACCAGCCAGTCGCGCAGGCGGTAGTTGACCTTGCGCTCACCACGCGCGTGCGCGACCAAGAACGCGGTCGCCGCCTCCTTGGCCGATGCGACGTCCATCCCGTCCATGAAGCCCGAGTTGATGTGGGGGCCCTCCCCGGCGTAGGGGCCCTCCCCGTGGTCCGCGGGGGGCTCGACGGTGCGCACGACCGGCAGCTCGTGCACGCGGGCGAAGGCGAAGTCGCGCTCGTCCTCGGCGGGCACCGCCATGATGGCGCCCGTCCCGTAGGTGCCGAGCACGTAGTCCGCCACGTACACCGGCACCGGCTGGGCGCTGAAGGGATTGGTCACGTAGCTGCCCGTGAAGGCGCCGCGCTTCTCCAGGCCCGCTCCGGCGTCCGAGGACGCGGTGCGCTCGAGCTCACTGGCCGAACGCGCCCGCTCGACCAGCTCACGCACCTCGTCGCGATGGTCCACGGTGGTCAATTCCTCGAGCATCGGGTGCTCGGGCGCCACGACGGCGTAGGTGACGCCGAAGCCCGTGTCGGGCCGGGTCGTGAAGACGCGCAGGCCGCGGGCGGGGTCCTCGACGAGGGGTAGGTCGAACTCGACGCCCTCGCTGCGGCCGATCCAGTTGCGCTGCATCGTCTTCACCCGCTCGGGCCACTCGAGGTCGTCGACGTCGTTGAGCAGTTGCTCGGCGTAGTCGGTGATCTTGAAGAACCACTGCTCGAGCTCGCGTCGCTCCACGAGGTCGCCGGAGCGGTCACACGTGCCGTCGGGGTTCACCTGCTCGTTGGCGAGCACGGTGGCGCAACCGGGGCACCAGTTGACCGGCGCGAGCGCGCGGTAGGCCAGCCCGGCCTCTAGGAACTTGAGGAAGATCGTCTGGGCCCACTTCATGTAGGCGGGGTCGTGGGAGTAGACCTCGCGGCGCCAGTCGAAGACCGCACCGAGACGCTGCACCGAGGACTTGAGCTCGGCCATGCGCGCCTCGGTGAACAGTCGCGGGTGGCTGCCGGCCTTGATCGCGGCGTTCTCGGCCGGGAGCCCGAAGGAGTCGAAGCCGAAGGGTGAGAGGACCGCCTTGCCGTGCATGGTCTGGTAGCGGACCACCAGGTCACCGAAGGTGTAGTTGCGGATGTGCCCCTGGTGCGCCGCGCCCGAGGGGTAGGGGTACATGCACAGGGCGTAGAAGCGCTCGCGCTCGTCGTCGTTGTCGACCTCGTAGGTGCCCTCGTCGCGCCAGCGGGCTTGCCATTTCTTCTCCACTGCACTCACGTCAAAGGGGCGGGCCATCCTCCCAGTTTAGAGGGGGTCGTCAGAGGGGGCCGTCGCATCGCGCGCGACGACGCGAGGGGTCACGACGCGAAGTTGACCGTTTGCGTGGCCACGAAGTTCGCCGAGGACGTCGCGACGTTCACGCCGTAGGCGCCCGGGACCACGGCCAAGGAACGACCGTTGAACGAGGTGAAGGCGCTACGCGCGAGGTCGATCACGACGTGGTGGGTCGCGTGGATCCCGAGCGCCACGCTCGCGAAGCCGCGCAGCTGACTCGGGGGTTCGCCGAGGCCCGAGGGGTACGAGACGTAGACCTCGACCACGTCGACGCCGGGGCGCGCGCCGGTGTTGGTGACGTCGAGCGACACCCGCACGCCGCCCCCGGCGCGAGAGACCGCGACCCGCGACCAGGCGAAGGAGGTGTAGCTCAGCCCGTAGCCGAAGGGGTAGGCCGGCGTGACGTTGTTCGCCTGGTACCAGCGATACCCCAGGGCGCTGAGCCCGGCGAAGTTCACGACGCCGTTCCTCCCCGGATACTGCGCGGCGTCGGCGGCGGGGGTCTGCCAGGTCGAGCCCGGCATCGTCACCGGGAGCCGGCCCGAAGGGTCGACCACCCCCGCGAGCACCTGGGCCATGGCGGGCGCCGCCATCTGCCCGCCGTACCAGGCCTCGACGATGCCGGCGACCTTGGACTTCCAGGGCATCACCACCGGCCCCCCGGTGTTGAGCACCACCACGGTGCGCGGGTTCGCCGCGGCCACCGCCGAGATCAGCGCGTTCAGTGACCCGGGCAGGAGGAGCGAGTTCTGGTCCGCCCCCTCGGTCAGGAGGTTGCTCGCGAAGACGACCGCGGTGTGGGCCCGCCGCGCGGCCGCCACCGCCGCGTTGATCTCGGGCTGGACGTAGTCGATGCCGAAACGCGGTTGGGTCGCGGCGTTGAGGGAGAACCACTGGGCGCTCAACGTGTAGCTCTGGCCCGCGCGCAGTCGCACCGAGGTGGACTGGGGGAAGGGCCCGTGCACGCCGCGGTCGGCGAGGACGACGTGTCCGTTCATGCTCAGCCAGGTGTCGCCCACGTCCTCGAGGCCGAGCGCGTAGGTGCCGGTGCGCTCGGCGCGGAAGGTCACCGTCCAGTGGCTCCAGCCCTCCCCGGTGCCCGGCGACGTCGCGGTGAGCGCCGCCGGGGTCACCTGGGCGGCGTAGTCGATCGCCAGGTCGGCCTTGCCCG
The DNA here is from genome assembly GCA_018971185.1 of Acidobacteriota bacterium. GTDB lineage: Bacteria > Actinomycetota > Acidimicrobiia > Acidimicrobiales > RAAP-2 > RAAP-2. The sequence goes on from JAGXBH010000009.1 coordinate 28,073, forward strand.
GTTCGCCGTGCAGGGTGATCGGCAATTCCTTCAGCGGCGCCGAGCCCGCCGTGATGTCGGTGATCTTGAGCGGGTCGTACTCGATCCCGCTCAGCCCCCCGGCGGAGTAGGAGATGTGGACGTGGCGCAGGACCTTGCGCAGGGCCGCGAGCGGGGTCTCGAGGGACGACGCGTGCACGCCCGAGCTCCCACCGCCGCGCGTGGTGACCCCGGTGCGCGCGTCGACGCCGATGACGGCGAGGGAGCCCGCATTGGCGAGGGGCAGGACGTGATCGGCGTTCTTGAGCAGCACGATACCCTGACGCGCCGCGCGCAGGGCCACGTTGAGGTGGGCCACGCTCGTGGCCCTCGCGCTGAGCGCCAGGCTACGCGGGCGGTTCACCAGTCCGTAGGCGAACATCTCGGTCAGCACCGAGGCCACCGCGTGGCGCAGCACCGCGACGCGCAGCGCCCCCGAGGAGAGACCGGCGAGCACCTGGGCGGGGGTGGCGGGTTTGATCAGGCTGAGGCCGGTGCGAAAGGCGCCGACCGGCGCGGTCACCGCGTTGTAGTCACTGCGCACGAAGCCGTGGAACCCCCACGACTTCAAGGTGGCGTAGAGCCAAGGACTCGAACACGTGTTGCGTCCGTTCACCGCGCCCATGGCGCACATGATCGAGGCCACGTGCGCCTGGGTCACGGCCGCGCGAAAGGGCAGGTCGTAGATCTCCGCCAGCGCGCGTCGCGACACCAGCTGATCGATCCGCGCCCGACCGTTCTCCTGGGTGTAGGCGCCCAGGTGCTTGGCCTGGGCCATGACGCCGGTCGACTGGATGCCGCGGATCGCCGCGACGCCCATGGCGCCCGCCAGGTAGGGGTCCTCACCATAGGTCTCGAAGGCGCGACCGCTCAAGGGCGAGCGGATGAGGTTGAGATCGGGCGCCTGCAGGACGTCGTAGCCCTTGGTCAGCGCCTCCTGGGCCATCGCGAAGCCGACCTGGCGCGCGGTGGCGGTGTTGAAGCTGGCGGCCACCGCCAGTTCGCTCGGGAATTGGGTCACGCCGAGCGCGTTGGCCCCCACGCCGCTCGGCCCGTCCACCAGGGTCAACTCGGGGACGCAGAGTCGCGGGACGCCGATGTTGAAGTTCTCGATGCCCGCACCGGTCTGGAGCACCACGAAGTTGGCGAGCTCGTCGGGCGTCATGCGCGCCGCCACCTGGGCGGCCCACTGCGACGCCGTGCCGTGGTGCTGGAGACTCTCGCCGATCCAGGGACACTGCGCACTGGGCGACACCGCGACGTGCGACGCCGACGACGCGCCGACTGACGGGGTGAACATGGGCGCCAGGGGGGCGAGCAACGCGATGACCAAGGTCGACTGGGCGACGCGGCGACGGTGCGAGATGCGGCGACGCGACGACGTCACCGACACGTCACGCGGTCCTGAGGTCATCGCTGTGGTCCCTTTCCTCGCCCCGGTCGGCAGTTCACGCCGATCCTGGCGGTGGGCCAGGATATGCCAGCATCTGTGAAATGGATTAAAAATCCCTGTGGTCTCGCATAAGAATTCGCTCATCCCGGGCTTATGGCGTCGCGCGACGAACACTTACCGAAGTTCGAGAGATCGCTCCCATCGACGCCACGCGAGACGACGGCGTGACGACGCGCGCACGAGGTGGGGCGTCGGCCCGGACTACTTGAGCTGGACCGTCTGACTGGCGACGAGGTTCACGCAGGAGGTGCCGACGGAGACGGTGTAGGCGCCCGAGGCGAGGAGCATGGTGCGCGCCCCGGCGAAGGTGAAGTCAGAGGTGGGCAGGTCGATCACCACGTGGCGCGTCGCGCCCGGGGCGAGTTGCACCTTCGCGAAACCGCGTAACTGCTCGGGAGGCTCGCCGGCCGCCGGCGGGTACGCCACGTAGACCTCGACCACGTCGGAGCCGGCGCGTCGCCCCGTGTTGAGGACGTCGAGGGTCACGCGCACGCCCTTCGAGGTGCGCGTCACCTGGGTGTTGGACCAGCGGTAGGTGCTGTAGCTCAGCCCGTAGCCGAAGGGGTAGGCCGCGGCGACCTGGTTCGACTGGTACCACCGGTATCCGATGTCGTTCAGCGCTCCGAAGTTCACCACACCGTGTTGTCCGGGGAACTGCGTGACCGCCGCGGCCACGCTCGCCTGGGCCGAGGCCGGCATCGTGAGCGGCAGTCGTCCCGTCGCGTCCACCGCACCGGTCAGCACCTGGGCGATGGCCTGGCCCCCCTGCTCTCCGGGGTACCACGCCTCGACCACGCCCTCCACCTTCGCGCGCCACGGCGTCAGGACCGGACCGCCGGTGTTGAGCACGACCACGGTGCGCGGGTTGACCGCGGCCACCGCCTCGATCAGGGCGTCCAAGTCACCCTGCAACGAGAGCGAGGGCATGTCGGCGCCCTCGGTCAGGAGGTTGCTCGCGAAGACCACCGCGACGCGCGCCTTCTTCGCCGCGGACACCGCGGCGTTGATCTGGGGCTGGACGAAGTCGATGCCGAATCGCGGCGTCACCTTGGCGTCCAGGGCGAACCAGCGCGCCTGGACCGTGTAGGACTTCCCCGCCGTCCGTCGCACCGAGGTCGAGAGCGGGTAGGGGCCGTGGATGCCGCGATCGGCCATGACAGTGGCACCGTTGAGGGTCAACCAGGTGTCGCCGATGTCCTCCATGCCGAGAACGTACGTTCCGCTCCTCTTCGCGACGAAGGTGACGTCCCAACTGCTCCAGCCCTCACCGGTCCCCGGGGTGGTCGCCGTCAGCGCGGCGGGCGTGACGGCTTTGGCGTAGTCGATGGCGATGTCTCCCTTGCCGGCCTCGCCCGGGGACGTGATCGGCACCTCCGACGGCGGGGCCTTGCCCGCGGTGATGTCCGAGGCGTTCAGGGGATCGAACTCGAGTCCCGGCAGTCCCCCCGGGGAATAGGTGATCCGCGTACGGGGCAACTGGGAACGGAGTGCGGCGAGTGGGGTACCCAACTTCGAGGCGTGCACCCCGGAGCTGCCGCCGCCGCGGGTGGTGACCGCATCGTAGGCGTCGACACCGATCACGGCCAAGGATGGGAGGTTCTGCGCCAGTGGCAGGACGTCGGCGTTGTTCTGCAACAAAACGATGCTCTGGCGCGCCGCGGCCAGGGCGACGTTCTCGTGGGCCGGCGAGGTCGCCACCGCACCCAGTCGCAGCGTACGGGGGTGGGCGCTGATGAGGCCGAAGGCGAACATCTCGGTCAGCACCGCCGTGACCGCGCGACGTAGCGCCGCGACGTGAAGACTCCTCTGGGACACCAGCGCGGAGATCTGCGCGACGCTCGCCGGTTTGATCAGACTCATGCCGGCGTTGAAGGCCGGAGCGGGTAGTTCGACGGCGGCGTAATCACTGCGCACGAAGCCCGCGAACCCCCACGCCTTGAGGGTGGCGTAGATCGAGGGCGACGAACAGGTGTTGACGCCGTTGACGCTACCCATCGCGCACATGATCGAGGCCACGTGCGCGGTGCGCACCGCGGCGGCGAAGGGCGCGTCGTAGATCTCGGCCATCGACCGCGCACTGACCACCTGGTCGAGCCGCGCCCGCGCGTTCTCCTGGGTATAGGCACCCAGATGCTTGGCCTGCGCCATCACGCCCGTCGACTGGATACCCTCGATCGCCGCCACGCCCATGGCGCTCGCCAGGTAGGGGTCCTCGCCGTAGGTCTCGAAGGCGCGACCACTCATCGGCGAACGCACCAGATTGAGGTCGGGACCCTGCAGGACGTCGAAGCCCTTGGTCAACGCCTCTTGTCCCATGGCGCGACCCACGATCTTGGCCGTCGAGGGATTGAAGGTGGCGGCGACCGATATCTCACTGGGGAACTGCGTCACGCCGGTGAGGTTGCCCGCGACGCCGTTGGGGCCGTCGGTGAGCGTCAGCGCGGGCACGCAGAGTCTCGGCACGCCCACGTTGATGTTCTCGATGGGACCCTTGGCGCTCACCACGACGAAGTTGACGAGTTCCGAGGTGGTCATCCTCGCCGCCACCTCGCTCGCGAGCACGCTGTCCTTCACGCCGTGACTCTGGCTCTGCTGGATCCACGGGCACGACGACGCGACCGAGGACGACGAGGCTGACGCGACGATCGAGGGCAGGAGGGCGAGCGAGAGTCCGACGACACCGAGGATGGTCGTCACGACGTGCGTCCAACGCGCGCCGCGACGTCGAGTTGTCCTTGGGTCACCGCCCCGAGGGCCTTGCGCGACGCCGCACGTGACCGACCTCGAGGAGGCGTACTGCCAGGGAGGAGCCGAAGTGTGCGGCACAGCATTCGAGGCTACGACCATCGGTCTCCGTGCACCCGATGACCAAGGTCATTTGGTCATCGTCGTCGGCGCTTCGAAGGAGGTTCAGGTGGCGACGAACCGCTCCCGTGCCCACTCCGCGCCCTGCCCGGTCCGGGGAGGCGCCTCCGTCACCCCAGCGCCCTCGTGACGTATTCTTCTCTGCGACAGGGGGGAAGAGTGAGCACACCGACGTTCCTACTCGTACACGGCGCCTGGCACGGCTCGTGGTGCTGGGAGCGACTGGGCAGTGTCCTCGACGAACGGGGAATCACGTGGGCCGCGCTCGACCTGCCGAGTTCGAACTCCGAGGACCCGCGCATCGACCTCGACGCCGACGTGCGCGCGCTGCGTCACTTCAGCGTCGAGCGCGGACCCGTGGTGCTCGTCGCCCACAGTTACGGCGGGGCCGTCGTCGCCGAGGCCACACCGAAGCTCAGCGAGCTTCGCGGGATCGTCTATCTGGCGGCACTGGTCCCACGTCTCGGCCAGAGTGCGGGTGAGGTAACGCGCGAGTACGGACGCCGCTCCCCCCTCGACGACGCCATCATCCGCGAGGATGGCCAGCTCCGACTCGATCCGGTACCGGCCTCTCTTGCCCTCTACGGCGACTGCGACAACGAAACTCGCGAGTGGGCCATCAATAAGGTGACGTCACAGACCCTCGCGAGCTTTCGCACTCCCCGGACGTCGGAGAACATCGCGGTTGCCTCCACCTACGTCATCTGCCAGCGCGATCAGGCGATCATGCCCGAGGTGCAGGAGCAGATCGCTCAGCGCTGCGATGACATCGTCGAATTCGACAGCGACCACTCCCCGTTCCTCTCACACGCCAACGAGTTGGCCGACCTCCTCGAATCCATGAGGTTCAGGGCCTGACCTCAAATAAGCCCTCAGCCCGTCACGAGGCGACCTTCGGCTAAGTCGCATGGACCCCTTCGAAGGGGCGGCACTTCGGTTCAATCTAACGCCGAAAGACGTCCGAGGAGCGCACTTCGCGAGTGATCCGACGACTCACAGCTTGAATTGCGAAGCATCCAACGGCGCGGCCGTGGATTTCCTTCAACCTGACGTGCCTGCTAGCATCGTTGTTCCTTCGGGGGTATAGCTCAGCTGGTAGAGCACTTGCATGGCATGCAAGGGGTCAGGGGTTCGAATCCCCTTACCTCCACTCGGGGCCCAGCATCTCAGAGGCAGCTAACCAACTGCGGACCGATAGTGCTGAGGTATCCGGTTCTAGGGAGAAATCCCCCCTTCCAACATTGACGTGGGCGTGCGCGCAAAGGCTACATCGTCCCTGACATTGAAGGCGTCGTACGACGGTAGTCCCTCTTGTGTCCCTCAAGGTCTACCGAAGAATCACGATGTCGAGGAACAGACGATTCGCGGCAATTGACGTTGATGATTCGTGTGGACTAACGGCCTAGCCCTTCACCATTGTTCTTCTCGCGATTGTGAATGTTGCGTGTGTTGCTTGGAGAGTTCTAGCCGCGCTCCAAGCTGCACGACAGCCGCCTCCAGGGGTGGAAGGTCCTCTCAATCGTCGCTTCGACGATTGCTCGAGACGTGTCGAAATAGTGGTGAGCCAGCCAGTCCCGCATACCGGCCGCGTCAGACCACTTGATATCCGGTTCGCTCGCGAGGAGTTGGGGATCCAACAACTTGACTGCTTCGCCAATCTCGATCAGTCGTCACCGAACGGCGTCGAAGATGAGTCCGTCGGAAAGATCGCCACGAGTGAGGTGACTCCTGATTGCTGTGATCGCGCCAAGAATATCGGTAAGGCGCTCCTCGTCGTGTCGTGCACTCATAGCGGGATGGCCTCGCGTTTAACCTCTTCGCGAACCCGAGATCGGAGGCTGTCCGAAGGAGCAACGTCAACAGAGACGCCGAGAATCTCCGAGAGTTCCCTACGCAGTGCTTCCAAAGCGAATAGTCCAGTCTTTCGATCCAAATCGACCACCAAGTCGACGTCACTATTGGGCTGATCTTCACCCCGGGCAGTGCTTCCAAAGACGCGAATGTTGCTCGCACCATGGCGCGCCGCACAGGCCAGTATCGAGCGTCGGCGCTGACGGAGCCGACGACCGATTGGGGTGTCAGGGAGCCCAGGTGAGTAATCACTCGAACGCTCCAACTCGAGCACTAGGCGGTGTCCCGTCGCTTGTACGAGTCGTTCAAGTGTCGACAACGATGGTTCCCTGCGGCCGGACTCGTACGCACTGATCACGCTTTGTGCGACGCCAGCGCGCAGCGCAACATCGGTCTGCGACAGCCGTGCGTTGACACGTGCTCTTTTCAGCAAATCTCCGGTGCGACCGTCCTCGGGCTTCGCCATGCGAAGACACTAGTACGTATTGTCTATGAGCAGATCCCGAGAATGGAGAAAATCTGGTTCGTATTGTGTCCCACAAGGTTCAGCGGAGGAACTGATGTTCGTCACTTCAGCCCCGGCGCAGTACAGTCCCTGTTTACAACGCCATCACCGCGCCACACACCCCGCTGGAGAGGTTTAAGTGTCGTTCCATATCCTCGTCCGAAGGGATGTTGAACCACGATGTGTGATCAGCACGGCCGACCTTTGCCACGATCAGATGGTTTCGGTTTAGTCCGCTGGGTGGGGTATCTCTCAGCCGGCGTTCACCGGCCTCCGTCACGCGTGGCCCGGTGATTAACCGGGCTGGCCGGATAGGCCTCAACAATTGCTTGACCCTGCGCGCTCGTCCCCGCCGTGGGCTCAGCGGTTGAAGTAGAAGCCGGCGTCGAGGTCGGCGAGCAGGGTGGGGTGGGTCGGTTCCCAGCCGAGGAGTTCCCGGGTTGCCTCGTTGGGCATCTTGACGTCGATGCCGATGAAGGGGAAGGCCTTGAAATGTTCGGCTGCCTGAGCGGCCGAGATGCTGACCGCTTCGATTCCGAGGTGGTTTGCAACTGACTCGGCGATGAGGCGAACTGGGACACCGGCTTCGGTGGCGCCGGTGACCTGCGAGCCTGCGGGAGCCTTGGCCACGGCGAGGGTCCAGACGCGGGCGACGTCAAGGGTATGGCCGGCGGCCCAGGTGTTAGTGCCTTCTCCGACGTAACCAGCGATGCCGGTCTGGCGGGCGATCCGAATGTATTGCGGGATGAACCCATTGTGGTCGCGCTCGCTGTGGGTGACGTTGGGGACGGCGACCAGGACGGTACGTACACCGCGTTCGGCATACCCGTGGATGGCGAGCGCGACTTTTGCGCGGGGATTCGGGTGGTTCGCGAGGTTGGCGACCGGGCCCATACCGATGCCGAGGAATGCCTTTCCGGTGTCGATGAGTTCACCGCAGATCGCGTGGACGACCTCTTCGTCGTGTGCGGCGAGCTCGGCGAAACGGCCTGAGGCGATGCCCCCGTGCTGGAAGCCGAGGTGGATGACCGCATCGGCGTTACGGGCCGCTTCGCGCAGACCGTCAAGGTCGGCCAGGTCCCCGCGGTGGGCGGTAGCGCCCATAGCGGTGACGCTCGCCGCCGCCTCGTCGGATCGTGCGAGCCCAACGACGTCGTGGCCTGCCTGGATGAGTTCGGGAATGACGGCAGAAGCGATGTGGCCGCTGGCGCCCGTGACGAAGATGCGCATGGAGGTTCTCCTTGGATAGTGATGTGACTTGGTAACGTCACCGTAGCACGTGAAGTGACCGAGTCACATCACTTAGAATTCACCCCATGGCTCGATGGGATCCCAACGCGCGGGAACGGCTGATCCGCGCCGCGGTCGAACTGTTCGCAGAGCAGGGCTACGAGGCGACGACGATCAATGAAATCGCGCAACGCGCCGGCGGGCTGACCAAGACCACTTTCTTCCGCCACTTCAGCGACAAGCGCGAGGTCCTGTTCGCTGGGCAGGAGATTCACAGCCGAATCATGAGCGAAGCAATCGCCGAGGCCCCTGAATCGGCCACGCCGCTGGAAATGGTGAAGTCCGCCCTTGACGCTCTCGCATCCTCGTTCCCGCAAGAGCGCCGCGAGGTCGGGCGCAAGCTGCGGACCGTCGTCGTCAACACGCCAGAGTTACGGGAGCGGTCCGCCTCCAAACGGGCTGCGCACACCGCGGCGACCGCTGAGGCGCTTCGCTCGCGCGGCGTCTCGCAACTCGGCGCCGAAATCGCAGCCGAACTGGGCACGCGCGCCTTCTACACCGCGTTCGAGCGGTGGACCACTTCACCGGGCACGAAGACCCTCGCCGAGCATGCGCACGAGGTGTTCCTAGAGTTGAAGGCGGCGTTGGCGGTACTTGAGTAGATCTGCCAGGTGACGCGGGTTTGCTCGCATCATGTCGCACCGCACCGGTGATTGTTCGGTGTCGGTCCTGGCGGAGCCGACGGCCGAGAGGGGTGTTGGGGGTACCGGGTTTGTCGTCATTCGAGAGTGCCGCGTCGAGAACGAGGCGACGTCGCGTTGCCGGAACGAGGCGTTCGAGTGTGGATAGCAATGGCTCCCCACGGGCCGACTCGTCAGCGCCCTCGACGTCTTGTGCGACGCCAGCACGCCGCGCGATATCGCTCTGCGACAGCTGGGCGCCGACTCGCGCTCGTTTCACTCGACCTCCATTCGCGTTATCCTCGGACTTCGCCATGCAACCCCCCTGGTGCGCATTGTCGATGAGTTGGTCATCGAGATCTTGGAATTGCCGGTCCCTAATGCGTGGCCCGAGATCCACAATTGAACTACCTGATTAGGTGGTTCAAAGTCCACGGAGACACAAGCCGATTCATCCCAGTTGAAAGTCATTGTCGACGCTGATAATCATCTCGCGATGGTCGTTGGCCTCAGCGGCTATGGAGACCACATCAGGGCATCTCGGTAATTCCGCGTCCTCTCACTCCATATATGCGCAAGAAGGAACCACGGATACCCGAACGTCGATGTGGCGTGGGTCTATTGGTTCCGATGAGGAGGCGTCATGACCGAGAGTATGAACGACAACAGTGGTGCCGACGCGCCAATCCGTCAGACGGAACTACGTCGCGATGCGCCTCCCGTGACACGCTGGGCGATGGCCGCGGTTCTGACGGTCATTGTGGTCGCCGCCATCGTCGTTGCCGCGGTGATCGACCGGCCGACGCAAAACGCCCCGGGGACCATCTCGGTGACCGGATCTGGCACCGTGCAAGGCGTCCCCGACACGGTGTCCTTCCAGATCGGCGTGCAGAGCGTGGCCGCGTCGGCGGCCAACGCGCTCGCCGCCAACAATGTCCGTGTCCGCGACCTAGAGAACTCGCTGTTCGCCCACGGGGTGGCGCACCGCGACATGCAGACGTCGGGACTCGATATCTACACCAATACCAACAACCAGGGAGCCGTGACGGGATTCACCGTCGACAACAACGTGAACGTGACGATGCACAACATCGCGGCGGCCGGCGTCGCCCTCGACGCCGCGGTCCGCGTGGCGGGCAACGGGATCCAGCTCTCGGGGATCAGCTTCTCGATCTCTGACCAATCGAAGTACCTGGCCCAAGCCCGCGTCAAGGCGATGCAGGATGCCCGTACCGCCGCTTCCCAAGTGGCCAAGGGCGGCGGCGCGAGCCTGGGGGCCATCGAGAAGATCACCGACCAGGAGAACGTGTCCTCCGTCACCATTCCCTTCCCCGAGTTCAAGGCGTCCCTCGGCACTGCTTCCAGCGTGCCCCTCCAAGCGGGTTCTCAACCGATCAACGTGCAAGTGGCGGTCGTCTACGCCCTGAAGGGATGATCGGCGAGGACCGACGCGGAGGATTCGCCGGTCGTGCCGACGCCGTCATCCACCCGTCGCCGTGAGGAAACCACATCTCACGACAGGGCGTCCACACGAACACAATCGCGTCGGTGCGAGACCAGCGAATCACTCAAGGGGGTGGACCCACCCGACCCCGAGAGGTGACGACGATTGGATCACGCCCGACGGGCACCTCGGTGTCGCGTCACCGCGTTTCGTGGCGACCATCACTGGAGCGATGGCACCGACGACGCGGGTGGTCAGTCGGCGACACTCTTCGCGCACGCATGCTCGCGTCCCGCAACGTGGTGACCAAAGAACTCCACACCGTCCGCACTGATGGTCGTGTGGGTCGCGCGACGTCGATATCCCCGGCGGTACCCGGGACTGGCCACGGACGTGACGGCGCAATATCTCTAGTGTCACGAGGGCGCCACGGCCGCGACCGACATCCTGATCACGACGGACAATGGCTTCCCATGGGGAGGGTCGGCACGAGTGACACCACGAAGACCCGTGACACCACCTCGGGCAACGTGAGTCGAAGAGGGCTTGAGTCCCTTTCCACGTACCACCTCGAGAAGCGATGCTCGAGATCGTGATGATGCTCGTGCAGGACTCCCGGTGACGTCGTCGATGCGATGCTGGTCGGTCGGACGGGGCGGACCGATGAGTACACGACCTCTGGTCCTCGGTGAGCGCGAGGTGCCCGTGCCCGGACCCGGTCAGATTCGCGTGCGCGTCGTCGCGTGCGGGGTGTGCCGGACCGATTTGCACGTCACCGAGGGTGACCTCCCCATACATCTCGTCAATGTTGTGCCGGGGCACGAAATCGTCGGTGTCGTCGACGAACTCGGCGCGGGGGTCACGTCGCTTCGACCCGGTGAACGCGTGGGGGTGGCGTGGCTCTCGCGTGCCTGCGGTCGTTGCCGTTTCTGCCTCACGGAGCGCGAGAACCTCTGCCTCGAACCGATCTTCACCGGTTGGGACGTCGACGGCGGCTACGCCACGTACGCTCTCGCGAACGAGGACTTCGTCTACCCGCTACCCGAAGGGATCGACGACGTCACCGCGGCGCCGCTGCTGTGCGCGGGCATCATCGGGTTCCGAGCCCTGCGTCGCGCCAATCTCCCTCCGGGCGGGCGTCTCGGCATCTACGGCTTCGGCGGGTCAGCCCACCTCACCGCACAGGTCGCCCTCGCCCAGGGTGCGCGAGTCCACGTGATGACGCGCTCGCGCGCCGCGCGCGATCTGGCCCTCGCGCTCGGGGCGCAGAGCGTGGGCGACACCTACGACCCGCCGCCAGAACCCTTGGACGCCGCGATCCTGTTCGCGCCGGTGGGCGACGTCGTCCCGGTCGCCCTGGCCGCGCTCGACCGTGGCGGGGTGCTCGCGGTGGCGGGGATCCACCTGAGCGCTGTTCCGGCCCTGGACTACCAACGACACCTGTTCCAGGAGAGGTGCCTGCTCAGTGTCACCGCCAACACCCGGCGCGATGGTCGTGACTTCCTCGAGATCGCCCAGCGCATCGGTATCCGTGTCACCACCCACCCCTACCCCTTCGACCGCGCGGACCAGGCCCTCAGTGACCTCGCGCACGACCGCTTCACCGGTGCGGCGGTCCTGACCGACTTCGACCGCTGAACATCCCTGGTCGTGGGATGAATCGGCGCGCCGCACCACGGGGAAGGACTGCGCCGAGCGATCGTGGCGACGTGACTCGGCTCGTCGGGTGGGTCCGCGTCGCGAGAGCAACGTGGTGCCCCGTCACCTCGACACCTCCTCTGGGGCCTGCCGAGACCAACGGTTCTTCGACCGACTCGCGCGACTCAGCGCCCGCGGTGCTGCCGGGTCGCCACGAATTGGACCGAGACCGTGTTGGAATAGCTCTGGGGCGGTCGCCCCCCTCGGACCACCCACGCCTGGAAGAAGGTCGGGACACTTTGGGCCTGCACCCCCACCACCTCGAAGTCCGCGACACCCGACGAATCGGTCAGCGCCCCCACCGGTGTCTGGCCCTCCGCCTCCCCTTTGATGGACGCTTCGCCGTACTGCAGTCCCGATTGCTGGTAGACGACCTGTCCCAGGTCGACGCGGACGCCGGCGCGATGTACCGCGTCTCCCACCCGATCGACCAGCTGGACCCGCATGTCGATCCGCCGCCCCACTGGCTGGGGGGCATTGACGTCCTCTGGCGAGAGGACCGCGCCTGTCTGATTGAGACGGACCTCTGAGGTCGTGGCCATCTGCGCGGGCGAGGCGGTGAACGCGTCGACGATGAAGCCGCCGACGATCGACGGCATGGACTGGGCGTTGGGGGCTTCGAGGACGACGCGGGAGGAGGAGTGCGGTGCCAACACGCGCGGTCCCGAGACCACGCGCCAGAAGGAGGAGATCTGTCCGGTCGGGGTCACCGCGTAGTGCGGAGTGACCTCCGAGCCCGATGAATTGGCCACGGCGACGTGGAGGAAGTCGATCGACTGCAACTGTCCGGTGGAGACCTCGCCGAGGACGCGCAGGTCGAGGGCCGGGGCGAGCGAGGTCGCCGCGACGCCACAGGCGACACCCACCGCCACGACACCGACGCTGGCCCACCGCGCGACGCGAGCGAGGGGAAGTTCCCCGTTTCCCGACGCACGCACCGACGTGGCGGCGACGAGGGCGGCCGGCAGGAGCATGATCAGGTACGAGCCGAAGGAACGCGTGGGCCAGAAGAACACGAACGCGACCAGAAACACCCACGCTCGCTTCAGGTGCCGGTACCAACCGATGAACGCGCCGAGCGCACCGAGCAACGCCGCGGCTCCCGCCCACGTGTAAAAGTACAGTTGTCCCCCGAGTCGCGCGAAGAGGGTCAACCCGACGAATCCCTGCCCGCCCGGCTCGGTGGGCGACGTCAGGGGGATGACGACGTCGCGCAGCCACGCCCCGGGGGCGCTCACGATGAAGGGCGCGTTGACGAGTGCGAAGACGCCGAGGACGATTCCCGCGTAGCGACCGCCCACGACCCCCCATCGCTGTCCCCGGCGCGACGCCTCGTAGCACGTGGCGACGACGAGGAAGGGCACGACGAACCACGGCGTCTGCTTGATCGCGCAGGCCAGTCCCACGGCGACGGGTCCGACCCACCGGGCCCACGAGGACTCCGTGACGTCGCCGTAGCGGTCCCAGCGCCAGAGGCCGACGACGAGGAAGGGAAGGTACAACGTGTCGGTGACACCGCCGGCGCTGTAGCCGATGAGGACCTGCGAGAGCAGGAGCAGTGGTGCCAACCACGAGATCGCCGCGGGCAGCAGCCGCCAGGCGAGCACCATGGCGAGCACCCAGGCGAGGCTGTCGGTGGCGACGGCGGCCTGCATGTGCATCCCCAGGAGCAGACTCGGGATGTAGGCGATGAAGGATCCCGCCGGGTACGAGAGGCTGCTCACGACGTGACCATTGAGCAAGAACGTCCGGAAGATATCGGGAACGTCGTAGAGCGCCAACGACGGAGCCATCGAGTGCAGGTAGGGATCGACGCCGTGCATCGCCATCGCCGCGGCGTACTGGTCGAAGGCGATCTCGTCGGTGCCATAAGTGGGGTTGCCGAGCACCAGGAGCACGACCATCGCGACGAACCCGGCGATGGCGGCCATGAGGAGGACGACCGGGACCACTCGCGCGAGGTTCGGGCGCGACCAGATGACGATCAGCGCGAGCATCGCGACGACGATGAGGAGCAGCGAGAGCCCGAGGGCGCCGGGCAACTCAAGTTGGCCCGCCCAGACCTTGAGACCCGTGAGGAGAATCATCACCGCGACCAAGCTCCAGCCCGCGCTCTCCCCCAAGTCGGTCACCTCGAGGGGCCGCCCTGGCGAGGACACGCGAGCGCCCGTGTTCTCCGCCGTGGTCGCCGCCGTGGTCGCCGTCGTGGTCAACGTCGTGGTCGCCGTCGTGGGCTCGCTCGGGCGCCGCGAGGCGAGGTCACGACTCATCCTTGCGAGCACTCGACGAAGGATCCGTCGAGATCTCTCAAAGGGAGGTCACCGCTTGGGCGCGACGACCGCGAACTCGGTCACACCGTGGAGGGTGACAACCACTTTCGCGTTCATGGTGAGGGTGTCGAGGGGCACGAATCGACCGTGGAAGAACCTCACGACGACGTCGCCGCGCTTGAACTCGGGTCCACTCAGCGTGAGGGTGACGGGGTGGACGGTCCCGAGCGGGTGCCCCCTTCGCTCCAGGACGAAACCCGAAGCGAAGATCGCCACATCACCGCGCAGACGACCCGTGAGCTCGCCGCGGATCGAGTTCGTGTTGGCACTGGTCAGTGCGACGTGGTACGGGTACTTGAAGGAACCGGGTGGCACCGTGATGTTGAGCGCCGCGCCGTCGTGATGGACGAGGACGTGGCCCCCCTTCGCCGTGAATGTGCTCGCGAAGATGACACTGCTGAAACCACCCGGTACGCCCGCCGGGACCGCCGAACCCGGCGCGTAGCCACCGCCCACCGCGTCCGCGACCGTCGAAGCGCCCGCCACGGCGCCCACACTCACTGCGACACTGACCATCACTCTCACGAAGAATCTCGTCATTCCCACTCCTTGCTCAACGTCAACACGCGCACAAGTATTGGACAACCAGATGGCAACCAACGCACCACGACATCAATTCGCCAACAACTGGCGCACTGTCAAATTGTCGCCTCACGCCGTCGCATTCATTGACGGTGCGTCAATATTTTTTGAGGCTACGAGGTCCCCGACCGACCGCAGTTCACCGAACCGCTCGACTCAGTGCCCGACGAGACGTCGGCACCGCTCCGTGACGAGGAAGTGATGGGCGGGCGTGAATTCGCGGGTTGAACAGATCATGTATCTCGCGACGCTCGACTGTTCACACAGAGGAGCGAGATCCCCTGCAGGGCACGAAATCGACCGATGACGACGCCACGCGCCGACGCCGGCACCTCGTCGCCGAGGACCCGCGAAGCGGGGACGAAGCGCGTCGAGGGAGACGCGAACGAGGCTCTCTCCAGTGTTCAGCGCCGTGCCGCAATGAGGCCTGGTGCACCACTGAGGGCTAGAGCCCGGAGTACTCGCCCGGCGCGTCGAACACCGGCTCGGTGGCGACGTGGGCCTGGGTGCGCAGGGGGATCTCCTTCATCAGCCAACTGAGTCCGAAGGCGACGATCGCGAAGGGGATCGCGAACACGAACACGGTCTGCAGCGTGTGGCTGAAGGCGTCGATGACCTGCGTGCGCTGGGCCACGGGCAACTGGTCGATCTGCGCCGGGTTGATCGCGACGCTGCCGCCCTTCACCATGCGCGCGAGCTGCGTCGCCGAGAGGTTGGTGCGCAGCTCGTGCAGCAGTCGGTTGTTGAAGACGTCCCCCAGGACGGCAACGCCGAAGGCACCCCCAATCGAGCGAAAGAACGTCGCCGTCGCCGTGGCGGTGCCCAACTGGGAGTGCGGCACGGCGTTCTGGACCGCGACGACGAGGATCTGCATCACGAGACCCAAGCCGAGTCCGACGATGAACATGCCGACCGCGGCGTAGGAGAAGGCAGTGTCGGGCCCGAGCCGCGAGAGGAGCACCAGGCCCAAGGCGACGACGGCGGAACCCAGGATCGGGAACATCTTGTAACGGCCGGTGCGGGTCACCAACTGGCCGCTCATCACGAAGGTGATGAGCATGCCCGCCACCATCGGCAACAGCTCGAGACCCGACATAGTAGGAGTCGCACCGTGGACGACCTGCAAGTAGAGCGGCAGATAGACGATCGAACCGAACATCGTGAAGCCGATGACGAAGCCCACCGCCGAGGCGGCGCTGAAGGTGCGATTTGAGAACAACTGCAGCGAGATGATGGGCTCGCTCACCTTCAGCTCCACGAAGCAGAACGCCGCCAGGAGGACCGCGCTGGCGACGCCGAGACCGATGATGGTCGACGACGCCCACGCGTACTGGGTCCCTCCCCAGGTCAACATCAGGATCAGACAGACCACGCCCGCCGAGAGCAGGGCCATCCCCCAGTAGTCGATCTTGTGAGCGACGCGGTGGGCGGGGATCTTGAGGACCACCGCGATGGCTACCAGGGCGAGGATCCCGATGGGGACGTTGATGTAGAAGATCCAGCGCCACGAGACGTGCTGGGTGAACCACCCGCCGGCCAGGGGACCCAGGACGCTCGAGAGTCCGAAGGCGATGCCGAAGTAGCCCATGTAGCGTCCCCGCTGTCGCGGCGGGATCACGTCACCGACGATCGCTTGGGAGCCGACCATCAACCCGCCGGCGCCGATGCCCTGGATGGCGCGAAAGACGATGAGTTGCACCATGCTGTGCGAGAGGCCCGAGAGGATCGACCCGGCCAAGAACACGACGATCGACGCCTGGAAAAGTTTCTTGCGACCGAAGAGGTCGCCGAGCTTGCCCCACAGCGGCAGCGAGATCGTCGAGGTGATGAGGTATGAGGTCACCACCCAGGAGAGCTCGTTGAGGTTGTGCAGGTCGCCCGCGATCGTCGGCAGGGCGGTCGAGACGATCGACTGGTCGAGCGCCGCGAGGAACATGCCCAGCATGAGGGCGAACACGATCACCAGGACGCGACGGTGCTCCTCCGGGGAGAACTCGTGCTCCTCGGGTGGTTGGTTCCCCTGGATGGTGTCAGTCGCCATAGTTGTCCTCCGTGTCGGTGTGGAGCGACTCGGCGAATCTCTCCAGCAGTGTCGCGAAATTCTGCACGTCGGCCTCGTCCCAGTCCTTGAAGAGCCGGGCGAGGCGCTCGCGGTGGGCGCTCAGCACCCGGGCGAGGGCGTTCTGGCCGCTCTCGGTCAGGCTGATCAACGAGGCCCTTCGGTCCTCGGGGTCGGGTTCGCGCACGACGTAGCCCTCGCGCTCGAGTTGCTGCACCTTCCTCGTCACCGTGGGAGTGTCCACCCCGAGCATCCCCGCCAGGGAGGTCACCCGACACGGAAGGTCGTCGTGGCGCCCGAGCTTGTAGAGCAGCGCCAGACCGGCCCGGTCGATGCGCACGCCCGCCACGCGCAGCAACTCCTCGTGCACGCGAACCTGGTTGCCCGACTGGGCGACCAGCTTGAGACTCGCCTGGATCCGGTCGATGACCTCGGATTCCGGCGACCGGTCGAGCGACGATGACTGAGTACTTGCTTTCAACACGCAAATAACTCTAGCGCCCCACCGTTGCGCCGTGACCCATTTTGTTCGCGCGCACCATGAGGAACCATTGGTCCAGCGCGTCTCTCTGGCCAGGTGTCGCCGCCTCGTCTCATCACCACTGGCGCCGATGCGGGCCCGGACTCAACCTTGAGGCACCACGAGTACTCTCAGCCGACCGCGAGCGATCCAACTTCAGGAGCGACCGATCACGATGTCGGCCTGGGAAGTCGCACGATGAATCTTGCACCAGGTCTCGCATCGGTGACCTCGACTGTTCCACCGTGGGCCATAACGATCTCGTAAACGATGGCGAGCCCCAGTCCACTGCCGCCACTTGAGCGAGCTCTCGATTGGTCGACTCTGACGAACCTCTCGAAGATTCGATCGCGGTCCTCGACGCTCACCCCGGTGCCATCGTCACGAATCTCGAGGACGGCCCATTCGGAATCCTGGCTTAAGGTGACGCTTACCTGCTGACGGGCGTGGCGCACTGCGTTGTCGAGCAGATTCCTTATCGCTCGTCCAAGGTGCTCGGGGTCTCCCGCGACTCGCGCACCCGAAACAGAGGACGCGTCGATTGTGACACGGGCGATTCGCTGCAGTCGAGTGCACTCTCGCAGTACTAGTTCGTCCAGATCGACGCTGCGGGGGTTCCATTCAGTTGTCTGTTCGTCTGATCGTGCAAGGATTGCCAGATCCTCCACGATGCGACGAACTCGCTCAATGTCGCCGAGCACGATGCGTGCCGAATCTGGCCAATCGGTCGACGCGACGTGAGACAGGCTCACCTCGAGCTCAGACTGTGCTGCGGCGAGAGGGCTGCGAAGCTCGTGCGACGCATCGGCAACAAAGGCTCGCTGTCGCCGGCTCGAAGCTTCGAGCCGCTCGAGCATTGCATTCATCGTCACGGCCAGGCGACCGATTTCATCGTGCACTGTGGGTTCAGTGATTCGTCTTTCGAGTGCCCGGGCGGTAATGTCCTCCACTTCGGTGCGAATGGCCTCAACCGACGAAAGTGCTCGACCTATAAGCCACCAAACTGTCGATCCTACGATGATGAGAAGTATGGGGTCGACGACAAGTAGGCCGACCAGAATGGCATGAACGGAGTGAGTGATGGCTTCGAGCGACTCACCCACGTAAATGATGATCGATCCGCCCGAGGTGCTCACAATGGTCGCGGCCACGCGGTAGCTATCCCCGGAACCAATGGGCAAGTTCGAAAGAGTACGAAAATCGCCGGACCCTTTCGGGGCGAACGCCGCAATGCGACTCTCGCCCTGGACGCTGGCGCTACTAGCGAGTACGTGGCCACTGGCGTTCACGATCTGGATAAAGGACGTGTCCTGGGACGTCAGTTGAAGTGTTCCTGGAATCGAGCCGTTGCTGGTGGCGGCAACGAGAGAGTTGAGTTCGAGGCGTAGCGCGCGGTCCACCCCACTCAGTTGCGACGCCTTCACCTCGACGACCAGAAGAACGTTGGTCACCCCAAGCGCAATACCGACGACCATGACTGAAGCCAGCACGGTCCTCGCTCGAATCGAAGAGAGCCAACGAAAAAGACCTTGACGAGAGCGGATGGTGGCTGGCGGTACGAACGTGCTAGCGGCCACTTTCGGCCAATCGATATCCGCTTCCCGGCACGGTGAGAATCGTCTCTGTTCCAAACGGCCGATCGATCTTTCGACGCACGTATCCGACGTAGACCTCCACGATGTTAGGGCTGCCTTCGAACTCGGGATTCCAGACGTGCTCGAGGATCTCGTCCTTGCTGACCACACGGGACCCCGAGCGCATCAGGAATTCGAGTAGGTCGAATTCTCGCGGTGTGAGCGCGATGGGCACATCCTCTCGCCAACACGACCGCGTCGCCGGATCGAGGCGAAGACCGTCTACCTCGAGCACGGTCGGTCGTTCGCGGGCGCCTCGCCGCAGGAGCGATCGAATGCGTGCGAGTAGCACCGGATAAGAGAACGGCTTGGTCAAGAAGTCGTCCGCGCCGCTGTCGAGCGACTCAATCTCATCGAGTTCTCCCGTCTTCGCGGTCAGGATGAGAACTGGAGTCCACACACCTCGCTCGCGAACCTCGTGACAAACGCTGAAGCCGTTGAGTCCAGGCAACATGAGATCGAGGACAATGATGTCAAAGTCAATGTTACTGGCCATCCAGAGTCCGGTCTTACCATCCGTGGCAACCTCGACGGCGAATCCATCCGCGGTGAGACCACGCTTCAGACTGGTCGCGATGCCCACCTCGTCCTCAACGAGCAGTAACCGCATCGGGTCTCTTCGCCCTTTCGTCGGGTACGCCTTTACGTGATTGTATCGCCCGCTCGTGATGCCCAGTGGTGGTCGTACTAGTGAACGCCTGAGTACGCTTTGAGTCCTTCTCAAGGGTTTCTCAGCGCCGTCCTGGCAGGGTGGCCATAGTGCCACCAATCGGGGTGACGCACTTTCAACAATGAGGAGTACAAGATGATGAAGATGAAGAAGATTGGCGTCGGCGTGGCGGGGCTGATTGCTCTTGGCAGCTCAGCAGTGGGAATTGGAATGGCCTCAGGCGTCGCGTCGGCGTCGGGGAGCACAACTGTACCGACGGTCGCGAGCACCGTCGCAGACACCGGCTCCCAACTCGACTCGGGCGCGAACGTCCAGTCGGGTAGCCAGAGTGGCTCGCAGAGCACCGCCCCTGATTCGACCGAGGCGGCGTCGAACGAGAACTCATCAGAGGCAACTTCGACCGAGTCCGACGGTGCCGCGGGTGCTCAGGACGTGGGCGGTTCCAACGTCGACAGCCAGACGACAGGCGCCCAGTAAGGGACGAGGTGCCCACTCGCCACGGTCATGAACGTGGCGAGTGGGCACCCGCAAACAGAGCCTCTTGAGAGGTTCGACGGAGATCGCTACAAGTCTGTCCTCACTACGGGGACTCCCTGCGCCGTTCGAGAAGTTGTTTCACGTCAGAATTTTAACTATTGAAAGATCCCACTCGTGAGATTCCGTCACCATCTGCGCACGCGCTCGGCCATCGTGTCTTTGATTGTCGTGTCGCTGTTGGTGGCGACGATTTCTCTCGTGCGGGTTGGTCCGTCCACAACCATGGGCGCCACGACGAGGGTCACCGGCGCGGCGTCCACGACCATCAGTTGTCCCTGGATCGCCGAGAGTCTGCACCACAGCTTTACCGCCCAGCACATGGCCCAGCAGGTGGCGCGCCTCATGACCCCCAGCGAGTTGGCGAACTTCGTCGTGCTACGACACGGTTCGGGAGTCGAAAACTTCAACGTCGGGGTGCCGCGTTTGTGCGTTCCAGCCCTCTCGCTCGTCGATGGTCCAGCGGGCGTGGGTAACAACACCACCGAGGTCACACAATTCCCGAGCGAACTCGCGGTGGCCGCGAGCTTCAACCCGCTCGTCGCTCGCCAAGTTGGCTTCGCCATGGCCCAGGAAGCACTCACCAAGGGTTACGATGTCTTGCAGGCGCCGGACTTGAACTTGATTCGCACGCCCCTCACTGGTCGTGCTTTCGAGACCTACGGCGAGGACCCATTCCTCGCGAGCCTCATGGGCGTGGCCGCGATCGAGGGAATCCAATCAACCGGTGTGATGGCGCAGGCCAAGCACTTCAGCGCCTATACCCAGGAGAACGCACGCGGCCGCCTCAATCAGAAGTTGTCGGGCCGGGTCCTCGCCGAGATCTACAACGCGCCCTTCCAGTCCGCTGTGAAGCTGGCCCACGTGGCGTCGATCATGTGCGCCATGGGCATGATCAACGATGTCAACACCTGTTCGAACGGCTCTCTCTACCGGACGCTTCGGTCGTGGGGCTTTCGCGGCTTCGTCCGCAGCGATTACGGTGCGACGACCGCGCCAGCACCGGCCGTCGCGGCGGGTATGAGTCTGGTGAAGCCATCATCGCCTTCGGCCGTGTTGTTCGCTCTCGAGAGTGGGCACCTGCGACTTCGCTCGCTGCGCAGCGCGGTCGCTTCGGTCCTGACCGAGATGTTCGCCTACGGGTTAGTCACGAATCCACGCAGTATTGCTCTCGCGAAGTCGGCCACCTCCGCGACACACGAACTGGTAGCTCTACGCGCGGAACGTCAGGGCATCGTGTTGATAAAGAACTCGAACCAGGTCCTGCCACTTCGAACCACGTTGTCGGTCGCGGTGATCGGCCTTGATGCGAACCAGGGAATCATCTCTCGCGGCGGTGGCAGCTCGGGCGTGCGCGCGTCGTCGCTCACGACACCCCTCGCCGCACTGCGAACTATGTTGCCCCACGCGAGTGTGATCTACCGTCCGGGAAGCCTCAGCGGCATGGAGTTCAGTCCGCTGAAGATTGCCGACGTCGTGACGGGAACGGCGCCACCGGCAGAAAGCCCCGATGCTCTGCGCACCATACCCGACAGTGGAGAAGCGGCGACCTTCTACGCAAACGCCGTAACGCCCATGGCCCTGACCGCAACAACGCCGGGACGCGGCGCGGGTTGGAGCAATTGGCAAGTGACCATTAATGCTGAGAAAACTGGCACATATGTGATGGGTCTGTCAGACTTTGGCGACACCTGGCTCTCACTGAACGGTCATACGATTCTCGCGGACCGGGGACTGCACGGTCTCTACCCTCAGTCGACGGCGGTCTCTCTAGTAGCGGGCCACAGCTACACCCTCGTGGCGCGATGGTTCTCACTCGGGACCACGAGCACGCCGGGCTTCGGCATCGACTACGTGCAACCCCAGATCGACGCCGCCGTGGCGGCGGCAAGGCGGTCGAACACCGCAGTAGTCTTCGCGGGCAGCAACCTCTCAGAAGGTGCGGACCTTACCTCGCTCTGGCTCCAGGGTGACTTGAACGCGTTGATCAGTGCCGTGGCCCGCGCGAATCCGCGCACGGTGGTGGTGCTGACGACGGGTGGCCCCGTGATGATGCCCTGGCGATCGAAGGTCGCGGGAATCGTGGAGGCTTGGTACGGAGGACAGATGGTCGGTGCGGCGATCGCCCAAGTCCTCACCGGTGCGGTCGACCCGTCGGGTCGACTGCCGGTGAGCTTCCCAAGTACTGCCTGGCAGACCCCGGCGTCGCGGTTAAGTCAATATCCCGGTCGAGGCGGCACCGTGCAATTCGGCGGACTCAGTGACATTGGCTATCGCTGGTACCAGGCGAATTCGGTGACCCCGGCCTACCCCTTCGGCTACGGACTCAGTTACACGAGATTCTCGTGGTCGAACATCTCGATCTCGCGATCGGGCTCGGGCGTGGAGGTGGCACTGCGCATTACGAATTCCGGCCACGTGCCCGGGGTGGACATCGCTCAGGTGTACGTGAGATACCCACGTGGCCTTGGCGAGCCGCCAGAGCAACTACGCGGCATCGGTCGCGTCGACCTGGCCGCGGGCGCGTCGAAGAACATCGTGATCCACCTGCCTCGTAGCGCCTTCACCTACGACAACGGCCACGCGATCGTGGTGTCCCACGACCCATATCAAGTAAGCGTCGCGACCAGCTCGGCAAATCTCGTTGCCAGTCGAATCCTCAGACTTACGACTACAGCACTCAAATAGCCGAGAGATCCTCACGCTGTCGCGAAGCCGCGCTTCTCGCTGAAGAAGGCTGCGACGACGTGTGGCCGTTACTAGTGACGACGAAGGTGCGAATGAACGAAGTCGAGGAGCGCGTCACGAGTCCGAGGACGCCGGCGTCCGAGAATCTTGGACTAGAGATCGTAATGGAGCGGCCCATCGGATTTGAGCACGGGCTGTAGTCCAGGAAGTAGAGGTGCAGGAGTCCATCGAGTTGTCTGGCGAACTGGCGGACCATCTTCGTGCGATGAGTCGAGTGAGCATCGACGATCAAGAAGACCGCACGCCCGTGCATCTGGCGCACCCGCCCTAAAGAACGTGAAGAACAGCACCCGTTGGTCCGACCAGCTAAGACCATGAAGAAGAGTTTTCCGCGAGTGACATGGCCGAGATGACGTTGGCCCCGACGCGCTGGCCAGTTCCTTAGATGACCGGGGTCTCGCCACTCAGGGATCAGGGGCTTCCGACGCTGGGATCACCGCCGGTACCGTCTCGCCACCACTGATGATCTACGAATTCTCGCGCTTGGCCTTGGCGGCGACTTCCGATTAAACCCTCTCGGTCCACTCCCGATCGAGCACGGAATCGTGCTCGAGGGTTCTGCTCACGGGCTCTTGAGGACTGGAACCCCGGCGCTTTAGGTAGTTGCCGAGGGCGCGGAGTGAGGTATCGACGCCGTAGTTGTGATTGATCAACTCAGCGACGACCTCTCTCGTCAAGAGGAATCCCGGGAGTCTCAACTTGTCGGTGCACTTCGAGTGGATCACCCTCTGCCGCCACGCCTGCTCACGCGCCGAGACCGCCGTCTGTTCGCCGGGTCGACGACCTCGCACCCCCGTGTCGCGATCCTCCTCGCCCTGCTCGTCGAACCTGGCCGCCCACCGCTTCACCGTCTGACCGGTGACTCCGACGAGTGGGCCGCTTCGGACTGGGAAACTCCCTCCTCTCGTACGAGGATCACCGCGCGAAGACGCAACGCCTCCTGGTCCGGGGATGTCAACATTTGAGCATCACGATTCCCCTCGCCAACTGCGGATTAGACCCGTCGAGTATCTGCGTTTTGAAAATGAGACTGACCACTCGCCCGCATGCACGACCATACCTTCAAGACCAGACGAGTAATCGCGCCACCCTCGTGACGAGCGCTGATGGATCGCCGAGCCGCTGGCCAACGACGAAGGACCTCGTCACTCTTCGCTCGGCACGTGGGTACTCCTTGATCGTGGACGAAGGACTGTCACCACGGGACACCCGCCGGTGACGCGACCGGCGGACCCTCGTCACGCGTCATCTCGCTCGCGCGCGCAGAGGGTCCGACCCTCAGGCGAGGGTCTGCGCGTCGAAGGCCACCGTGGGGTCATCGAGTGAGACGACCGCGGTGGGTTGGATCGACTGGTGCGCGCTCGCCGCCAGGCGCACCACCGTCCCCACGGCCACGAAACCGACCGCGTGCGAGGCGAAGGCCATCGGACCCTCGTGCACCGTGACGTCCACGACGCCGGCGCCGTGCATGTCGATGGCCATCTCCTGCATCCGCTGCATCGCCGACTCGCGCGCGGAGTACATCGCCTCGGTGAAGTTGGTCAGTTCGACGTTCTGGGTCTGTTGCTGGAGGGTCGAGCTCATCGAGCGCCGCGGCGCGAAGACGAAGCTAGCGCCCGAGGCCAGGCCCAGCGGCTCCCAACCCGCGACCATGAGCATGGTGAAATCGCGCGCCGACAGGTCCGAGGCGAACACCCCTCTCGAGAGACGCTGCGACCGGTCCACCGGCCGCACCGCGGTGCCGACCAGTGAGACCTCGACGAAGGTGGGGTGCACCGCACGGTCGATGTGGACCCCGACGACGCCGTGGGCGCCCGCGGCACCCGCCTCACGCACCAGTCGCGTCGTGGCGCTGAGGAAGGCTGCCGCGTGGGCCCTCGAGGCCACCTCGATCTCGCCCTGTCCCCAGTTCCAGAATCCGTAGGGAATCGACTGCAGCGAGACCGCGCTCACCAGTTCGACGGGTTCCCACCCGATGGAGCGCAGGTTGAGCTCCTCGTCGATCGAGAGGTCCGAGGTCGTCGACGTCGTGGTGTCCGTGGGGATCACCGGCTCCAGCAGCGCGCGACGGACCTGGTTGCTCAGTGAGGGGCCCGGCGGCGTCGCGGCGGAGGTCACGAGAGACGCACCGTCGCGCGAGGCACCCCCAAGGGCTCGAATTCCTTGAAGCGGCGCACGCGATTGCCGCTCAGGCGCGACTGGAACTCGAAGTCCCCCTTGGCGACCTCACGGGCCGACACCTCGAGGTGCGCGCCGAGCAGGGCGTCGCCGTGCAGCGAGGAGCGCACGCGAGAGCGCACCAGGTCGCGCACCTGGTTCTGGGCGTCGACGACCTGATGGATCTCACTCGAACCCGTGGTGTTCGCCCACGGGACATTGTTGCCGTCGAGGAGGAACTCGGTGATGCAGTACGACCACATCCGCACCGAGGCGACCGAGGTGACGATCGTCACCGGCGCGTAGCCCGCCTCGAAGACCTTGGCCAGTCGTTGACCCGCCAGGAAGGTGCTCCACGGACTGCTCGGCGCGGCGTTCGGCGGTGTCGAGGATGCGCTGGCGTCACGCAGCGTGACCGCCGTGCCACGCAGGTGGAACTCGACGACCCCGGTGTCGCTCAGGGGGTTCTGCGCGTCGACGACGCCCACGACGCCGTCGGCTCCGAGGGACTGGGCCTCTTGCCTCCTGCGAGAGTAGGCGTTGTTGAAGCCCGTGCGCCAGGCGTCCTCGATCCAGCCCTGCTGATAGTTCTGACCCCAGGACCGGTGCTCGGCCGTCATCATGTTGTGGGGGCACTGGTAGTTCTGCACGTAACCACCCTGCGCGGCGGCGAAGGGAGGAACCCCGCGTCCCAGCACGCCCATCGAGTACGCCCCCCAGTGCATCGCGCAGAATCCCTGCACCAGACCCACGGGTTCGAGACCCATGTCGAGGCAGGCGCCGAAGTCCGCCACGCTCAGCCCCGAGGAGAACGAGCCCTGCTGCAGGCGTCGCTGCGCGGCCTCGGGCATCTCGTCGGGTGGCACGGACATCAGTTGTCGAGCGAGATGATGGTCGTGGGCTTGGGCAGCGTGACCTGCTCGGACGTCTTGGTCACCGCGGTGCCCAGGGCGAGGAACTCGATGGTGTGCGAACCCCACTGGTGCGACTTCTCCTCGAGACGGACCCCGACGATGCCCGTCGCCCCGAGGCGGTTCGCCTCGTCCTGCATCCTCGTCATGGCGAGCTCGCGAGCCTCGTAGAGCGCCTGGGTGAAGTTCGGCAGCTCCACGTTCTGACCCGTCGTTCCGAGGGTCTGGCCCAGTCCCCGGTGGGCGATGTGGTACACGCACGTACCCATCACCAGGCCCTGGGGAAGGTAGCCGGTCTGGCGCAGCGTCCAGAAGTCCTGGCCCGAGAGGTCCGAGGTGAAGGGCTTGCCGAGTTGATTGAGGCGCGAGACCCCGTCCTCGGCCTTGACCGCCGTGCCCACGGCGATGAACTCGGCGGCGTCCTTGCCCCACTCGTAGTAGTTCACGTCCAGGCGCACGCCGACGACGCCGTCGGCGCCCAGCTCGGCGGCCTCCTCCTCCATGCGGGTCATGGCGAGTTCGCGCGCGTTGTACATCGCCTCGGTCAACTTGGTGAGCTCCTGGCTCTGGCTCCACTTCCTGGTCTGCAGCCCGGTGTGGTAGATCGAGGAGCCCATCACCAGCCCCACGGGGTGGAACCCCACCTCCTTGATGAGGAGGAACTCGTTCACCGACAGGTCCGAGGTGAAGAGGCCGTGCTCGAGCTCCTCCAGTCGGTGCTCGGTGGCCTGGGGCAGGTCATTGGTCGAGTTGGTCACTGGTTCCCTCCGATCACGATGTTCTCGAGCGCCTGGCGCGCGCTCTCGCTGTGCTGCGCCTCCAACTGCACGGCGCCGAGCAGGCGCACGATCCACTCGTCCACGCCGACGGTCTCGCTGCGGATCCTGATCCCCCCCGAGGAGTGTGCGACGAGACAGCGCAACTCGGGTCCCTCGATCACGGCGTCGAAGGACTCGTTGCCCATGGTGATCGCGACGCGCGAGATCGTGTCGGACTTGCGGAACCGTCCCCCCGCGTGCTCCACGCGCATCCGCTCGCCCAGGGTCGAGGACAACTCCGACGTCAAGGCCTTCATGAGGATGTGCACGTCGGTGCTGTTGGACCTCAAGGTGGCGGCGGCCAGGTTCAGATCGAACGACTCGTCGGCGGCTCCCATTGACCGCCACCTTACAAGACGACGCCCCCCGAACCCGCCGGTGGACGCGGTTCCTCTCCACCCCGCGTCTCCCCGCGCGCGACGGGGGTGTCGGGGCCGTCCGCCACGAGACGCGCGGGACCGATGACCATCGTGCGATCGGCAGACTTGCACATGTCGTAGATCGTGAGTGCGGCCGCCGCGGCGGCGCTGAACGCGGGCATCCGGGCGTCGGAACCGTCGGCGCTCTCCACGGCCACCTCGAGGTCGATCGCCCCCTCACCCAGTTCGAACTCGATGCGCGTCGCGCGGATACTGACCGACGACCCGAGCGGCAGCAGGGACGCGGCGTCCTTGGCCGCCTGGACCCCGGCGTAGCGGGCGGTGCCGAGCACGTCGCCCTTCTTCAACGAGTTGGCGGCGACGCTGGCGACGGTCGAGGACTGCATGGTGACGCGACTGCGCACCACCGCGCGCGCACCCGCACCCGACGACCGCGTCCGCTCCTCGTCCACGACCCTTTCTACCAGAGACCTCTCGCGTAGGCGTCGACCCGTCGCGTGATGGTCCCGCGTCGCCTCGCCTCGCCGACACCTCACCCCGCGCGGCGACACGTACTCTCTAGTGGTGGCCCTCGTCGCGAAGATCCTCACGGTGTCGGACTCGGTGTCGGCGGGCACGCGCGAGGACGGCGCGTCGCCGCGACTGGCCGACCGGCTCGTCGCGGCCGGCTTCGAGGTCGTGGAGCGGCGCCTGTGTCGCGACGGCGTGGCGGCGGTGGCGAGTTCACTTCGCGAGATGTGCGAGGGTTTCGCCGGACTGGTCCTCACCACTGGGGGCACCGGGTTCTCCGCGCGCGACCTGACCCCTGAGGCGACCCTCGAGGTCCTCGAACGCGAGGCGCCGGGATTCGGTGAGTTGATGCGCGCGACGAGCCCCTTCGGCGCGTTGTCGCGGGGGCGCTGCGGCACCCGTGGCCAGAGTCTGATCCTCAATACCCCTGGTTCCCCCCGGGGGGCGCTGGAGAGTCTCGAGGCCGTGCTCCCCCTGCTCGCCCACGCCCTGGAGCTTCTCACGACGGGTGCGTCGGATCATCCCCCCGACACCGGAGGGAGCACCACCAGCTCGTCGTGAGGGCCGACCTCGACGCCGCGCTCGACCGGCTCGCGATTGAGCCAGACCTGGCTGACCGAAAGGACCTCCTCGAAGGGCGCGCCGTAGCGCGCGACCGCCGCGGCCAGCACCTCGGCGACGGTGCCCCCGGGCATCTCGTCATGTCGCACACCCGCCGCGGTCCGTGCCGGGCCCAGGAGGAGCAGGCGCGTCACGAGGGGCGCCCGAGCGACTGGGCGTCGAGGATCATGACACGCACACGGTCGCCTACGTTGGTGGATGCCCCCTCGGGCACGACGGCGAGCGCGTTGGCCCCGGCGACGGCGTTGAGGAGATGGGATCCGCGGCGCATCACGTCGATCACGTGGAAGCGCTCCCCGTCGACGACCACCGTGACGTGCACCAGGTGCACCTTGCCGTCGCTGGCACGTTCGAGCGGCTTGTCCAGCACCGCCCTTACGCTCGGTCGCTCGAGGACGCGCTGTCCGGCGAGCGCGCGCAGGGCCGGACGCACGAACATCTCGAAGCCGACCTTGGTCGAGACCGGGTTCCCGGGCAGTCCGAAGACCGGCGTGCGCCGGGGCCCGACCACCGCGAAGGCGAAGGGCTTCGCGGGCTTGATGGCGACCTGCATCCACCGCGCCTCGCTGTCGGCGAGCTCGCCGAGGACGGCCTTGACGAAATCGACGTCACCGACGCTCACCCCCCCGGTCGAGACGACGGCGTCACACTCACGCACGCCGCCGCTCAGCGCCGCGGTGATCTCCTCGCGGGTGTCGCGCGCCGTGCCGAGGTCGACCGGCTCGAAACCCGACTCCTCGAGCAGCGCCAGGAGCAGCGGTCGGTTGAGGTCACGAATCTGTCCCGGGGCCAGCGCGGCCTGGCCGGCGACGAGCTCGTTGCCGGTCGAGAGCACCCCGACGCGCGGTCGGCGATGCACGAGTACCTGGGCGATGCCCTGTCCGGCCAGCACGGCGATCCGCGCGGCGTCGAGTTGGTCCCCCGGCGACAGCAGCACTTGACCCGGCGTCGTGTCCTCGCCGACCTGGCGCACGTAGTCGCCGGGCGCGAATCGGCGCGGCACCCGCACGACGTCGCCCTCGAGGACCGCCTCCTCGATCATGCACACGCAGTCCGCCCCGGCGGGCATCGGCGCCCCGGTCATGATGCGCACGGCCTGACCCGGGGCCAGCTCTAGCGAAGAGACGTCTCCCGCGTGGACCGCGTCGACCACTTGGAGTCGGGCGCCGTCGGAATCGGTGTCACTGGCGCGCAGTGCGTAACCGTCCATCGAGGAGTTCGCGAAACCCGGGACGGCCTCGCGAGCGACGACCTCGGCCGCCAGCACGCACCCGTGCGCTCGCGCGACGTCGCACCACTCGGGCGCCAGGGCCGCGACGCGCCCCAGGACGTACTCGCGCGCCTCGTCGAGTCCGATCACCGCGGCCCACCTTCGTGACGGGCCTCGCGCACACCCGCGCCGGCGCTGATGACGCCACCTCGCCCGTCGACCGGCCCCGACCCGTTCGCCGCCACGTCGTGGACGTCTCTCACGTCGTCGCTCACGACGTTCACTTTCCGGCGCCCACGTCATCGACGCTGAGCAGGTCCTGGGCCTCCTCGCTCCACGCCGAGCCGCCCTCCCAGATCTCGCGCTTCCACATGGGCACGCAACGCTTGACCGTGTCGATGCAGAACTGCGACGCCTCGTACGCCGCGGCGCGATGGGGTGAGGAGACCACGATCACGACGGCCGGTTCGCGCAGTCGAACCAGGCCCACGCGGTGGTGCACCGCGATGGCACCGAGCATCGGCCAGCGCGAGCGCGCGAGGGAGATCACCTGTCGCACGCGGTCCTCGGCGAGTTCGACGCTGGTGTCGTACTCGAGCGCCTGGATCTCGTGCTCGCT
Organism: Acidobacteriota bacterium; assembly: GCA_018971185.1. GTDB lineage: Bacteria > Actinomycetota > Acidimicrobiia > Acidimicrobiales > RAAP-2 > RAAP-2. The sequence goes on from JAGXBH010000009.1 coordinate 58,120, forward strand.
GGTCGAAGAGTTGCGCGCGGTGCCACAGAAGGTCACGACGGCCCCGCACTCGGGCCGCGTCGCCCAGCGCGTGAGGGCCTCGGGCTCGAGTGGCGAGTCGCCCACCATCACCCAATCTCGACCGTGCGGGGCGTCCACGACCATCACCCTATTCGCCGCATCCACGGTCCTCCCCCGCGTACCGTGGCGCCCGCCGGGTCCGTCTCCTCGAGTGAAGGAGAATTATGGCGTGGATGCTCGCAAATGCTAGGTTGATGCACGACTAGGTGCCGCATCTGAGACAAGGGGACGACGATGACCACACGACGTCGACGCACCGCTGGGCGAGCGCGCCCCTCACTTCTCGCCACGGCGCTCGCCGTGGCGCTCGTGGCGAGCGCACCCCTCGCCGTGGGGGTTCCCTCGGGCGCCGTGGCCCGGCACCACGGAACGCTCCGGGTGCTCTCGGCGGGGTCCCTCTCCAACGTGATGACGCTCCTGGGCGCCGCCTTCAAGAAGGACACCGGCTACGCACTCGAGAACACGCCGCTCGGGTCCTCGGCCATCGCCAACGGCGTCAAGTCCAAGACCCTCCAGGGCGACGTGTTCATCAGCGCCTCCACCAGCGCCGACCTCGCGCTCGAGGGAGCGGCGCAGGGCAACTGGATCAACGGATACACCGACATCGGCTCCTCGCCGGTCGTCCTCGCCTACTACCCGCGCTCGCGCTTCGCGGCGCGGCTCACGACGCGCCCCTGGTACGACGTGATCACGTCGCCGGGCTTCGAGCTCGGGCGCACCGACCCCGCGGTCGACCCCGGCGGGGTGTTGGACCTCGACGCCCTCTACGGCATCGGCTACGGCTACGACCTGCCCGCGCTCCTCGCCATCGCCCACGACCAGCGCACCGTCTACACCGAGGAGGCGATCCCGGGACTGCTCCAGGCCGGCCAGCTCGACGCCGCGTTCATGTACGCGGTGTCCGCCCACGCGGCGCACCTGCCCTACGTCACCCTCTCGGGCACGCGCAACCTCGCGGCCGGTTACACCGTCGCCGCGCTCAACGGCGCCCCCGACCCCGCCGCGGCCACGGCCTTCGTCAGCTGGCTGACCTCGCCGCGAGGGGCCTCGATCATGGTCGCCCAGGGCCTCGTCCCCGCCAAGGGCGCGCATTTCATCCGAGCGACGAAGTAGACGCGCGACGTGGGGCGTCGTCCGCTGACCTGGCTCGGGGCGCTCCTGGTCGTCTACCTGCTCGCACCGGTACTGCTCTTCGTGGTGCGCTTCGCGAGGACCCCCGAGCGCGGCTTCCACGTGGCCGGACTCTTCCCCTCGCTGACAATCTCACTCGCCACGGCCACCGTGTCGCTCGCGCTCACCTGCGTTCTGGGCATACCCCTGGCCTACGTCCTGGGCCGTTCGCACGGGTTCGTCTCGCGCGCCGTCGAGGTGGCCGTCGCCCTGCCCCTGGCGCTGCCGCCGGTGATCGGCGGCATCATCGTCGTCTACCTCGTGGGACCCTACAGCTTCCTCGGCAGCCACTTCGATCGACAGCTGACCAACTCCACCACGGGCATCGTCATCGCCATGACGTTCAGTTCGGCGTCGTTCCTCATCCTCTCGGCGCGCGCCGCCTTCGCCACGATCGACCAGTCGCTGCTCGACGTGGCCGCGACGCTGGGTCACTCGGAGCTCTCGAGGTTCCTGCGCGTGGCGATCCCCGCCGCGGGCCCCGAGATCCGCGCCGGCATGACCATGACCTGGCTACGGGCCTTCGGTGAGTACGGGGCGGTGACCATCCTCGCCTACAACCCCGCGTCGCTGCCCGTCTACACGGTGAATGAGTTCATGGCGCGCGGCATCGCGCCCACGCTCGCCCCCACCATGGTGGCCCTGGTGATCGCCGTCGCGGTAGTGCTGCTCAGCCGCGTGCGTCGGCCCCGCGCGGGTCACGTCGACCTGGGTTCCATCGCCCTCGAGGCGCCGACCCTCACGCGCTCGGCGCGCCTCGACTTCAATGTGGCGCGCCGCCGCGGCACCTTCACGATGTCGTTGCG
>JAGXBH010000010.1 GCA_018971185.1 Acidobacteriota bacterium
GAGGGCGTCGGAGAATTGACGCGGGTTGACGAAGGAGGTGAGGAGCACCAGGTCACCGTGGTCGCGAGCACGGCGCACCAGTGAGAGGTGCCCGTCGTGCAGCGCACCCATCGTGGGCACCACGCCCACGGTGCGCCCCGCGGCGCGCACCGACCGCGCGTAGTCGCGCCATTCGGCGACGCTGCTCAACCGGCGCACGACGTCGCCCCCTCCCGGGCGAGGCGACGGGCGCGCTCGGCGAGAGCCACGTAGAGCGGCCGCTCCGCCACGGGCAGGGCCGCCAGGTGCGCGTCGATGGTCGTCGCGTCATCGCGTGAGGCGGGCCCGGTCAGCGCGCGCGCCGGCCCCACCCGCGCGACGTCCTCGAGGGCCTGACGCGCGAGTGCGATGAAGTCATCGAGGTGCACCCCGGTGGCCGCCGCCAACGACTCGACGTGGCCCATCAGAGCCACCAGGTGGTTCGCGGCGACGGCCGCCGTCGCGTGGTAGAGCGCCCGCCGCGCGGGATCGACGCGGATCACCCGGCCACCGAGCGTCGACACCAGATCGGCCAGGAGCTCATCACCCTCGAGGGCGAAGACCGCGCCGTGAAGACGTTTCGCCCCCGTGGACCCGTCGGGCATCGTCACCAGCGGATGCAACGAACCCGTGCGGGCGTGCCCATCGAGGACCTCGAGGCCGCGAGAACCCGCGACGTGCGCCACCACCGCCCCGGCGGTGTTCGCGACGCGACGCGACGTCGCCGCGATGGCGTCGTCGCGCACGCACAGTAGGACCAGGTCGACCGCGAGGGCGTCCAGGGGCTCGTCGTGGTGCACGAGCGACACCTCATGGTGCCCACGCAGGGCGCCAGCGAAGGAGGTCCCCGCCCGCCCCGCTCCGACAATCAAGATTCTCACGATGGCCATCCGTTCCAGCCCCGAGGGTGCCGTTCGGTCTAGTGCAACGTCTCGAGTGTACCGAGAACCGACAACCCGCCGCCCGCGCGCGCGACGTCCTCCTCGCTCACGAGGTCGTCGCGCAGTTCTCGCCAGGGCACCAGCACGAACCGTCGCTCGAAGGCGCGCGGGTGTGGCAGCGTCAACTCCTCGTCGTCGCGGGTCACCCCCTCGACCCACACGATGTCCACGTCGAGGGTGCGCGGGCCCCATCGAACCTCGCGCACGCGCCCCGCGGCGTCCTCGGCGTCACGGGCGCGCGCGAGAAGCGCCTCGGGCGTGGCCGTCGTCGTCACCTCGAGCACGAGGTTCCAGAAGTCCTCCTGGGCGACGCCGCCCACCGGCTCGCTTCGATAGACCCGCGACACGCGATGGGGCTCACCCCTCGCGCTCATCTCGACACCCAACCTCAGGTGGGCGCCTCGATCCCCGAGGTTGGAACCCAGCGAGAGGTACGCCCGCGTCACGGCGCGCGCCGCGCACTGTGCGAGACCCCCACGCTGTCGACGTCCTGGGCCACGGGGGGGCGCAACTTTCGCACCCGCACGTGCACGGCGTCGATCGCGGCGTCGGCGTCGAGCACGGCGCGCGCCACGCGCGTCACGAGGGTCTCCAGCAAGAGGAACCGACCCTCGACGACGACGCGTTCGACCACGTCGAGGATCTCGGCGTAGTTGGTGGTCTCGGCGAGGTCGTCGTCGCGCGCGGCCCCGTCGAAGGGACGTTCGAGGTCGACGTCGAGCGCCAGGGGTTGCTCGCGCTCGCGCTCCTCGGCCAACACCCCCACCACGGCCCTCACGCGCAGGCCGCGCAGTTCGATCCGATCGTTCACGACGTGAACTCCGGTGGGGGTGCGGGCGCGTCGGGGAAATCGGGCAGGCTCATCAGCACCTCGCGTCCGTCGGGACCCAACGACCGGCGAAAGAGGCGCTCGATGAGGGCGATCGACGCCGGCGCGGTCTCGACCCTCCGACTCCACACCAGGTAGCCCGCGAGCACGCCCAGCAGGCGGTCCGACACGTCGTCGCCGTGCAGGAGGACCGCCACGTTGTTGCTCATCGAGTTCGAGAGGTCGCGGTAGCACGCGCCGAGCACCTCACGCTGCTGGGGGCCGCCGCGTAGCGCGTAGTGGCTGGCGCTCAGGCCGTGGTCCAGGTACGTCTCGAGGTTCTGCATCACCGGCAGGATCGACACGACCCGGGCGAAACCCTGGTGTTTGAGCCACAACAACTCCTCGTCGCGGCGCACGCGACGATGCACCGCCGTCGAGCCGCCCGGTCGCTCCGACACGGCGAGCTTGCCGCGGTAGACCCAGGTGAAGCCCCGCGGTTCGATGCCCGCGGCCCACTTCCCCCTCACGGTCCCACCTCGGCGACCGGGCGCGAGAGCAATTCGCGCAACTGCACCGCCGCCGCGGCGTCGTGCACGCGGATCATCGCCGCCCCGCTCATCAGGGCCCAGGCCTCGGTGGCGATCGACCCCTCGAGGCGCTCGTCGACCTCGAGCGCGGTGGGCCCCAGCGTGGCCAAGAACCGCTTGCGACTGTTCCCGACGAGCACGCCCGCGCCGTGTCGTCGCGCGAGTTCCACGAGGTCGCCGCAGTGTGCCACCAGCGCCAGGTTGTGCTCGGCCGACTTGCCAAAGCCGATACCCGGATCCAGCCAGAGCTGGCCCACCCCCACCGCGCGCGCGTGCGCGGCCATGGCGTCGAGGGCGTCGAGGACCTCGGCCACGACGTCGTCGTAGTGAGGGGCGACCTGCATGGTCTGCGGCGTGCCCTGGGAGTGCATGGCCACGTAGCCCGTCCCCAGCTCACCAGCGAGGTCGACCAGGCCGCCCGACACGTCGTTGATCACCGTCGCCCCCGCGCCGACGGCCGCGCGCGCCACCTCGGGCTTACGGGTGTCGATCGACACCGGACCGTGGGGGGCCAGTGCCCTCACCACGTCCAGGACCCGCTCGAGCTCCTCGTCGAGCGCGACGTCACGCGCCCCCGGACGGGTGGACTCCCCGCCCACGTCGACGATGTCGCAACCCAGCGCGAACAGTTCGACACCGCGGGCGATGGCCCGCTCGCGCGGCGGCGTGCGCGCGGCGGCGAAGAAGGAGTCCGGCGTCACGTTGACGATGCCCATCACCGACGGGCCCATCGGATTCGCGATCAGCGCCACGTGGACCGGCGTTGGTGGATGTACTGCAACGCTTCGGCCCGGTACGACGCGTCGTCGCGGAAGACACCGCGCACGGCGGACGTCACGGTGGTGGCGCCGGCCTTCTTCACCCCGCGCATCGACATGCAGAAGTGCTCGGCCTCGATGACCACGATCGAGCCGCGCGGTCGCATCACGCGCTCCATGGCCTCGACGATCTGCGTGGTCATGCGCTCTTGGACCTGCAATCGCCGCGCGTAGCCCTCGACGAGGCGCGCCATCTTCGAGAGCCCGGTGATGCGACCCTCGACCCCCGGCAGGTAGGCCACGTGGGCGAGACCGGTGAAGGGCACCAGGTGGTGCTCGCAGAGCGAAGTGAAGGCGATGTCGCGCACCATCACCATCTCGTCGTGGCCCTCCTCGAAGGTGACCTCGAGGTGCTCGCCGGGGTCGGAGTCGACGCCCTCGAAGAGCTCACGGTACATCTCGGCGACGCGCCGGGGCGTCTCGAGCAGTCCCGCGCGCTCGGGGTCCTCGCCGATGGCGGCGAGCAACTCGCGCACCAGTGATGCGACGCGTTCGCGGTCGACCACGCCTAGGCCCCGCCGACGTAGGTGACGATCGCGTCGAGGTTGCGGTACTTCTCGTTGACGTCGAGCCCGTAACCCACGACGAAGTGTGCGGGGATGGTGAAGCCGACGTAGCGCAACGACTGCACGACGCGCTGCTCGCCCTCCTTGAGCAGGAGCGCGCAGACCTCGAGGGTCCGCGGGCTGCGCGCGCCCAAGTACTGACGAAGGTAGTTGAGTGTCAGTCCCGAATCGACCACGTCCTCCACGATCAGCACGTCGCGATTCGTGAGGTCGAGGTCGAGGTCCTTGACGATGCGCACGACGCCGCTGGTCTTGGTCGCCGCCCCGTAGGAGGACACCGCCATGAAGTCGATCTCGACGGGCAACTCGATGCAGCGCATCAGGTCACCCATGAAGTTGACCGCGCCCTTGAGCACGCACACCAGCAGGGGAGGTCGGTCCGCGTAGTCGAGGGTGATCTGTCGACCCAACTCGGCGACGCGGTCGGAGATCTCCTTCGCCGAGACCACCACCTCGCCGAGGTCGTGGTTGGCCCAATGGGCGCTGGCGTCGTCGCGAGAAAGGGAACCCATGTCTCGACAGCGTAGTGGAGCCTCACTCGAGGGTGAGGCGTTGCGCGCGCCGCGAGAGCCGCCGCCCCCCACTGAGTTCACAGGCCACCGCCTCGCCGCGCACGACGGCGAGCGCGCGCGCCACCTCGCTCGCCGAGGGGTGGTAGAGCTCGTCGTGCGCGGTGCGAGTGCTGAGGCGCGCGCGCAGCCAGCGGCGCAGGCGCGCCGTCGGCCACTCCCTCAGCTCACGGCAGTCCACCTCCTCAAGCCCGCGTCGCAGGTCGTCGTGCGACAACGCGTCGAGCCACGCCCTCTCCTCGGCCACGAGATGGGCCTGGCGTGCCACGAGGGGCACCACGTCGCGCTGGGCGATGTCATCCATCAGCACCAGCAACTCGTGGCGCACGCGGTTACGCCGGAAGCGCTGTGAGTCGTTCGTCTCGTCGTGGCGTGGCACCCACCCCGCCGCGACGACGTAGGAATGGAGCTGGTGTCGACGCAGGTGGCGCAACGGCTTGGTCGGGTCGTCGACCATGGGGCTCATCCCCTCGAGCCCGGCCCCGCGCATCATGTTGAGCAGCACCGTCTCGACCAGGTCGTCCATGGTGTGTCCGGTCAGGACACCCTCGGGCAGCACGCGGCGGCGCTGGGCGCGCGCCATCGCCTCGAAGTTCGCGGGGGAGTCGAGTCGCACGTCGTGGACCACGCAGGGCACGCCGAGACGATCGCAGGCCTCGCGGACGAAGGCGGCGTCGTCGGCGCTCGCGGGGCGCGCGTGGTGGTCGACGTGGTGCACCGTGACGCTGAGTCGCGACTCGAGGGCGAGCGCGAGCAGCCCCAGCGAGTCGGGTCCGCCCGACACCGCCAGGTCGACCGGAGTGCCGGGCTCCGGGAAGTCACAGTGCGCGAGGAGGCCCACCTCGTCAGGTTACGCACGCCGCCGGCGCCACGCGCAGCTAAGTCGCGCCAGCACGTAGACCACCGCGCTCAACGTGCCCACGAAGAACCCCACCGGCAGGTTCGACTGGTACGACGCCGCGATCGAGGCCCACAAGGTCGCGGCGCTCAGGAACATCGACGCCACGAGGGCGCTGAGGGGACGACGCGTCACCAGGCGCGCCGCGGCCGGCGGACCGACGGTGAGCGAGAAGGTCAGGAGCGCGCCCACCACGGGCACCGTGAGGGCGGCCCCCAGGGCCAGCGTGAGCATGAACCCCATCTCGAGTCGACGGGGGTCGAGCCCCCTCACCGTCGCCAGGTCCGGCGCGGCGGCGTTGAAGAGCAGGGGCCGGTACATGACGGCCAGTGCGAGGGCGCAGAGCGACGCGATGACCACGACCGGGAGGATCGAGGTGGTCGACACCCCGAGGATCTCCCCGAAGAGCAACGCCTCCACCTGGGGCTCGTAGGCCGCGCTCAGGGACAAGAACGCCGCACCCAGGGCCAGCATCATCACCAGGGCGATCGCCGTGGCCACGTCGCTGCGGTGGCGCCGCGACGCCCCGATGCCCAGACTCGCCACCACCGCGAAGCCGACGAGGCCCACCAGGGGCGTCACTCCGACCAACGCCGCGCCGGCCGCGCCCGCGAATGCTCCGTTCGGTATCGCGTGCGCCGCGAAGGACGAACCGCGCAGCACCACGAAGAACCCGGTCGCGCCGGCGAGCAGCGCGACGAGAGTGCCCACGATCCACGCGTTGGCCATGAAGCTCGAGAACATCAGGCCCGCCCCGAGGCGTCACGCGCGCCCGCGCGACGCGCGAGCGCGCTCGTCACGATCAGCTCGACGACGACCATCGTGACCACGCAGAAGCTCACGGGCAGTGCGCGGTGCGAGGGCCACCAGTAGTAGCTGTCGTAGGACGCCACCACCCCCGCAACGACCGCGAGCGCGCCCAGCACGACGGCCATGACCAGGGAGGCGCCCAATCGTCGCCCGAGCCGCAGCGCCGCCGCCGGGGGCCCGATCAAGAGGGCGGTCGAGAGCACCGAGCCGATCACGATGGCCGAGAGCCCCACCGTGACCGCCATCAACAAGGTGTAGGCGAGGGCGACGCGACGAACCGCGACGCCGCGAGCGCGCGCGGCGTCGGGACTCACCGAGGTGAGCAGCAGGGGACGCCCGAGCGCGCCCAGGGCCAGGATGACCACGAGGCTCAGCGCCGAGATCAGCACGAAGCTCGAGTTCGAGACGCTGAAGAGGGAGCCGAAGAGGATGGACTGCGTCGATCCGGTGCGCGAGCTGTTGAGGGTGATGAGGTACAAGAACAGCGCGGAGAGACCGGTGGCGCCGCCGAGGACGATGCCGGTCGCCACGTCGCGTTGGCGCACGCGCTCCACCCCGATGGCCTCCATGGCCCCCGCCCCCAGCAGCGAGCCGATCACGAAGCCGCCCAGGGGGGAGAAGCCGAACAGCCCGGCGCCCGCGCCACCGGCCGTCGCCACGTCGGCGAGGGCGTGTCCGGCGAAGGACTGGCTGCGCACGACAGTGAACAGTCCGACCAGGGCCGAGACGGCCGCGACCACCACTCCGACACCCGTGCCGGTGCGCACCGCGGCGTTGGACCAGATGCCCGGTTCGAAGAGCCAGTGCACGGCTACTCCACCACGAGGTCCGGGTGGTCGGCCACCGGCTCCTCCGGCGTCGGTCCGGTCACGACCAGCACGCGCCCGTGCACGCGCACCACGTCCACGTGATGCCCGTAGAGTTCGCTCAGCACGTCGTGGCGTACCACTTCCTCAGTCGGTCCGCTGGCCACGTGCGCATTGGCGATGTAGATCACCCGGTCCATCACCCCGAGCAACGCGTTGATGTCGTGCGCCGACAGCAGGATCGCCACCCGTTCGCGCTCGCGCACTCGCGCGAGGAGCGCGACGATGTCCTCGGTCGCCCCCGGGTCGAGGTTGGCCAGGGGTTCGTCGAGCAACAAGAGCTCGGGCCAGCTGACGAGGGCGTGCGCCATCAAGACGCGCTGGAGCTCTCCGCCCGACAGCGCCCCGATGCGCCGCTCCGACAGATCGCCGGCCTCCACGGAGTCGAGGACCTCGTGGACCCGCCGCCAGGTCTCCTGGCTGCGCCGACGTAGCCCGTAGCGGTGCCCGTCGTCGCCGAGCGCCACGAAGTCGCGCACCCGAAGCGGCACGTCGACGTCCAACGCCACCTTCTGGGGGACGTAGCCGACCCGACGCTGCTCGTGCGCGCCGCTCGGCCAGAGCACCTGGCCGCGCGAGGGCTGCACGAGTCCGAGCATCATGCGCAGCAGCGTCGTCTTGCCAGCCCCGTTGGAGCCGATGAGCCCGGTGAACTCGCCCGGGTGCACACTGAAGTTGACGTCGGTGAGGATCCTGCGTCCCCCGAGCTCGACGTCCACGCCGCGCACGTCCACGATCGCCAAGGACCCGCTCACGAGATGCTCCTCGTGGACGTACCGTGCGCCAGGGCGTCGCTGACCGCGGTGATCTCGGCGAGCATCCAGGACTGCACGTGCAGGCCCTGGGGCATGGTCTCGTAGATGGCCACGAGCGCCACGTGGCTCGCGACGGCCAGGTTCACCAGCGACTGGGTGACCGGACTGGTCACCTGCGCGTTGTAGCACAGTGCCGCGACCACCCGTCGGCTCAGCAATCGCTGCTGGGTCACGATGTCCTGGGGGGAGGGGTCGATTCCGTTCATGACGTCGGCCTGGAAGCGAAAGGGCGTGGCGATGGTGAGACCCATCGCGCTCAACAGATAGTCGCCCACTGGCTCGGTGGTGGCGACCTGACGACCCGCGAAGCGACCGCGCGCGGTGGCGAGCGCCACGGTGACCGCGCGCCACTCGCGGGCGAACGTCGCCTCGCGGGCGTGGAAGTACGGCGCGTGCGCGGGGGCGATCTTCGCCAGGTCCTGCGCCACCGTCGACGCCACCAGGGGCATGGTCGTCGGGTCGTACCAGAAGTGCGGATTGGCGGCGGTGCTCTGGTGGCGCAACGACGCCACCGAGATGACCACGCGCGAGGGGCTCGTAGACGCACCCTCGAGCTGGTTCATGAACGAGTCGTAGCCCGCACCGTTCTGCACGATCAGACGCGCCGTCGAGATCGTTCGGGCCACGCTCGGCGTGGCGCCGAAGTTGTGGGGATCGGTGTTGGGGTTGGTCATGATCGAGGTCACGTGCACGTACGCGCCGCCGATCTGCGAGAGGACGTCACCGTACTGGACCTCGGCGCCGACCACGTCAATCACCCCCGTCGCGGTGTGCGAGGGAGCGCAACCGGCCAGCCCCATCGTGCCCATCGTGAGAGCCACGACGAGCGACACGCCGCGAAAAGGTCCCCTCTTTTTCAGAATCATTCTTAACATGTTAGCCGGAATCATTCCAGTCAACAAGTCCCACCCGACTAGGATGTCACCATGGCCGCGACGAGGAACACCACGCAACGCCGCGAGGTCATCCGTGCCCTGGAACGGGTCCAGGGCTTCGTCAGTGCCCAGGACCTGCACGAACTCATCGTGGCCGACGGCGCTGAGGTGGCGCTGGCCACGGTGTACAGCCAGTTGCGCAAGCTCAGCGACGCCCAGATGGTCGACGTGGTGATGACCGACCGCGGCGAGGCCCTCTACCGGCGCTGCGTGGACGACTCGCACCATCACCACCTGGCCTGTCGCACCTGTGGCGCGACGGTCGAGGTGGACGCGCCCGAGTTGGAGCGTTGGGCCCACGACATCGCCGAGCGCTTCGGCTACTCCGACGTACGACACGTGCTGGAGCTCAACGGGATCTGTCGCGCGTGTCGACCCAAGTGACCCTGGCGACGAGCGAGCGCGGCGATCTGCGCGTCGTTGAGTTGGCGGCGATGCGCGACGTCGGCGTCGACGCCTTCATCACCACGCGCGACGGCGGGGTCAGCGAGGCGCCCTACGATCGCCTCAACCTGGCCACCCACGTCGGGGACGACCCGGAGCAGGTGCGCGAGAACCGACGGCGGGTGGCCGCGGCGGCGAACGTGGCGCCCTCGCACCTGGTGACGTCGCACCAGGTGCACGGCGCCGGGGTGAGCGACGTCGACCGCTGGGCCGGCGAGGACCTCGAGGGCGACGCCCTCGTCACGACGCGAGGCGGCCTGGCGCTGTGCGTCCTGGTGGCCGACTGCGTCCCGATGCTGTTCGTCGCGGGCGACGGTGAACGCCTGGCCGTGGCCCACGCGGGCTGGCGAGGACTCGTTGCGGGAGTGATCCCGGCGACGCTGACCCACTTTACCCGGCCGAGGGAGGTGCGCGTCGTCGTCGGCCCGCACATCTCGGCCCAGCGCTACCAGGTCGGACCCGACGTCGCGCACCACTTCGCCCACATCGAGGGTGCGCTCGGGGAGGACCACGGGGACCGCCAGCGACTCGACCTCGGGGCGGTCGTGCGCCACCAGCTCCGCCGCGCCGGCGTGCCTGATCAGCACGTGAGCGCCCTCGCACTCTCGACCGACGACACCACGGTGTTCTTCTCGGACCGGGCGCACCGACCTTGCGGGCGATTCGCCCTGGTCGCTCGTCGCCTCGACGACGGGGCCTCGACGAGGGGGGCGTCGTGACCCGCGCCGAGACCTTCCGCTACGTGGGACTCGAGGTCGACGACGACGCACTGCGCGGGCACTACGAACTCGACGGGCGCCACTTCGTCGAGGTGGTGTCCTTCGAGGGCACCGGCCCGCTACGGCGACCCGCCCTCGTCGCCGTCGCCGAGCTGTGGTACCTAGTGGCGGGCCTCTCCTACTACAAGGCGGGCGCCGCGCGCCACGTCGACCTGGGTGACACCCCCGCGGGAGCGCATGGCCGTGCGCTCCTCGACGCCGCGCTGCACGAGGGACTGGGCGAGTACGCCTACCGCAACAACCTGAACCTCGACGACGTCGTCGTCGAGGGTGGTCGCGACGCTACTTCCTACCGACCGACGATCGACGAAGCGAGGGTGCTCGTGCCCTTCGGCGGTGGGATCGACTCGGTGGTGACCGTCGAGTCGCTCGGGCACCTGGAGCGGGCGCTCTTCGTCGTGAGTCCCGCCTCGGGACGCTTCGCGCCGCTCGAGGACACCGCCGCGGTGACGGGCCTCGAGATCGTGCGCGCGACGCGTCAACTCGACCCCCAGATCCTGCGCGGCGACGACAACTTCTTCAACGGCCACGTGCCCGTCACGGCTATGGTCACCCTCCTCGCGGCGGTCGCCGCATTGGCCTCGGGACGCGGCGCGGTGGCGATGAGCAACGAGCACTCGGCCTCGTCGGCGAACCTGCGCTGGCGCGACCAGGACGTGAACCATCAGTGGTCCAAGTCCTGGTCCGCCGAGATGTTGATCGCGGACGCGCTGAGCGAGCGCGTGGGACCGGAATTCGTGGTGGCGAGCTTCCTGCGCGACCGTAGCGAACTGTGGGTCGCCCAGCAGTTCGCCCGGTTGAGCGCGTATCACGACGTCTTTCGCAGCTGCAATCGGGCCTTCAACCAGCGTCCCGGGGAGCGCGCCGCGCACTGGTGTGGCACGTGCGACAAGTGCCTCTTCATCAACCTGATACTCGCTCCCTTCATCGAGCGCGACCAGCTGCGCCGGATCTTCCGTAGCGAGCCCATCGCCGACCCGCGCCTCGACGCGACGCTGCGCTCGCTGGTGGGTCTGGGCATCCAGCACAAGCCCTTCGAGTGCGTGGGCGACCCCGACGAGAGTGCCGTCGCCCTGCGAGCGGTGAGCCAGTCGACGCCGTGGCACGACGTCATACGACTCGCGGAGCTCGCCCGACTCACCTCCCCCGATCGCGACTTCGAAGAACTGCTCCAGCCCCAAGGACCCAGCCGTGTTCCGGCCCACTGGCTTCGCTGACCTCCACGACAAGCGGGTCGGCATCTACGGGTACGGCGTCGAGGGCCGCGCGACGGCCCGGCGCCTGCGCGGTACTGGCGCCGAGCTCCTGATCGTCGACGACGATCCCGGTGACGCGGGCGTCCTCGCCGCCGCCGACGGTGGCCTCGAGGCGCTCGCCACCTGCGACGTGGTCATCAAGAGTCCGGGGATCCCGCGACGGCGCGCCGACGTGGTCGGCCTCGAGGAGCGTGGCGTGAGTGTCACCTCGGCCCTCGACCTCTGGCTCCACGAGGTCGACGCCCAGCGCGTCATCGCGATCACGGGCACCAAGGGCAAGTCGACGACGACCTCGCTGGTGGCGTTCTTCCTACGGGCCCTCGGCGAGGAGGCCCACGAACTGGGCAACTTCGGTCGGCCACCCTACGACCCCGACCTCGACACGTCCTCGGGCTGGCTGGTGCTCGAAGTGTCGAGTTTCCAGTCCGTCGACGTGACGCGCGCCCCGGGGCTCGTCCTGGTCACCTCGTTGGGGTCGGACCACCTCGACTGGCACGGCACGCTCGCTCAATACCACGAGGACAAGCTGACCATCACCCGCGCCGCGGGCAAGCACGTCACGCTCATCGCCGACGACCCCGCACTGGATCGCGCCAGGACCCAGATGGGTGGCCGGGTGGTCGTCGCGACGCGCGACGACACCGGTCTCTCGCACGAATTGGGCCTGCTCGGCGCGCACAATGAGTCGAACGTCGGCCTCGCCCTCGCGGCCTGCGCCATGGCGACTGATCTCACCGTCGTCGACGTGCGCGCGGCCGTGCGACGACGGGCGCACGAATTCACACCCCTGCGGGGTCGACTGACGCTGGTGGCGTCGCGCGAGGTGCGCGGTGGACACGTTCGCTACGTCGACGACGGTCTCGCGACCTCCCCCCTGCCGACCCTGGCCGCGCTCGAGGTCTTCGTCCATGAACCCGTCGCGCTCATCGCCGGGGGATTCGACCGAGGCGTCGACTACGACGCACTCGCGAGGTCGCTGGGCGAGCGCGGTACCGCGACGACGGTGGTGGTCATCGGGCCGGCGGGCGAGCGACTAGGCGCGCTGTGCGCAGGGATGCCTCGCGTACTCCACGCTCGCGACATGCGTTCCGCCGTCCGCCTGGCCGACCAGGCGGTGGCCGACGGCGGCGTCGTGCTGTTCTCGCCCGCCGCACCGAGCTTCGACGCCTACCGCGATTGGGCCGAACGTAGCGACGACTTCACTCAAATGGTCCAGTCGACGATCGCCGAGCGCGCCGCGGACGTCGAGAACGGGTCGTGACCGGCGCGGCGCGCGGCGCGATATCACGACACCCGTTCGCCTCGCAGCGTCACGTGACCGTGGCGACCACACTGAAATAGGTGAAGCTATGGTTGGGCGAGGTCGCTCCCTTTCAGGTGTTGGCGCCGGGGCAGCTCCCCACGGCGCCCGTGGCCGTGACGCTCGATGCGCTGCCGTAGGGGGTGGAGGAGGACGAGGCGATGGCCACCACGGGGGCGCCACGGTCGTGGTGAATCACCGTTGAAATCCGAAGAACTAGCAAAGTCGACGCCAGCGATCGACTGATGTCAAGGATCAGTTGTTGTTGTGTCAACCATCACCTGAGAGTCAGATGTCAAGGCTCAGGTGTTGCAATACAGGTGACTGGAGCCTGGGAGGAGATTCGAACTCCTGACCTGCGCATTACGAATGCGCTGCTCTACCGACTGAGCTACCCAGGCGCGACTAGAGAGTTTACCCGATTCCCCCCACCATCTCAGAGCCGCGACAACGAGAGCATCAGGTCGGCCAGCAAGAGCCCTTCGTCGATGTTCGTCGCGAGCCGCTCATTGGCTTCGATCAGTATCTCTAGCGCCTGCATCGACGCGACGACCCGGTAGCCGTCGCGTCCCTCTCCACCCTCGCGCGCCCCCTGGCGCGCCACGAGCGCCTCGCTCATGCGCTGGCGGTAGACGCCCGACACGACGCTGAGCCCGAATCTCAGTTCCTCGAGGCGAAAGCGTCGCTGCTCACGCTTGAACTGCGCCTCGATCTCCTTGCGATTGCCCACCGAACGCTGCCCCACCTCCTTCGCCTCGCGAACTCGGCGCGCGAGGTCCTCGGTGTGCAGGGACTCGAGCGGGGCCATCGCCGCATCGATGGATCCGGAGATCTCGGCGGCGATCGCCGCGGCGACGGCCGCGGTGCCGTTGAGACGATCGGGCACCGCGCGCCAGTTCGCCAGTCGTTCGTCCAAACCGGGATCGCGCAGCAACACTCGAGCGCGTGCGAGGTTGCCGCGCGCCGAACGGGCCACCGCGGCCGCGACGTCGGGCGCGGCGCCGTCTCGACGCAACACCGCCTCGAGATCGACCACACTCATCGCGTGGAACTTGACTTCCACGCATCGCGACACGATGGTGTCGAGGGCCTCGGGCACCTCGTCGGCGGTGAGGATGAAGACGGTCCGCGCCGGCGGCTCCTCCAGGGACTTGAGCAACGCCGGAGCGGACGGCGCGGCCCCCGACACCGTCAACTCCACGTCGGGAATGATCATCACCTGGCGACCCGATCCCAGGGGACGCCGGCGCGAGACGCGATCGACCTCACGCAGTTCATCCACCCGCCACGAGACGCCCGCGCGCTCGGCGACGTGCACGTCGGGGTCGACGCGCGAGAGAACCCGACGGCAGTCCTCGCACGCACCACAACCGAAGTCCCGACACTGCAGCGCCGCTGCGAAGGCGGTGACGGCGTCGTTCACGTTCGAGCCGACCGGGCCGGTGAAGAGATAGGCGTGAACGGGGTGACGGGCGTGATGGCGAAGCGCCGCGATCGCCCGATCCTGGCCGACGAGGGAGTCGAAGACGTCGCTCACCAGTCGAGCGTGTCCAATCTCTCGTCGATCACGGCGGCGACCTCCTCGAAACCCGCCCGACCGTCGATCACGAACCAGTGCGCGTGGTCGCGCGCCGCCATCTCGAGGTAACCCTCGCGCACCCGGTCGTGGAAGGCGGCGTCGGCCGACTCGAACCGGTCCTTCGCGTCACGGGCGCGACGTTCGTTGGCGGTGTCCACGTCGATGTCGATGAGCACCGTCAGGTCGGGCCGACAGGTCCCGATCGCCAATTCGGTCGCGGCCTCGAGGTCCGCGAGGTCGACACCGCGCCCGTACCCCTGGTACGCGAGGGTCGAGGCGAAGAAGCGGTCGGCGACCACGTTCGCACCGCGCTCGAGCGTCGGCTCGATCACGGTGGACACGTGGTGCGAGCGATCGGTGAGCATCATCAGGGCCTCGGTCGTGGGCGCCATGGGTGTCGTCGCGTCGAGGAGCCATCCCCGCAGTTGTGCGCCCAGTTCCGTGTCGCCGGGCTCGAAGACGAATCGCGCACCGCGCGCCAGGGCGACGCGCCGAGCCTGCGTGCTCTTGCCGCACGCGTCAATGCCCTCGAAGACGACGAAGCGACCCCGCGTCACTGATCGTGGCCCGCGCGCACCGCCAGAGCGGCGTTGGCGGCCGCGCCCGCAGCCGTCGCGACGCGCTTGGCCGCACCCTTGCTCACGCCCTTCTTCGAGCCCGAGGCTTTCGCGGTGGTCGACCTCGTTACCGTCGACTTCTTGGCGACCGCCTTCTTCAGCGGACGGGTGGTCCGCGTGGACGGTTCGGCGTTGCGTCGTTCGGCCAGCAACTCGGCGGCGCGATCGAGCGTGATCGTCTCGGGTGTGTCGCCCAGTCGCAGGGTCGCGTTCACCTCGCCATCGGTCACGTAGAGCCCGAAACGACCCGACCGCACCACCACGTGACGCTTCGTGACGGGGTCCTCGCCGAGATCGCGCAAGGGGCCAGCGGCGGCGCGGCGGCCGCGCTGCTTGGGCTGGGCCAGTAGCGCCAGGGCCGCGGGGAGGTCGATGGTGAAGATCTGGTCCTCGCTCTCGAGTGAACGAGTCTCCTTGCCCCACGTGAGGTAGGGGCCGTAGCGGCCATTCTGGGCCAGCACCGGCTGCCCGTCGTCGGGGTGCGACCCGAGCTCGCGCGGCAACGACAGCAGCGCCAGGGCCTCCTCCAGGGTGATGGTCTCCGGCGACATGGTGGAGAAGAGCGACGCGGTCTTGGGTTTCTCCTTGGGGTCGCTCACCTCGCCGACCTGCACGTAGGGGCCGTAGCGACCGGCCTTCAAGAAGATGGCCCGACCGAGCTCGTCGACGCCGAGCTGGCGGTCGTTGCTCGGCGCCGCGAGCAGCGAGAGCGCGTGCTCCACCGTGAGTGAATCCGGCTCCGTCGCCTCGGGGATCGACACGCGGTCCTCGCCGTGCACGAGGTAAGGGCCGTATCGCCCGGAGCGCACCGAGACCGCGAGTCCGTCGGGAGCGCTGCCGAGTTCGATCGAGTTGATCGCGGCGAAGTCGAAGTCGTGCTGGTCGTGGGTCACGTGCTCGAGGCCGCGGCGCGCGAGCTCGGTGGCGGCCTCGGGGTTGCCGAAGTAGAACTTGTGCAGCCACGGCTCGAGGTCCTGACGACCGTCGGCGATGTCGTCGAGCTGGTTCTCCATCTCGGCGGTGAACTGGTAGTCGACGAGGTCCGCGAAGTACGTCTGCAGGAGGTTCACGACGGCGAAGGCGCGAAACGCCGGCACCAGCGACTTCCCCTTCTTCCAGACGTAGCCGCGGCGGTCGATCGTCTTCATGACGCTGGCGTAGGTCGACGGACGTCCGATGCCCAGGTCCTCGAGCTTCTTGATCAACGTCGCCTCGGAGAAACGGTCGGGGGGCTGCGTGTCGTGGCTCTTCATCGCGACGTCCCCCACGAGCACCGACGCACCCTCGACCAGCGGCGGCAGGATGCGCTCCTGGTCCGCCAGTTCGGCTTCGGGGTCGTCGGTCCCCTCGACGTAGGCGCGTCGGAAGCCCGGGAACTCGATGCGCAGTCCCGAGGCGCTGAGGCCAACCTCGACGTCGCCGTCGAAGCCGGCCACCGCACCCACGTCGCAGCGCAGGCGCACCCGGTCCTGGGTGAGTCGGGCGTCGACCATCTGCGAGGCGATCGTCCGCTTCCAGATCAACTCGTAGACGGCCAGTTCGTCGCCACCCAGGCTCGACTGCGCGTCCTCCAGGGAGCGGAACACTTCGCCGGCGGGGCGGATGGCCTCGTGGGCCTCCTGCGCGTTCTTCACCTTGCGGTCGTAGCGACGCGGCGCGTCGGCGACGTAGTCGTCGCCGTACATCGAGGCGGCCATGGACCGAGCGGCGTTGATCGCCTCGTCCGACAGTGTCGTCGAGTCGGTACGCATGTAGGTGATCCAGCCCTGCTCGTAGAGCCGCTGGGCGGCGCGCATCGTACGTTCCGGGTCGAAGCGCAACTTGCGACTGGCCTCGATCTGCAGCGAGGAGGTCATGAAGGGGGGCTGGGGGCGCTGCGTGCGCGGGGTGGACGTGATCGAGCCGACGATCACCTCACGACCCGCCAGGGCGTCGGCGAGGGCCTGGGCCGAGGACTCGCCGAGCACCTCGATGGCGGTGGCGGACTGCAGTCGCCCGGAGGCGTCGAAGTTCTTACCGGTCGCGAGCGGCGCACCGTTCACGGTGTCGACCGTGGCCTCGAAGGTCGACGCGGCCAGGAGCGAGGCGGTGACGTCGAACCACGTCGCCGAGGTGAAGGCCATGCGCTCGCGCTCGCGCTCGCACACCAGACGGATCGCCACCGACTGCACCCGACCCGCCGAACGGGCCTTGTCGACCGCGCGCCACAGCACCGGGGACACCTCGTAGCCGACCAGGCGGTCGAGGAAGCGGCGCCCCTCTTGCGCGTCGACCAGGCGCAGATCGAGGTCGCGGGTGTCGTTGACGGCCCGCTCGATCGCGGCGGGCGTGATCTCGTGGAACACCATCCGCTTGACGGGCACCTTGGGATTCAGCACCTCGCGGAGGTGCCAGGCGATGGCCTCCCCCTCGCGGTCCTCGTCGGTGGCGAGGTAGAGCTCGTCGACCTGCTTGAGCGCCGCCTTGAGTTCGCTGACCACCTTCTTGCGATCGCTCGACACCACGTAGACCGGCTTGAAGTGATCGCTCACGTTGATGCCCAGACGCGCCCACTTCTCTCCCTTGACCGACGCGGGGATGTCCGCCGCGCTCTGCGGAAGATCGCGGATGTGGCCGATGGAGGGCTTGACGATGTAGTCGGGACCGAGCATGCCCTGGATCCGGGTGGCCTTCGCCACCGACTCGACTATCACCAGTGCTCTCGCCACGCTCGCCTCCTCTCATTACCTCGTCGTTCAGTCGTACACCAAGATAGACACCCTGGCGTCGCCCCCCGGCGATGCGCGGCGTCGCACCTCGAAACGAGTATTTATAACACCCACCAACGGTCGCCGGGGTGAGCACGACTCATCCTCGCTGGCCGGAGCGTCTAATCCTCGCTGGCGGGAGCGGCGACAATCTCGTACTGGGGGTTGAGGATCACGGCCTCGCGTCGCAGGGAGGTGACGGTCCCGCGCACCAACAGGCGCGTCCCGCGCTCGATGCCGGGCACGACGCTGCGGCCCTGGAATATCAGAGCCACCGACCCGGTGTTGTCCACGATCATGCAGCGAAGGTCGCTGGTGCCGTTCTCACGCGTGATGGTCATGGCGCGCACGCGACCCGCGATCTCCACGAAGTTGCGCTCGCGCAGTCCGCCGATCGGCACCGAGGCCCCCGAGCGCTCGGCCAGCTTGACGTCCGCCTCGAGGTGCGACTCCTCGCGCAAACCCCCGCGGACGACCTCGTCGCTGATGGGCACCTCGGTGAGGTCCCCTTCGGCGAGGCGACGCCGACTCGCCCGGAAGGGGATGATCGTGGCCGCGGTGCGCGGGATCTGCATCACGGCCCCCGCCATCGAGTCCGCGGTGCGGTCGTGCAACAGCCGTTGCAGTCGCGAGACGAAGCCGCGTCGCGGCAGGATGACCATGCAGAAGACGTCGGGGTCGCGCACGATGTCCGCGACGAGTTCCAGGGCCGCGCGATCGAGGCGGCGGTCCTCGCACTCCACCACCTCGAGGCTGATGGCCTGCGAGGCCGTATCGGGACGTCCCCAGCGTGTCTCGAGGGACCGCGTGACCATGGGGTCGATGTCGAAGTGCACCGCGCGCACCGAGTAGGCGTTGAGGGTGTTGCAGTACTGCAGGGCGCGCTCGGTGGCCAAGTCGTAGTTGTCCACGAAGACGACCACTCGATTGGTGCGGATGTTCATCGGCGCCGACGTCGCCGAGGCCTCGAAGGCGTGCGCCTCGCGTTGGTACTGCTTGTTGAAGCGCAGCAGCGCGAGGTACATGATCGGTCCCACCAGAACGATGATCCAGGCGCCCGCGTTGAACTTCACCGTGACGAAGATGGCCACCACCAGAGCGGTCACCGTCGCCGAGAAGCCGTTGATGAAGACCCCACGGCGCCAGTGCGCGTCGCGCGAACGACGGTGGCGCGCCACCATCCCGGCGCCGGCCATGGTGAATCCGGTGAAGACGCCGATGGCGTAGAGCGCGACGAGTGAGTTCACGTTCCCGTTGAAGGCGATGATGAGGGTCAAGGAGACCACGCCGAGCAGGATGATCCCGTTGGAGAAGGCCAGGCGGTGCCCGCGCTTGGTCAGCTGGCGCGGCAGGTACTTGTCGGTGGCCACGTAGTTGGCGAGGAAGGGGAAGCCGTTGAAGGAGGTGTTACCCCCGGTGTAGAGGATCAGCACGGTCGCGAACTGCACGAAGAGGAAGACCAGGTGACCCGAGCCGTGGTAGCCGAACACCACGCCGACCTCCTGGGACACGACCGTGGGTGAGCCCGACGCGTAGGGCAGCGCGTGGGTCCAGTGCGCCAGGAGCGCCGTGCCCAGCAGGAGGAAGGCGAGCACGCTCGACATCACGACCAGCGTCTGACGCGCGTGCAGCGACTCGGGTCGCTTGAAGCTCGCGACACCGTTGGAGATGGCCTCGAGTCCGGTGAGCGACGAGCCGCCGTTGGCGTAGGCGCGCAGCAGCGAGATGAACGCCAGACCCATCAACGGACCCGACCCCGGAGCCCCGAGGTGGTAGCCGAGCGCGCTGTCGCTGGGAACCGACACCCGGTGCAGCGTTCCCGCGAAGTACTTGTAGTACCCCAGAACGATCGTGGTGCCGAGCCCGAGCACGTAGAGATACGTCGGGAGGGCGAAGTAGCTCCCGGCCTCGCGCAGGCCGCGCAGGTTGCCGAAGACCAGGATCAGCACGATGCCCACGGTGATCTTGAGCGCGTAGGGCGTCAGCGCGGGCACCGCGCTCGTCAGCGCGTTGGTGCCCGCCGAGCACTGCACCGCGACGGTCACCGCGTAGTCGATCAGCAGGGCCACCGCCGCGATCTGGGCGATCTTGGGCCCGAAGTTCTCACGCGCCACCACGTAGGCGCCACCGGCCTGGGTGTAGTACTTGATGACGTCCCAGTACGAGAGGGTGACGAACAGCAGGACGCCGATGATGACGAACATGATCGGCACGACCAAGGCGAACGCCGCGATGCCGATGAAGGGCGTCATCTGGGTGAGGATCTCCTCGGTGCCGTACGCCGACGACGAGATGCAGTCCGGGGCCAGCACCCCGAGCGCGATCGCGCGACCCAGTCGCTCGCCGCTCAGCTGCTCGGTGACGTAGGGTCGACCCAGTACGAGACGCTTGATCCGGTACCCCAGGCTCTCGGGGTACACCGCCGCCAGGTTGGCGTGTGAAGTCAGGACCGGCGAGTTCTTGGCCAGTTGTTTATCCGCTTCAGACACGAGGACAACCTTAGACCTCACGTGCCGAAAGAGCAGCAATTTGCGGGCTCTCGCTCGGTTGTGGTGAGATGGGCGCGTGCACATCGTGGTGGTCGGCTGTGGCCGGGTCGGGTCGGGTCTCGCGATGCAGCTCTCCGACGAGGGTCACTCGGTGGTGGTGATCGACAAGAACCGTGACGCCTTTCGTCGACTGGTCCACTTCAACGGCCGCACCATCCACGGGTCGGGCTTCGACCGCGACGTGCTGGCCAAGGCCGAGGCGAGCCAGGCCGGGGCCCTGGCCGCCGTGACGCGCGGCGACAACACCAACATCTTGTGCGCGCGCATTGGGCGCGACAACTACGGCATCAAGAACATCGTGGCGCGGATCTACGACCCCCAGCGCGCGGGCATCTACATGAAGCTGGGCATCCCGACGGTGGCCACTTCGCTCTGGACGACCCAGCAGGTGAAGAAGTGGATCCTGCCCTCCGACGACAGCGTCGAATGGACCGACGGCACCGGGACCCTTCAACTGGTCGAGC
Organism: Acidobacteriota bacterium; assembly: GCA_018971185.1. Taxonomy (GTDB): domain Bacteria; phylum Actinomycetota; class Acidimicrobiia; order Acidimicrobiales; family RAAP-2; genus RAAP-2. Next base: position 20,370 of record JAGXBH010000010.1, read on the forward strand.
GGATCGTCCCCGACCACCTGGCCGGTCGGGAGCTCGGCCATTTCTCCTTCGGGGAGAACGTGCGACTGATCGGGCTGGTCCGGGGGGGTCGCGGACGGGTCGACCTCGAGGGCCTGTTCGCCCAGGAGGACGACGTCCTGGAGTTCGTGGTCACCCCCGAGGGCTTCGACGAGCTCGACCGACACCTGCGCGAGCCGGGCTCATGAGGGTCGTCATCGCGGGCGGCGGGTCGGTGGGTACCGCGATCGCGCTCGACCTGATCGACCGCCAACACGACGTGACGCTGATGGAGCACATGACCGAGACCGCGGAGAAGCTGCGCGGCGCCCTGCACGGCGTCAACGTGGTGACGGCCGACGCCTGCGAGTACTCCTCGCTCTCGGCGGTCGACCTGCGCGGCGCCGACGTCATCATCGCGGCCACCGGCGACGACGAGGACAACCTGGTGATCAGCTGGCTGGCCAAGCAGGAGTTCGGCGTCCCGCGCGTCATCGCTCGGATCAACAACTCCAAGAACGAGTGGCTCTTTCGCGAGACCTGGGGCGTGGACGTCGCGGTCTCCACGCCCGCGCTGATCACCTCACTGGTCGATGAGGCGGTCGAGGTGGGTTCGATGATCAATCTCATGGACCTCGCCAACGGACGCATGCACCTGTGCGAGATCACGCTGGCCGGCGACGCGCCGGCCGTCGCCTACGGCCACACCCTCGACGAGTTGCGCCTGCCCGACAACGTTCGCGTCGTGGCGGTGGTGCGCAACGACCAACCCATGGTCCCCACGGAGACCACTCGATTCCTCGAACACGACCACGTGATCTTGATCACACGCGGCGACGCCCAGGAATCCTGCGCCACGGCCTTCATCGGCTGAGCGACCCTCCGACGGCGCAGGTCGGGGCCCTAGCATGGACTTCGTGCGCGCCGCATTCTTCGACCTCGACAAGACCGTGATCGCCAAGGCGTCCATGGTGGCGCTCGGTCCCGAATTGCACGCACGCGGATTCCTTCGCCGTCGTACGTTGCTGCGCGGGGTGTTCCTGCAGATCCTCTTCCTACGCTTCGGGGCCAGTGAGGAGCGTCTGGCCAAGATCCGCCGGTCGGTGCTCAAGATCACCAAGGGCTGGGACCACGACGAGGTCCGCAACCTGGTGGCCGAGACGCTCAACGAAGTCATGGAGCCGCTGATCTACTCCGAGGCGACCGATCTCATCCGCCACCACCAGGAGGAGGGCGACGAGGTCTGGCTGGTCTCCACCTCGCCCGCCGAGATCGTGGAGCCCTTCGCCGAGATCCTGGGCATCACCGGGTCCATCTCCTCGCGGGCGATGATCGACGAGAGCGGCAAGTTCACCGGTGAGATGGAGTTCTACGCGGTGGGCGAGAACAAGGCGCTGGCCATGCGCGAGATCGCCGCCGCCCGCGGGATCGACCTTTCGGAGTCCTTCGCCTACTCCGACTCCGAGACCGACATCCCCATGCTCCTCGCCGTGGGGCATCCCTTCGCCGTCAACCCCGACCGCACCCTGACGCGAGTGGCCCACGAACACGAGTGGCCCATCCTCTCCTTCACCCACAAGGTCCGCGCACACGACGGACACCGCGGCCGGACGCCCTTCGTGGTCTCGGCGGCGGTCCTCGGGGTCCTCGCCTTGATCGGACGCAGCCAGGCCCGTCGCTGAGTCGCGACACCGCTCGTGTCGCCGCCGACCGACTTCACCCGACGTCCTCGTCGACTCCTCGACCCTCGCCCTTGACCACGGGATCGAGAGACGCTATATTCAACTATATGGTTAATCAACTAATTAGTTTAATACAACGTCGATGACCGACCTCAGCGCCACCTTCCTCGCCCTCGCGGACCCGACGCGGCGTGCGATGGTCGCACGCTTGGCGCAGGGCCCCGCCAGCGTCAGCGACCTCGCCGAACCCTTCGCCGTGAGCTTGCAGGCGGTCTCGAAACACCTCAAGGTCCTCGAGCGCGCCGGCATCGTGACGCGCGAACGTCGCGCTCAGTCGCGACCGGCGCGACTGGCCGCACCGGCCCTCGAGGAAGCGAGCCGCTGGCTGCTGGAGTACCGCGAGTTCTTCACCGAGAGTTACGAACGTCTCGACGAGCTGCTGGCGCGGCGAGAGGAAGGAGAGACCCCATGACCTACGAGACCGGATTCGAGGTACCCCCCGAACGACAGGAGGTGATCATCACCCGTCTCTTCGCGGCCAGTCCCGAACGAGTCTTCGCGGCGCACGTCGACGCCACGCTGGTCCCCCTCTGGTGGGGACCGCGGTATCTCACCACCAGCGTGGAGCGACTCGAGGCCCGACCGGGCGGTCAATGGCGCTACATCCAGCGCGCCGCGGATGGGGCGGTCCACGCGTTCCACGGCGTCTTCCACCTGGTCGAAGCGTCCCGACGACTGGTCACCACCTTCGAGTACGAGGGCACGCCCGGGCAGGTCCTCTTGAACGACCTCCACTTGGAGGCCGTCGCCGAGGGGACTCGGCTGATCCAGAAGTCGGTGTACCTAAGCGTGGGTGATCGCGACGCGATGGTCCAGGCAGGGATGCGCAGTGGGCTCGTGACCTCGATGGAGCGCCTCGACGAGCTCTTCGCCGCGTCCTGAACTCGACGCGCGGGGCCCGAGGACGCTAGAGCGTCAACAGGTCGCGCGCGCCGGTGTCCGACGAGGGGTGGCGCAACTTGCTCATCGCGCGCGCCTCGATCTGGCGGATGCGCTCGCGCGTCAGGTTCATCTCGGCGCCGACGTCCTCGAGGGTGCGGATCTCACCGGCGCCGTCGAGACCGAAACGCATCCGCAGGATCTTCTGCTCGCGCTCGTCGAGGGGCTGGAGGAGCTTCTCGATGGCGGCGGGCATCATCTTGACGGCGGCCACGTCGAAGGGGGACTCGGCGGAGCGGTCCTCGACCACGTCACCGAGCTCCGCGTCGCCGTCCTCGCGCAGTGGCTCGGACAACGAGATGGGCTCGGAGCGGAAGCGCAGCGCCTCGATCAACTTGTCCTCGGGCATCTCGCACTCGTCGCAGAGTTCCTTGATCGTGGGGGGACGACCGAACTTCAACTCCAGGCGCGACTGGGCCTTCTGCACGCGCGCCAGGGTGTCGCCGGCGTGCACCGGGAGACGGATGGTACGGCCGGTGTTGGCGATGCCGCGGGTGATCGCCTGGCGGATCCACCACGTCGCGTAGGTCGAGAACTTGAAACCCTTGCGCCAGTCGAACTTCTCGACCGCGTGCATCAAGCCCAGGTTGCCCTCCTGGATGAGGTCCAACAGGGGTAGACCCGAGGCCTGGTACTTCTTGGCGATGGAGACGACCAGTCGCAGGTTCGACTGCACGAAGTCCCGCTCGGCCTGGTCGCCGCGGTGCGCCGCGCGCTTCAGCGCCGCCTTCTTCGTGGGCGTGAGCTTGACCTTCTTGTCGTTCTCGGCGGCCTCGAGTTCGGCCTTGGCCTCGCGGCCCTCCTCGATGGTCTGGGCCAGGTGGACCTCGTCGTCCTTGGTCAGCAGCGTGTACTGCCCGATGTCGGAAAGGTATAAGCGAACGAGGTCTTCGTCGTCGCGATCGACGCGGTCCTTAGCCATGGCACTCCTTGAGTCGTGCCGGAGTTTTCCGGCAGTACTAGTTATACGGTGGGGCGCAACCACACCCGCCCTAGGAGCGCCGACCCAGACTCTCGGCCATCCCGGCCCCGTCCAGGGCGTCCAGAAGTGCGCGCGCGGCGAGCGACCACGCCGGACCTTCGGGGAGTGGTTCGCCCGCGAGGGCCTGCCCCGTGGTCCGGATCTCCCTCACGACCAGGTCAGAACCATGGCGCATCACCGCACGGCGCCATTCATCGTCCTCCTCGACGAGGTAGTCGCGCAGGCTGACCAGCAGTCGCGGACCCAGCAACATCGACACGGCGTAGAGGGTGAGCGCGCCGGTCGGGTCCTCGACGAGGGAGCGGGCGACCAGCGACGCCACCACGACGTCGCCGAGCGCGTCGTCGGGGAGCACGCCACCATCTCTCAGTTCGAGCGCCAACTCGCCGAAGGCGCGACTGGCCTCGTGCAGGCGCACGACGGCGGCGTCACTGGCCGCCCGGGGCGCCCCCTCGCCCAGGGACGAGTAGAGCGCGTCGTAGATCGCGGCCAGATGTCGGCCCGCGGGCCACTCGCTCACGGCTTCTCGGGGCGGAAGGCGTTGGTGATCGGCATGCGCCGGTCGCGACCGAAGGCCTTCTTCGAGATGCGCACCCCCGGCGGCATCTGACGGCGTTTGTACTCACTGGCGTCCACCAGACGGGTGATGCGCAGGACCAGTTGGGCGTCGTGTCCCGCCTCGATCATCTCCTGGGCCGTGGCGTCCTCCTCGACGTAGAGCTCGAGGAGCGGATCCAACTCGTCGTAGGGCGGCAGCGACTGGTCGTCGCGCTGATCGGGCCGCAGTTCCGCCGACGGCGCCTTGACCAGGACGTCGACGGGGATCGGCTCGGGGTCACCCTGGGCGGCGGCGAGCGCGTTGCGATAACGACAGAGTTCGTACACCAGGGTCTTGGGCACGTCCTTGATGACCGCGAAGCCACCCGCCGAGTCCCCGTAGAGGGTGGAGTAGCCGGTGGCCATCTCGGACTTGTTACCGGTCGTCAGGACGATGGCGCCCGTCTGGTTCGACACCGCCATCAACAGCACGCCGCGAATGCGCGATTGCAGGTTCTCCTCCGTGAGCCCCTTGAGCGGCTCGCCCAGGACGCCTTCGAGCATGGTCATCACCGTGGTGTGCGCCGCCTCGATGGCGATCGTGTCGATCTCGATGTCGAGGCGTCGCGCCAACTCGTAGGCGTCGCGCAGGGAGTGCTCCGAGGAGTAGCGCGAGGGCATCGCGAACCCGTGCACCGCCCGCGAGCCGACCGCGTCGACGGCGATCGCCGCCACCAATGAGGAGTCGACGCCGCCCGAGAGTCCGAGGATCGCCGATCGGAAGCCGTTCTTTCGCAAGTAGTCGCGCGTGCCCATCACGAGGGCGTCGTAGATCTCGGCCACGTCCGCCGCGGGCTCCGCGACCCGATTGACGTGCGGTGACACCACGATGCGCTCGTCGCGGGCGTAGACGCTCTCGACCGGCACTCCGGCCCGGGACTCGCGCGCCTCGACCTCGACGACGAGCAGCTCCTCCTGGAACGCCGCGGCGCGGGCGACCACGCGACCGTCGGCGTCGACCACCACGCTCTGGCCGTCGAAGACCAACTCGTCCTGGCCCCCCACCAGATTGACGTAGGCGATGGGACATCCGGTCTCGAAGGCACGCTCACGCAACATCGTCTCGCGGTCCTCGCGACGGCCGCGCGCGAAGGGTGAGGCGTTGGCGACCACGAGGAGGGTCGCACCTTGGGCGGCCAACTCCGCCGCCGGACCCGCGAACGTCCACACGTCCTCGCAGATCAACATCCCCACCGCCACACCCTCGACGTTGATGATCGTCCCGGGCCCGACCCCGGGGTGGAAGTAGCGCTGCTCGTCGAAGACGTCGTAGTTGGGCAAGAGTCGCTTGGTCGCGATCGGCCCGATGCCGCTCCACGAGATCGTCGCCAGGGCGTTGGCGATGCGCGGCAAGGAGACGCGACCCTCGTTCACGACGCGCGTGACGTCGCGACCGTCCAGGGCCGGGGCGAGGACCACCCCCTCCCCCTCATTGACGACCGTGCCCACCAGGAGCGGCGGCAGGTTCTGGGCGAAGGCCAGTTCCTCCAGCGATCGTCGCGCCGACTCGCAGAAACCCTCCTTGAGCAGGAGGTCCTCGGGCGGATAGCCCGTCAGGGCGAGCTCGGGCGACACCACCAACGCGGCCCCCACCGACGCCGCCTGCGTGCGCAGGCGATGCAGCGTCTCGACATTCTGGCGGAGGCCCCCGACCACCGAATTCATCTGGGCCAGGGCGATGCGGATGGCGGGCACGCCACGAGCCTACCGGCGGCGCTCGGAGTCCTAGGGGGCGAAGGTTTACACAGGGTTAACAGAACGAGGGGTGAACGTATGTCGACCTCCGCCAAACTGGAGTGTCGCGTGCACCACGCGTCGATTTCGTAAGGAGCGATTATGTCGTATCAGGCTGAGTACATCTGGATAGACGGAACCGAGCCCACGCACGAGCTGCGATCGAAGACCCGCATCATCGCCGACGGCAAGAAGCCGGTCATCTGGGGATTCGACGGATCCTCCACCAACCAGGCCACCGGCCACTTCTCCGACTGCGTGCTGATCCCGGTGTGGACCTGCAAGGACCCGCTGCGCGGCCCCAAGGACATCCTGGTGATGTGCGAGGTGCTGAACGCCGACATGACCCCGCACCCGACCAACACGCGCCACGCCGCCGCGCTCGCGGCGAAGAAGTACGCCAGCTTCGAGCCGATGTTCGGCATCGAACAGGAGTACACCTTCTTCCAGGACGGCCGCCCCTACGGCTGGCCCGAGGTCGGTTACCCCGCCCCGCAGGGCCCCTACTACTGCGGCGTCGGCGGTTCGAAGATGCCCGGGCGCGACATCGTCGAGGCGCACACGCTCGCCTGCATCGAGGCGGGCATCTCCATCGAGGGGACCAACGCCGAGGTGATGATGGGCCAGTGGGAGTTCCAACTCGGCGTGCTCGACACCCTGGCGATCGCCGACCAGCTCTGGGTCGCGCGCTGGCTGCTCAAGCGCATCGCCGAGGAGTTCGACGTCGAGGTCTCCTTCGACGCCAAGCCGATCAAGGGCGACTGGAACGGGGCGGGTGCCCACACGAACTTCTCGACCAAGCAGATGCGCGCCACCGGCGGTTGGGACGCCATCATCGCCGGCTGTGAGGCGATCGGCACCCGCGTCAAGGAGCACATCGCCGGCTACGGCTACGGCATCGAGGAGCGGCTGACCGGGGCGCACGAGACGGCGCACTACACGAAGTTCTCCTACGGCGTCTCGGACCGGGGCTCCTCCATCCGCATCCCCGGCGGCGTCGCGCGCGAGAAGAAGGGCTACCTCGAGGACCGTCGCCCCAACGCGAACATGGACCCCTACGTGGTGACGCGCCTGATGGTCGAGACCGTCTGCGGGGCCGCCGCCGCGAAGGCCGGGGCCAAGCGAGCGCCGGCGAAGAAGGCCGCCGTCAAGAAGACGGTCGCCAAGAAGGCGCCAGTGCGCAAGGCCGTAGTAACCAAGTAATTCTTCCCCCCCAGGAAGTACGGAGGAACCCCGTCGCCCGCGAGGTGGCGGGGTTCCTCCTTCCTCTGGGCCTCGCGACCAGGAGGTGCGAGAATGTCACATATGCAAAGTCAAGCCCAATACGTTCTGCGAACCGTCGAGGAGCGCGGCGTGCGCTTCGTGCAACTGTGGTTCACCGACGTGTTGGGGCGCCACAAGGCCTTCCACGTCACCCCCGCCGAGCTCGAGGACGCCCTCGACCAGGGGATGACCTTCGACGGCTCCTCCATCGACGGGTTCTCGCGCACCTCAGAGTCCGACGTGCTCGCGCGGCCCGACCTCACCACCTTCCAACTACTGCCGTGGTACGAGGAGGGCACGGGGATCGCCCGGGTCTTTTGCGACATCGTCAACATCGACGGGACGCCCTTCGACGGCTGCCCCCGCCAGCAGTTGCGGCGCGTACTCGACGGCGCGCGAGCCCAGGGCTACAACTTCTACGTCGCTCCCGAGATCGAGTACTTCTACCTCTCCTCGGCCGCGGGCTCGTCGCGGCCCGAACCGGTTGATCGAGGGAGCTACTTCGACCTCACGACCGACGACGTGGCCAGCCAGCTGCGCCGGCGCACGGTGTTGACGCTCGAGGAGATGGGCATCGGCGTCGAGCACGCCCAGCACGAGGATGCCCCCGGCCAACACGAGATCGACCTGCGCTACACCGACGCCTTGACCATGGCCGACACGGTGATGTCGGTGCGACACGTGGTCAAGGAACTCGCGCGCCAGTCCGGCGTCGCGGCCAGTTTCATGCCCAAGCCCCTGGTCGGCGTGCAGGGCTCGGGGATGCACACCCATCTCTCGCTGTGGCGCGACGACAAGAACGCGTTCATCGGTACGGGCCCCTACGGACTGAGTGACGTCGCGACGAAGTTCATGGCCGGGCTGTTGCACCATGCGCCCGAGATCACAGCCATCACCAACCAGTGGGTCAACTCCTACAAGCGGCTCATGCCCGGTGCGGAGGCGCCCGTCGGCGTGGAGTGGGCGCGCCACAACGCGGCCGCCCTCGTGCGCGTCCCCTCGGTCAAACCCTCGCGCCTCGACTCCACCCGGCTCGAATACCGCGCGCCCGACCCGGCGGCCAACCCGTACCTGGCCTTCGCCGTGATCCTGGCCGCGGGCCTTCGCGGGGTGAAGGGCGGGTACTCCCTGCCCAACGAGGGCGAGCGCGTCGCGGCCCTGCCCCAGTCGCTCGGCGAGGCCGTGGACCTGATGGCCACCTCCGAACTGCTCCTCGAGACCATCGGCGAGCACCAGGTGGAATGGTTCCTGCGCAACAAGCGCGCGGAATGGGACGCCTACCGTGCCCAGGTGACGCCCTTCGAACTCGAAAGGTACCTCCCACTCTTGTGACCGACGTCGTGCTGTGCGTTCCTTCGTGTGACGGCCCCATCCGCAAGGCCTGCGACGTCACGGGCGTGACGCCGGTGGTGGCCGCCACCGGGCGTCTCAACGAGATCTCGGCCCTCGAGCCCGCCGAGGGTTTCGCCGGCGCGGTGATCAACGCCTCGGTGTTCCCCTTCACCGAGGCCATGAACCTCTGTCGCCAGTTGCGCAGCCGCGAGCGCGCCAGCGGACCCGTGATCCTTCTCCTGGACCACTACCAGCTCGACGACTTGACGTTCCGCGAGGACCTCTTCGACGATTTCGTGGTCGGCCCCTTCGACGTGAGCGAACTCGCGACGCGCCTGCGCCACCGCCTGCGGCGCTCCGGCAACGACACCGTGGCGCCGCGAATCGACCACGGTGAGCTCTCGATGAATCTCGAGACCTACCAAGCCACCATCGCGGGCCGGGTCATGGACCTGACGTACATGGAGTACGAGCTCCTTCGATTCCTCGCGACGAACCCGAACCGGGTCTTCACCCGTGAGACGCTGCTCAGTCGGGTCTGGGGATACGAGTACTACGGTGGCGCGCGGACCGTGGACGTGCACGTACGGCGGCTACGGGCCAAACTCGGCGAGGAGTACGCGCACCTGATCCAGACGGTGCGCTCGGTGGGTTACAAGTTCGGGACGGCCAGCGAGTTCGACGTCAACTGAGGGGGGCGTACGCCCAGAGCTCGACCTCGGCCCTGGCCCCCGCCATGGGGATCCCGGCGATCTGGATGGTCGAGCGCGTCGGACGCGGAGGCTCGAACGCCGCCGTCCAGACCTCGTTGCAGGCGGCGAAGTCCGCCACGTCCATCAAGAACAGGGTCCCCTTGACGACCTGTTGCATCGTCGCACCGTTCTCCTTCAGCAGCGACTCGGCGTTGACGAGGGCCTGACGCAACTGTTCGGCGGCGCCGCCCTCGACCAAGGTCGGGGTGGCCGCCCCGGGCACCGTTCCGAGTTGACCCGAGAGGATCACGAAGTCGCCGGCGCGGCGCGCGGGAGAATAGGGACCAAGCGGCGTGGACATCAGGGGATCAGCTGAATGAGTTGCCGCAGCCGCACGTGCGCGTCGCGTTGGGATTGGTGATGTGGAATCCCGCGCCTTGGAGCCCGTCGGCGAAGTCGAGGGTGGAGCCCACCAACAAGTCGGCGCTCGCGGGGTCCACGGCCACCTTCACGCCGGAGAACTCGCTCACGATGTCGTCGTCGGCGAACTCCGAGTCGAAGTACATGTCGTAATTGAAGCCCGAGCATCCACCCGGCTTCACCGCCACGCGCAACGCGAGGGCCTCGTCGGTGTCCTCACTGGCGATGAGTTCGGCGACCTTCGCGATGGCGGCGTCGGTGAGGGAGATCAACTCCGGGTTCTTCTTCGAGAGCGGGACGGTGGTGGTGACGGCGTCAGACATGCAACTCCTCTAACTGGTTGCACCCATCGTAGCGGTGGAGGACGGCGGTGGCGACGGGAATGTCGTCCGGTAACGTCACCTTGTGGAGAGCGAACGAGCGATACGCGAACGTCTGGCCCAGGTGCGCGACCCCGAACTGGCCGCCTCCATCACCGAGCTCGGAATGGTGGGGTCCATCAGGGTCGATGCGGGGGTGGCCCGCATCGAGGTCTTCCTCACCATCGCCAGTTGCCCCCTGCGGGGCCACATCGAGAGCGACGTACGAGAAGCGGTGTTGGCGATCGACGGGGTCGACGAGGTGATTCTCGACGTCGGTGTCCTCGACCCCGAGGCGAAGGCCGCGCTGATGCGCAGGGCCCGCGCCCTCGCGCAGGCGCGCGCACCCCAGACCAGCATCCCGCGACGCGCGCCCGTGGTGATGGTCGCCTCGGGAAAGGGCGGCGTCGGCAAATCCTCGGTCACCGCCAATCTCGCGATCGCCCTGGCGAGGACCGGCCTGCGCGTGGGAGTGCTCGACGCCGACATCTGGGGTTTCTCTCTCGCGCGACTTCTCGACATCACCGGGGAGGTCGCGGTACGCGGGGGCAAGATGGTGCCCTTAGAGCGAACCTACGGAGCGGGGACCGTCTCGCTTCTCTCGATGGGTCACTTGGCCAAGGAGAGGGAGGCCCTACTCTGGCGCGGTCTCGTGGTGCAGAAGGCGGTCGCCCAGTTCATCGAGGACGCGGACTGGTCGGACGTGGACGTCATGATCATCGACACGCCCCCGGGCACCGGCGACATCGTGATGACCCTGGCCCGGCTTCTGCCCCACATGGGCCAGGTCGTCGTCACCACCCCGTCGCGCGCCGCGCAGCTCGTGGCGGCGCGCGCCGCGGACTTCGCGCGCAAGTCGCACATCCGTGTCCTCGGGGTGATCGAGAACATGAGCGGCTTCGCCTGCGAGTGTGGCAAGGTCCACGCCCCACTCGGTGTCGGCGGAGGGCGGGATCTGGCACAGGAACTCGGTTCGGAGCTATTGGCGCAGATCCCCCTACGCGACGACGTCGCCGTCGGTGGGGACGTCGGCGTCCCCGTGGCCCTCGACAGTGACGACGACGATGTCTTTCACGTCCTGGCCCGACGCGTCTGGACGATCGCCCAGGAGCTGATCCCGGCGGGTTGCACGGCGCGACTCCTCGACGCACTCGACCAGGCCGTCGAATCGGTGAGCGATACGACGCCCCACAGCGCACCCCACGGCGCGCCGCTCGTCGACGCCCCAATGGATGCCCCGGGCGACGTCCCCGTTGACCTCACGGGCGGCTGACCCGTTGCCCGCGGGAGCCATCGATCAGGACTCATCGTCGTAGCCCTCCTCGCCGGGGACCACGACCACGACGCGCCCGTCTCGTTCGATCTCACGTGGTTGTGTGCGCCGCACGGTCGAGCTGGCCACGTGGCGCAGCACCTCCTCGACGCGACGCATCGGCGCCAGTGCCGAGAGCGTGTGCACGGTCGGCACCAGCATGCGCCACTGCGCGGCCTCGAAGTGGCGCAGGGCCGCGTCCGCAGTGACCCAGACGTGTTCGGTGGTCTCGATCCCATCGGCTCGGGCGGGCTGACCCGCGGGAGCACGCGCGACGAAGAACCGCGTGTCGTAGCGACGGGGCCGAGTGACGGGTGTGACCCAGTGCGCCATGTAGTGCAGCTCGTCCAGCGCCAGACGGAGTCCCTCGCGCGCCAGGAGCTCCGACCACGACACCTTCAACCCCGCGAGTTCCTCGCGCCAAGAGGCGAGCTCGGCGCCGCGAGGCGCGACGCGCTCTCCGCTCGCGTCGACGGCCACCAGGATGCCCGCCTCCTCGAAGAGCTCTCGTAGCGCCGCGCAGTAGTAGGTGAGTGCGCCACGCTCGAGGTCGAGACGGCGGTCCGCCGACGCCTCGTCACGTCCGCTCACCAGACGCCGCGCCACGACCTCGGCGTCCACGTGGTCGACGCTGCCACCGGGGAAGACGTAGGCGCTCGAGGCTGCGGAGGCGTCCGGACTGCGGCGTAACATAAGAATTTCCAGAGCCTCGTTTTGCTCGCGAATAACGATGATTGTGGCGGCGGGACGGGCACGAATTTGCTCCATACCAGAACCTACATAAGAAGAGTGCGTAAGGGGTTCGCGCGCGTGTCCACTAAGTTTGAGGGGTCGCCCGTACCAAGGAGCACCGTGGCCAAGACTGTTTCTGCCCCCAAGTCAACTTCTTCGAAGCCGGCCGCCAAGGCGAGCGGACGACCCGCCGGGCTCTTCACCTGGGTCGCGGTGGGCGTCGTGGTGGTCATCGTCGCCACCCTCGTGATCGTCAAGGTCGTCAGTGGCGGCCCCACGTCGACCAACTCGGGCGTGTGGGTGGCCACCGACGCGACGACGGTGGCCCAGATCACCGGAATCCCGGCATCGGTCTACAACGCGGTCGGTGTCTCGGAGAGCAGCGCGGTCTCTCCGCCGCTCTCGCTCAAGGGTCAACCGGCGCTGAGCGCCAAGCTGCCAGACGGCACCACCGTCCCCGAGGTGCTCTACGTGGGCGCCGAGTACTGCCCCTTCTGCGCCGCCGAGCGGTGGTCGACCATCGCCGCGCTCAGCCGCTTCGGCACCTGGACCGGGCTGGGCAACACCGAGAGTTCCTCGGTGGACGTCTACGCCAACACTCCGTCCTTCACCTTCTTGAAGGCCAAGTTCACCTCGAAGTACCTCGTGTTCCGCGGCATCGAGGAGTACAACAACGTCTACAACTCCGCGAGCAACCCGCCCTACGGCACGCTGATGACGCCGACCAAGTCCGAGCAGGCCATCTTCGCCAAGTACGACACCTCGAAGTACATCAACATGAGCGCGAGCAACGACGGCGCCATCCCCTTCATCTCCATGGGCAACAAGTTCCTCGTCTCGGGCGCCAGCTACAACCCGGGCCTCCTGACCGGGTTGACCCGCACCCAGATCGCCTCGAACCTCTCGGCGACCTCGAGTCCGATCACCAAGGCGATCATCACCTCGGCCAACGAGCAGACCGCGGCCATCTGCACCCTGACCAAGCAGCAGCCCGCCAGCGTGTGCACCTCGCCGGGCGTGACTGCGGCGAAGACCCTCATGAAGATCTAGATGTCGCGCACGCTCCAGCCCGTGCCGCGCTGGGCGGTGTACACCTCGTGGGTCCTGAGCCTGATCGGCGTGGCGCTCGCGACGTACCTCACGTACGAGCACTACGCGGCGAAGGTCTTCCAGGGTTGCTCCCTCGGAGGGATCGTCAACTGCCAGAAGGTGACCACCTCGGCTCAGTCGCACTTCCTCGGCGCGCCCGTCGCGGTGCTCGGACTCGCCACCTTCGTCGTCTTCGCCGTCATCAACTCACCCTGGGCGTGGCGACTTCGTACCTACTGGCTGCACGTGGCGCGCTTCGTCCTGTGCCTCGGCGCCATGGTCTTCGTGCTGTGGCTCCTCTACGCCGAGTTGCTCATCATCGGCAACATCTGCTTGTACTGCACGGGCGTACACGTCGTCACGTTCGCCCTCTTCGTGGTGCTGGTGCGCGTCGTACCCTCACAACTGGGGTGGACGGCCTCGGACTCAGCGGCGCAGTAGCGCGCGGCGCTCGATCTCGGTGAGCCCACCCCAAATCCCGTAGGACTCACGCTGGGTGAGGGCGCTGCTGAGACACTCCTCGCGGACGTGACAGTCGGCGCAGAGTTGTTTCGCCTGACGCTCGCGCCGCGAGCGCACTTCCTTCGACTCCATCACGTCAGGGGGGAAGAACAGCAGGCTCTCGATGCCACGGCAGGCGGCGACATCAGTCCACTCGGCTCGTTGTAACGCCATCGCCCACCTCTCGCCTCGACCCTCTCACGCAGACTACCCACGTCGCGGCGGGAAGGCAAAATGGTCGACGCCACGACATTTGGTGCCTTGCTACGCTGAGAACGTGGCCAATGTTCTCCTCGCCAGTGACGTCCCCTCGCTCCGCCAGGACCTTCGAGTCATGCTCGAGGGACCCGGCGTGACCATCGAGGAGGCATCCTCGGGCCCCGAGGTCTTGCGTATTGTTCGTGAGGGGGGGATCGACCTCGTCGTGGCGGACCTTCAGATCGGGGCAATGGGGGGCATGGCCATCTGCATGGAGCTCCGCCACGACGAGTCCTACCTTCCCGGTGATCCGACGTCGGTTCTGATGCTGCTCGACCGGCGCGCCGACGTGTTCCTGGCGCGCCGCGCCGGTGCCGACGGCTTCCTAGTCAAACCCCTCGATCCCCTGCGGGTCCGCGTCGCCGTGCGCACATTGCTCAGTGGCGAGGAGTACGACGATGAGTTCCTTCGTCCCGCCACGGTGCGCGCCGGCGCCACCGAATGAGGGACGAGCCTCCCACGTCCGGCCTCGCGCGGTTCCGCGCGCGCGTCGGGGTCCGCCCCAAGACGACCAGCGTCTCGCCCGAGGCCGCAGCGATACACGCGCGCGTCGACCAACTCAGCACCCTCGAACTACGCGACGTCATGACACCGCGGGTCGACGTGGTCTTCCTCGCCGTGCCGGTCACCCCGGAGGCAGTGGCCGAGGCGGTGCGCGACACGGGGCACTCCTGCTTCCCCGTGGTCGACGGCGACCTCGATGACGTCGAGGGTGTCCTCTTCGTCAATGACCTCTTCCGCTCCACGACCGCCAAGCGCGCGATCGGCGTCTCTCTCCCTTCCGCGAATGAGATCGCTCGCAAGATCCGTCGACCCCTCATGCTGCCCGAGACGCTGGACCTGCTGGAGAGCCTCAAGGAGATGCGCGAGCAGAGCCGGACCTTCGCCCTGGTCCTCGACGAACACGGGGGCGTGGCCGGGGTCATCTCGATACGCGACATCCTCGAGCAACTCGTGGGCGACCTCAGCGACGAGTTCGACGAAGACGAGGAACCGACGATTGTCAAGATCCGCGCGGGGCGCTGGCTGGTCGATGGCCAGACGCACGTCGACAAGGTCAGCGAGGCGCTCGGACTCGAGATCCCCGAGGGAGAGTACGTGACGTTCGCGGGCTACATTTTGGACCTCGCGGGCGAGATTCCGGCCGCCGGGTCGGTGTACACCGAGGGCGACTGGAGCTTCCGCGTCCAGTCCGTGACGAAGCGGCGCATCAGCGAGATCGTCGCCGAGTATCACGAGCCGCCCTCCGTTCTCGAGGCCGACGCGTAGCTTTGTGCACGGTCGGGCTGGGCGACTAGGATTGCCTGGCTGCGAGATAACTCGCTGCGGGCTGTAGCGCAGCTTGGTAGCGCGCTGCGTTCGGGACGCAGAGGTCCCGGGTTCAAATCCCGGCAGCCCGACCACGTTGTTCCTGAAGTTGTGAGAAGTTCTGGCCCCCATCGTCTAGCGGCCTAGGACACCACCCTTTCAAGGTGGCGGCACGGGTTCGAATCCCGTTGGGGGTGCGACGTTATTCCTGATAAAACGGATTATATGTCGATGACTGATTTGCCTCGAAAGTCCCAATGAGAGCGGAAAATCGCATAGTTAGCGCCCGTAGAGTGCCCATCCCCACGCCAAAATGGACCTCCATGTCCTTTGGAGCTTGTCCATTTCCGGGGGCGTTGAAGCCAAGGCGGCCAAGAAGTCGGGGAATTTAGCAGTTTTCTGCGATCTCCATGGCGAAGTGGCGACGCAGGTTGGACATATCAACGGCACCACCTTTGGCAGGTGGTGCTCTCTATTTCGCAAATTTGCCAATATTCAAATCGGAGAGATCACGTTTCAGGTTATAAGCCTTGACTTTTAGAAGTCATGCCTTATACTGTGAGCATGTGGGAAATCGAACTCACCGATCAAGCAAGCGAATGGTTGCTCTCACTTGACCAAAAGGACCGGACCGCAATCGCGGGGTCGATTGACCTTCTGGAGCAACTCGGTCCGAACCTGGGACGACCTGCAGTGGAGTCGGTCAAGTCTTCGCGGCACCACAACATGAAGGAGCTTCGCTCGGTCGGCGGAAACCTTCGGGCACTGTTCTGTTTTGACCCACGCCGCACGGCGATTGTGCTGCTGGGTGGTGACAAGACAAATGACTGGGTCGGCTGGTATGACCGCAACATCCCGTTGGCCGACGATTTGTACGACGAGTATCTCGGCGAGATACGAAAGGAAGGTTTGATCTGATGCCAAAGACGACTCCGTGGCGCGAAGTACGCAAGCGCCTTGATATCGATGAACAGGCGGTCGCGCACGAACGGTTGCGTTTACGCCTGGCGATCCTGCGCGAACAACTTGGTAAGAGTCAGGTCGAACTCGCTGATCTTCTCGGTACCTCGCAACCGAACGTTTCACAACTCGAACGAAGTGAAGATCTTCAACTGTCATCGATTGCGAAATATGTACATGCACTGGGTGGCCAACTCCAGGTCAACGCCGTGGTGGGGAATACAACCTATCGATTAATCGACGATGTCGATGAGTCGGTGTCGGCGAAGCGCTAAGCGGGCGAGCTGAACGAGACCTCGATAGCCATCGCTCCCGCTGAAAGGATGCCTCTGTGTATTCGATTTATGCCACAAAGAAACTGTTGGATCGAATGCAAGAGCAAACCATTTGCTCCGTCCCTCAAGCGACGACGAAACTCGGCAATTGGTTCGCTAAGCCACTATTTTGGCGTGCTCAGTAGCCTTAGCCCCGTTGATTAGTCCAAGGGTTGATGATGGTCACGCCCACTCCAACAAAATCCTTCTCGTTTCGGGTGGCAAGTTGCGACTCGTGACAACGGCAAATCGCCGCAATCTGAGCGTCGAAACCGCTAATCGGACTTCCTTGTTGTTCGCGACTGGTCACGATCTTTGAATAGTGAGTAGCCGCCACGGCGTCGAACGAAAGAATTTGTTCGGCGAAGCCGCCAAAGATTCCTAGCGCAACGTCGCGTAACTCCTCCCGCCTCTTCCCAGAAGGAAGTCGTTCGATACCGTACAGAATCTCGGCGACGGTGATCGAAGTGATTCGCATTTCTCGCGAGTCCTGCTGGAGAAACCACTCCTTGACTATTTCTGAGGGACTGGTCTTCATCAGCTCCGAGACGACGTTGGTGTCGACGACAATCACGATCCGAAGTCAGCTGCGCGTGTTGGATCGGACCGGGGTGGAAGATTTAGATCAACCCCGCCCAGCGCGACGAATCCGTACACGAGGGATTCGACAACATTCGTGTTGTCCCCCGGCTCTTCCACTGCCGCCATAAGAATTGCGCGCATCTCTGCTTCCATGGATCGCCCGTGCGCCGCAGCACGTAAACGCAATCGTTCGCGAACCGTCTCGTCCAGATTGCGAATACTGACAGCTGCCATCTCATTGACCTCCGGAGATAATGCTAGCATTGCTAGCGATTCCCGCGCAAGTGGTGCCTGTCGCGAACCAAAAAATATTCAAAACACTTGAGTCTCAGATCGCAATCGTGCCATCGAGGACCCCATCGCCATCACAACCAAAAAGGTTCGAAACTTGGAGAAACCAGAACGCGAGATGGTTCCATGAGAAAACTGTTGGGGGTGCGACCTGACCTTGACCCCAATCGCCGGACCACGCCCAAGTGCCTCGCGTCTGGGTCTTATCTGAGGGTCACTCTGTCTGAGCAAGCGAACTTGACATTATTTGACCATCAGATATCAATGCCGTGGCTTTGGCCACGTCCTCGATCAATCTCAGGGGGCTTGCTCTGACCACGTACAAGTTCCTGCCAAGTTGCAACCCGACTTAGAAGTGCGACGTAGGAATCTTCATCCAAGTCAAACTCTTGTTGCGGGAGAACTTCGATCCGATGGCTCATCGCGCAAACGCTTCTGGGGTGAACCCGGGATCTTTCTGTCGAGCGAAATTGAACAATTCACTAAGGTCGAAAATCTCGACCATGGTCGCTAAATCCACAAAATCTCGAGGTTCGGCGCGACCGAAGATTGCCAGGACTTTGTCAGTGGCAAGTTCGAGAGGTGACAAGACCCTTCCGAAGTCACTTTCAACGAGTGGGAACAGACGAGCGTCGATTGCGAGATCCGATTCCGTTTCGTCGTCGGCGCCCTTGATCGCAAGTCGGTAAAAGGTGGTGGCCTGCCTCTTGACATCAACGGCGAGACCATCTTCGATAAGCGCACTAATAATCTGAGGAGCAAAGTAGCTCAATGCGAAACCGGGGGCTCCGAAATAGTCCAAGTCCCGCGTCAGGCGATCGACAAGACCTTGACTGATGAGAGCGCCACCACCGGCCAATCCAACGTCCTCTGCCGCCAGCACTCCTGCAACAATTTGCGCAACCTGCTGCTGAAGATCAGTCAGCATGGTTAGATCTGGACACCTTGGCTCCGAAGCCATTCTTCCCATGGCCTGCGAACGTATATTGGCAGGAATATGCGTGGCCACAATTCCACCAACTCTTTGGGGTCGATGAAGAACCTGATGTCGTCACTGTTGCCTTCAGTGATGACCAATTCGTAGACGCGCACTCGATCGCGCAGACTGTTTAGGTCAAAGTCCCTGGACCGACCGGACCAGAAGATGTGGTTGGGGAGACGGACGTTGCCCGACGCCTTAACGAAGTCGCCAGTGAACAGGTCGTCTGGAATCTCCACGGGTCGAGACTCAGGTCCGATGAGAGCCGATCGATGAGTTGCCATGTAGACACACTAGGGAATCCCCGTGACAATGTGGCTAAACGTGGTCACTGCACCGATAAGCGCGTCTAACGCATGGATCACGGGCACTAAGTGGTTCCATGAAATTCCCATTGGGGGTGCCATGTGACTGACATCCCATTTGGTGGTTTAAATCACTGCACTGGTCACAGCACCACATAGCCCTGGGGACGCGGGCGACCACGCGAAGCGTCGGTTGCTGATGCTCATCTGGTGTGTCACCAGCGACACCTCCATCGACTCGTAGCTGAGAAGGTTGAAGTGTCGTTAAGAATTCGGGTTCAAGCCCACATGCTAATTTCGCCCCAACTCTGCCATCTGAGGGGAACGATGCCCGGTTCAGCGAAGAAGGATCTTACGGGATGGTTCCGCTTGCTCCTTGCACCAGTACTTATTACGTCGACGTTGGTATTCACCGGTGTCGCGGGACAGCAGTCATCGTACGCTTCAGGATCCGTTCCCGATCTTGGGACTCCGGTTGTGATCACTCCCGACAACTCGGGTGGTGGAAGTCTTGTTGGTGTCAGTTGCCCCAGCACGACCTCTTGCGTCGCCGTCGGACAAGACACTGGTAGTCCCGCCCAAGCCATCTACTCAATCGGAACGGAGTCGGCGGGCGTCTGGTCATGGACCCCATCGACCACGGTCACCCCCGACGGTTCGGGCGGCGGGGGATACTTCGGTGTCAGCTGCCCCAGCACGACCTCTTGCGTCGCCGTCGGACAAGACACTGGTAGTCCCGCCCAAGCCATCTACTCAGTGGGAACGGAGTCGGCGGGCGTCTGGTCATGGACCCCGTCAGCCACGGTCACCCCCGATGGTTCGGGCGGCGGGGCTCTGAACGACATCAGTTGCACAAGTACGACATCCTGCGTTGCAGTTGGCGTCGACAACGCGATTACTCCCCAATCGGTCTATTCGTACGGCACTGCGTCCAATGGATCATGGACTTGGGCGACTTCCACTGTGATCACACCTGACTCCAGCCAAGGTGGCGTCCTCTTCAGCGTCAGTTGTGCTGGTCCGAGCACGTGTGTCGCGGTCGGCGAGGATGTCAACTCCTTGCCAATCTTCTCGTCTGGCACTCTCGTGGGTGGCACGTGGTCATGGACGACCGAAGGTCAGATTCCTGGAGGTTCTGGACTCTTGTGGAACGTGGACTGCGTAAGCGCGACGACGTGCATAACGGTTGGATGGAATACATCCTCCCCGAGCCAATCCTTTTACTCGGTTGGGAACGAATCGGGTGGCCAATGGTCGTGGACGCAATTGACCACCGTACCCGCGAACAACTCTGGCGGCGCCACGATCACCGCCGTACGCTGCTCGAGCCTTGGGTCGTGTGTGGCCGTTGGAAATGATGCGAATGGTCAAGCAATATTCTCAGTGGTCGCATCGCCCCCGGTGGCACCAACAATCGGAGTCGCAACGTCGGGGAACGGAACAGCCATCGTGACATGGAGCGCCAACTTCAACGGCGGAAGTGCCATAACTGGCTATACGGTGAATGAAGTCAATGTCACGACATCGACCACGATGACGGACGCCTGTCCTTCGTCGACCAGTTCGCCTGCCCTCCAATGCACGGTGTCAAGCCTCATCAATGGCGACACATATTCTTTCAGCGTTGCTGGAATCAATATCGCGGGTCCTGGAACCTACTCTTCAAATTCCAACCAAGTCGTGCCACTGCCGACAGTGCCCGGTCCACCCATTATCGGGGTTGCCCCTGCGTCGAGCAGCGCCTCACTAGTCACATGGACAGCACCGGTCGACGATGGCGGGAGTGTGATCACGGGATATCGAGTGAGCGAAAATGACTTGACGACCGCTAGTTCCGTCGCGAATGCGTGTTCCTCATCGGACATGAGTACGACCACATCGTGCACAGTCACGGGCCTCCGCAATGGTGACACCTACGACTTCAGTGTCGCCGCCATCAACATCTTCGGCACTGGGGCGTCCTCCAACGTGACCAACCCGGTGACACCGTACGCCACGCTACCCCCTGCCGCTACAGATTTTCCATCAAACTCGTCGGGCAACTCCTACTTCCACGGCGTGAGCTGCCCCAGCGTCACGATGTGCGTTGCCGTGGGGGGAGGCACGACGGGGGCGGTCTACTCGATCGGTACTGAAGTCGGTTCCACCTGGAACTGGACCTCATCGGTGGCGGTCAATCCGGGATCCACTCAAGGCCAATTCTTCCTCGCCGTCAGTTGCCCCACGACGACGTCGTGTGTGGCGGTGGGTACTGGGCCAACCCAGGCAGGTGGCGCTGGCGGAATCTTTAGCTCCGCGACCTATTCAGGCGGTGCCTGGACTTGGACACCCTTGACCAACATTGTTGCCGCGAGCACTTCCACGGGAGGAGCACTCTGGAGCATCAGTTGCGCGAGTGCGACTACGTGCGTTGCGGTCGGAGGTAATTATTCCAGTGGCGCCACGTACACATCTGGAACCGAATCAGCCGGCCAATGGGTGTGGAAGCCGGCGCAGGACTTCGGTTACGCCCCGATCAATGGTCTCGGGGGCTCACTTGCAACGAGTGTGAGTTGTGGAAGTCCAACATCTTGTGTCGCGCTGGCTCGAGACAGCGGTGCCGTGGTCTATTCCTCCGGGACGGAGTCAGGAGGTAGTTGGACGTGGACTTCCCTCCAGCCTGGAGCGAACGAAAGCCCACTTTCAGAGTTCAGCGCACTAAGTTGCCCCAGCGCCACCATGTGCATCGCGGTCGGCGCCTTGTCAGGATACGCCGCGTACTCAATCGGAACGAGCTCAGGCAACTCTTGGACATGGACGCCCGCGACTCCAATGGCCGGAGACGATGCTGGGGCCAATCTTGTGGGCGTCAGTTGCGCCACAACTACCTCGTGTAGCGCGGTAGGGGGTGACAACAACGGAATGCCCGTCATGGCCACCGGCGTGGCAACGGGAGGTATCTGGAAATGGTCTAATTCGACCGAAGTGATTCCCGACAGTTCAGGGGGAGGCAATTTCCTTGGAGTTAGTTGCCCGAACGGAACCTCTTGTGTCGCGATCGGGTCGAATACCGCTACTTCACCACAGGCGATCACCGACGCGTGGTCGTCCGCCCTCGCAACCGTTACGGGTGCGCCAACGATTGGGACGGCGACGAGTGGACCATCGTCAGTAACGGTCACGTGGACCGCGCCAACGAACTCGGGGGGCTCCGTCATCACAGGATATTCCGTTCGTGCCCACGACTCATCGTCAGGTTCGACGCTCTCAAATGTTTGTCCAACATCAATCGACAGTGCCGACACCTCGTGCGTTCCTTCAAATCTCACTGCGGGGAACGTCTATACCTTCTCGGTTGCGGCAATCGATCCAATTGGCATCAGCGTCTACTCCTCATCGAGTAACGCGATTACAGCGTCCATGTCCGGCGGCAGCGGTGGTGGCAGCAGCGGTGGTGGCAGCAGCGGCAGCGGTGGTGGCAGCAGCGGTGGTGGCAGCAGCGGCAGCGGTGGTGGCAGCAGCGGCAGCGGTGGGAGCGGTGGCAGTGTTAGTGGCGGTGGCGGTGGATCCACCCCAGCTACTGGACCGACAATCGCTCCTCCTCCAACCGGCCTACCTGCCTCGGATTACGGTACGCCCGACACCACGTATGTCTCATCCAATGCCATCACCAACTTGAACCAGGCTTTCAACGGCTCTTCCGTCACGGTACGCGTGCCAACCAATGCCCTGCCGCCTGGCACAGTCGTCAGCGTCTATCCAATCACCAATACCGCTGCGCTTAGCGCGGTCGTCCCAGCCGGACACTCCTATGTCCTTTCCTTCGCAGTTTCCTGGGAGACGCCTGCCAACACCACTCCGACATCAAGTACACCCTTGGCATTGACTATCACCAATGCGAGTATCAAGGCCGGTGACACGATCTACGAGCTGACCTCGGCAGGTCCCGTCGCGGTAGGTACAGCCACAGTCAACGGATCGGTGGCACTCACCTTTTCGCACGATCCCATTTTTATCGTCGCCGAGTCAAGTCTGACCAACCAACGACCACTCACGATCACCACTAGGAATGGGACCGTCGGCAGGGCTCTGACTCTGAAGACCTCAGGTGGGTCGGGAAATGGATTGGTGACGTTCACCGTCCGACCTGGCTCCGCACGGAGCTGTACGCTTACTGGTCACACTTTGAAATCCAACTCTGTTGGCGTCTGCTGGATCATGGCCAACAAGGCGGGGACCACGAGTTACTCGCCTGCCTGGTCATCTCCAAGAGGTATCTACTTCTCTATGCCCGCTATCCCATTGGAAAGGACCATCCGATTCGTTGCGGGCACGAACGTCCTCAACTCAACTGCAAAGTCCGAACTGAGGCTCTTAGCCAAGAAACTCATCCCGGGCGCCGAATTGACGATCTATGGCTATACCAAGAACGACGCCAGACTCGAGAAGAAGCAGGCCATGGCTATTGACAGATTCATTAAGAGGTTGCGGGATGTCAAGGTGAGTCTGAGGTCCGCGTCGTACCTCACACCGAACGAGCTCACGGTGGTGACCAAGCGGCAATAGTCCGTGCGGTGGCGTCCTCACTGGTCTCGGACGTCTTGGCGTTTCACGCGCAATGTGCGACGTAGCCACCGCTCTCCGCGAGCATCCATGAAAGTCTTTATGATTACTCTCACATATCGATCATTCTTGTCGCGCACCAATGGGATTGAGTTGATCCCAGATTACGTGAGTTTGGCTTAGAGCCACCCGGATGAATCCATGCGACTTTCGCGAAATAGATAACGAACCAAGGCGAATTGCTCGCTGAAATCCGAAAACCCCGTTCGACAATCAGGTTCTGCCGTCTGACATCTGAGCCGCACTCCTCAAGGGTAGTCCTCTCGCTTTGAACGCGCCCGGTGGTGCATCTTCGTAATCCGCGCAGGCAACGTCTTCCCGCGTCCCTGGTGCGGGCGAATGGTGCTGTATTCGTTGACCCAGTTGAGGATCACGGCCCGCGCCACGGGGACGTGTTCACCCACGTTCCATATCGCTTTCGCCGTCGTAGCCCTTCTGCAAGAATCGCGAAGTGGGGAGAATCGGCCAGATGCGGATCGAAGAACTGCGGCGCTACGCAGTGAAGTCGATGCAGGGTGAGGAATGCGACGAACTCCATATCACGTCCAGCGGTGTCGAGGGGGATCGCGACTTCGGTGTCCTTGACGTCGGGTCCGGAACGATCATCTCGGCCAAGCGTGACGGGAGGCTTCTCGAGGCCTCCGCAAGGGTGTCGGACGAGGGCGTTCGAGTACGCCTGCCCGATGGACGCGAACTCCCCGATGGCGACGCCCTCGATCAAGAGCTCACCTCATGGTTAGGTCGAGAGGCGCGCGTGGTCCAATCGCTACGACATGGCGTTGGTACCTTCGAATGCCCCGAGGACTTCGAACGAGATGAGTCGCGGGCCCTACGCTGGCAAGGCACGGGGCACTCCTTCGTCGACGAGAGCGAACTGCACCTACTGACGACGGCCGACCTCGGACTTCTCCAACGTCATCGACCCGATCTGCAGTGGGACGTCCGCCGATTTCGACCGAACATCGTGCTCGACGCGGGCGAGGACGCGACGAGTGGGCAATGGATTGGCCAACAGCTTCGCCTCGGTGACGCCATCGTTCGCGTGACCGGACCTTGCACCCGCTGCGTGATGACCACGCGAGCACAGCCCGATGGCCTCGAGCGTCAGCTTGACATCTTGCGCCACGTGATCCAACAGTGTGGCAACTCGGTGGGCGTGAGGGCCAAGGTGGTCGCCACGGGCCGCGTCTACGTCGGAAGCGACGTCCAGGTCATCTAGTTCCCGTAGCCCGAACCACTTCGTGAAGTCGACCCGCAGCCGAGTCTCGTCGGACGCGACGACTCTCCTTCGTTGACGAACCTTGTGGTCGCCGCCACCGCGAGCCCAATTATTCACGACCCGGCCGCGTCCATCGACCTCAAGAGTCGGGTCGGGCGCGCCGTCGCGAGTGGCGTTCACCACGTGGCAGCGAAGATAATCTGACCTGGGCTACTCGTCGCCACTCCTAGCGGCGAAGTAGGCGTAAGGCCGACGCCGGGCATCGCGACTGGCTCAACGGGGACGTTCGTCGCCCACGTTCTCGTCGTTCTGCGCGAGGAATCGGCCTAGAAGCCTTCGGCGTCGTCCTCGTCCGACGTCCCGGCGAGTGGGCCGTGTTCGGCTTCGTACGCCTTGAGCTCCTCGATGAGCGAGGACATCCTCGACGTCACTTCGTCGTTCGCGCCGTCGTTGTGCTGGTTGAAGTAGGCCAGTCCCAACTCGCGCAACGCGCCGTCGGCCTTGCGCTTCGCCTGCACCTCTTCGATCTTGGCCTGGCCCGCCTTGCCCGCCTCCTGCGCCTTCTGGGCCAACTGAGCCGCCTGGGCCTTCACTTTGTCCATCAAGGCCATACACCACCTCCTTGATCCATTCGCGGATCAATCCCGTCAGGCGGTTCGATGGGACTTCCGGTCACCCAACTCCCCACCGTCCTCAAACAGAGGATACCGCCCCCGTTTCACGAGCGCGAGGGCCTAATGACCCCTTGGCCCATTCTCGGCGGCGGTCTTGATCGCCGCCAGCGTCGCGGGGATGCCGGACCTCGCGGCCTCACGGCGGAGGCTCAACTGGTTCTCCGCGTCGTCGCCGAAGCGCTCACGAAAGCTCTCCTCGCCTCCCGGGAGGAACTCCCACGTCTCGGTGAGTCGCGACCCCCCAGGGATCTCCTCCAACGTGTAGGACCACCTGGTTCGCACTCCGCCGACCACGAAGGTGAACTCCTCGCCGCGACGCGCCACCGTCACCAGGGAGCGGGTCTCCCACGTTCGCTCCGGAGTCTCGTTGCGACCGGTGAACCAGGACCCCTCTCGTGGGCCGTCGCCCTCATCCCACCAGCACGCGACGCACACTGGACTCCACTCACCCATCCGGGTGACGTCAGCGATCATGTCGTACACGTCAGCGGGCGCGAGATGGATATCGACCGACTCTGAGAGGACTTGATTCATGGGCAAAGACTAACGTGTTCGCCACCTGGTCACGCCTGTCGGCCAAGTGTCGCATCCTCGTCGATCCCACACCGTGCTCGACTCGTTTCACCCCTGAAACCCTGGCCCTGTCCTTGCCCCTGCCTCGAGCACCACGCCACCGCATCGCTCGATGACCCGCCGTCACCCTCGTCACTCGCGTGTGACCAGAATGGACGTGAGGACCCACTACGCCAGGTCACTCCTGCCACGACCCAGGATCGGCACCCGATCAGGGGCGTCGCGTCGTATCGACGACGCGCCTCTCCAATGCCGCGAGTCGGCGGTCCCACTGGGCGGTGCGATCAGCGAGCCACCGGGACGCACCCTGAGCGCCATCGCGCCGTGCGAAGTAGCGGACCTCCCTCCCCTCACGGATCGCGGAGGCGAGGTCGGCACGCACGAGGACCTGCAGATGCTTCACGATGGCCTGACGTGAGATGGTGGCCGTCGTGGCGAGGTCGGTGGCCGTTCGTCCATCCATCGCCTCCAGGAGTTCCTCGTAGATGCCTCGTCGGGTGGGATCGCCCAACGCCGCGAAGACGTCACCGACCGTGTCCCTCATCGAAGAGCGAGTGTCGCGCAGGCCAGGGCTCGCAGCGGAGACTCCGAGACCACGACGCGGGTGCCCTCCGGCACCGATTCGAGTCCGATCTCGACGCGACTGGGTTCCTCGCGGAAGCTGGCCCAGCGAAAGGTGAGGCGACGAGACTCCTCGACTTCCTCGACGACAAGGAATCTGGTCTCGCCGTCACTCCTCACCCAACCCTCCGCGCCGACGACCGCGTCCATCTGACCGTCGTCGCCGAGCCAGGACGGATCAACGACGTGTGCCCACGCCTCCTCGACGCCGCACGGAATGTCCAATTCAAGATGAAGTGAGTCGCTCATGCAACCAGATTATTGCACACGCCCACCCGTCGGACTATAGTGCAACTTAGTGGTTGCAATATAGTCCGACGGAGGGCCGCAGCAGTCGCGCATCGCGTCAAAGCAATGGAAGGGAAGATGAAGACCACGATCGATTCATGGCACGAGCGAGTCCAGAACTCGATGATCCCGATGGTGCTCGAGGAGTCGTCACGGGGCGAGCGCGCCTTCGACATCTACTCGATGCTCCTGCGTCAGCGGATCGTCTTCCTGGGCCAAGAAATCGACGACCAGGTCGCCAACCTGATCATCTCGCAGATGTTGTACCTCGAGGCGATGGATCCGCAACAGGACATCGCGCTCTACATCAACTCGCCCGGAGGCCTCGCCTACGGCGGCATGGCGATCTACGACGTGATGCAGCACGTCCGACCCGACGTGTCGACGATCTGCGTCGGCATGGGCATGTCCGCAGCCGCGATGGTCCTGTGCGGTGGGGCCGCGGGCAAACGATTCGCCCTCCCCAGTGCGCGCATGATGATCCATCAGGGCGGCGCGGGAACGCGGGGTGCTCCGAGCGACATGGAGATCCAGCTTCGCGAGGTCCTCGCCCTGACGCGTCGCATGGCCGAGATCATCGCCCACCACAGTTCGCGCTCGGTCGAGGAGGTGGTGCGCGACATCGATCGCGACAAGTTCATGACACCCGACGAGGCGATCGAGTACGGCCTGATCGACGCGGTCATCACGCCACGTCGTGGGCTGTCGGGCGTCACGGTCCCCGCGACGGACCAGTAGCCAGTGGCGCCCACGCGTCGCCCGAGGACCGCCGCCTAACAACGGTGCGCCGGGTGACGACCCGACAACATCGAGGACGACCACGCGCGACTCCCGGTGGGGTCCCGACAGGATGGGCCCCCTCGTTCCCTTCGCGACGCCACCGCGAGGCGAGAGCCCGATCAACCGCGGGGCGGGGCAGCGTTCGCGCCGCAGTACGGTCGGCGACTGATAATTGTCAGAGAATTTAGTCGCGTGTCATCCAATGAGGTGGACGCCTCGCATCGGGCGTAATAGATTTCGGGGGTGCCGGCAACTCCCTCGTACGAGCTCCGTGTGGCCACTGCGCGCCTCCTGCACCGCTTCAACTTCGGACCGACTCCCGGACAGTACGAGAACTTGCTCGCCCACGGCCTCGCCGCGACCCAGTCCACGGTGTTGATGCACGGCATCGACGACCCCGGGATCGACACCGTGAAGCCCCTCGTCCTCGGTGATCTCGGTCCGTTCCCCCAGGGGAACACGCCGAAGACAACGGCGTTCTGGAAGAGGATCGGCAAGGACAGCAGTGATCTGGTGATGTGGTGGCTCGACCGCATGGTCGCCGCGCGTTACCCCCTCAGCGAACGCATGACCTGGTTCTGGCACGGCCACTGGGCCACGTCGATCTCGGCGGTGACCTATCCGTTGGCCATGAAGAAGCAGAACAGCACATTGCGGACCTTCGCGCTGGGGAACTTCGAGGACATGGCGCGCGAGATGGTGGTGGACGGCGCCCTCAACGTCTGGCTCAACAACAACGAGAACTACGTCCAGGCCCCCAACGAGAACCTGGCGCGCGAGTTCATGGAACTCATGACGATCGGCGTCAACCACTACACCCAGAACGACGTGAAGGCGGCGGCCCTCGCATTGACGGGATACTCCACCGACCAGTCCAATGGGAACGTGACCTTCAACCCCAAGGAACACTTCTCGGTCCCCCTGGGGATCCTGGGCGCGACCGGTGTCTTCGACGCGCAGAGTCTCGCCAAGTTGGTCGTCTCGCGCCCCGACAACGTCAAGTTCATCACGGATCGAATGTGGTTCCGCTTCGTCTCGGGCTCGACCTCGGCGCCGTCGTCCCTCGCCACGAGTTTCGAAGGTCGCGACATCTTCTCGCTCGTGAGTGCCCTCGTGCACTCCTCGGCGTGGACCGACCCCGCCAACACCCTGGTGAAGGCGCCGGTCGAGTGGTTCGTCGGCGCGTGCCGCGCCCTCAAGGTACGACCGTCCTCGCTCAATGCCGACGACACGCAGTGGCTGCTCTCACAAATGGGTCAAGTCCCCTTCAGCCCTCCGAACGTCGGAGGATGGACCTACGGCACCGCGTGGCTGAGCGGCGTCAACTACCAGTACCGCTTCCAACTCGCCCAGAACATCGTGGCCAAGGCGAATCTGGCGCCCCTCGACGTCCAGCCCCTCGACATGGTGCAGGCGTGCGCCAACTGGCTCGGAGTGCCCGCGTGGTCGAGGCGTACGGAGAACGCGCTCACGCTCTCGCTCGCCACGCCCTCGGAGCTGGCGCTCGCCGCGATCCTCAGTCCCGAATACATGGTGAGCCCGTGATCAATTGCGAATTCGACCGGCGCAGTTTCCTCAAGTGGACCGGAGCGGGCATCGTGGCGGCGATGACCGCTCCCCTCACGCTCGATTCCCTCGCCGAGGCGGCGAGCTCCTCGCCGTTGCCGAGCAAGACGCCGATACTCGTACTCGTCACCCTCTACGGCGGCAACGACGGCCTCAACATGGTGGTGCCCTACACCGACCCGGTGTATAAGAGCGTGCGCTCCAACATCGCCCTCTCGTCGAGCCAGGTCCTGCCCTTCAGCTCGACCCTCGCCTTCAACGCCGCCATGCCTTCGATGAAGGAACTGTTCGCGCGTCGCAAGGTCGCCATCGTCCAAGGTGTGAGCTACCCCAATCCCAACCTCTCGCACTTCACCTCCATGGCCATCTGGCAGACGGCGTCGCTCACCGGGACGAGCTCGGGTTGGATCGGCCGCTGGCTCGACCAGCAGCCGCACAGCCCCTTCAACGCCATCGGCGTGGGCTCCACGTTGCCGCCAGCCTTCGTCGGTGAGAAGGCCGTCGCCTCGATGGTGGACGTCGGTGGCGTGCAGCTGCCGTGGGGACCGGTCTCCTCGGTGCTCCCTCGCCTGGGCGACGCCTCACCCTCCGAGGCCACCTTGGAGGCCGCGGCGGCCACGTCGATCGCCGACCTGTTCGAAACGGCGAAGCGGGTAGGCCCCCACATTCCCAAGTCACCCACGGGTTCCTATATCGCCCAACAACTCGCGGTGGTGTCGGCTCTGATCAACGCTGGTGTCCCCACTCGCGTCTGGGAGGTCAACCTCAGTTCCTTCGACACCCACACGGGCGAGGTGGGTGATCAGAACTCGCTGCTCGGAGAGGTCGACACGGCGATCGGCGCCTTCATGAAGAGCATCAGCGCGGGACCACGGTCGAACGACGTGACGCTCATGGTGTACTCGGAGTTCGGTCGTCGCGTGGGTTCCAACGCGAGCGACGGCACCGATCACGGGACGTCCGCACCCGTCCTTCTCGTCGGCAACCGGGTGAAGGGCGGACTCTACGGGGAGCAACCGTCCCTGCGGCACCTCGACGAGAACGGGAACCTGCGAGTGACCACCGACTTCCGATCCGTCTACGGCGGTCTGCTGCACGACGTCCTGGCCACGCCCGTGGGCGACGTCATCGAGTCGTGGCACTCGGCCCTTTCGGTCCACTGAGTGACGTCCCCTCGGTCGTGATGACGCGCCGCGGAGGGCTCGCCGTGAGGCGCATCGCGACCATCGACACAGTTAAGGGCGAGACGAGGTCATCGACGTAGGCGTCAGAACCCGCTGGTCATCTCACTTCGCGAACGCCACCCGAAGGACACTCGCCTCGAGGACGCTACCGTCCTTCGCCGAGCGGGTGTAGAGCACGATGGCACCGGAAGAGGACGTGGGCTTGGGGTAGCTCACGGTGGCGTCGAAGGGCCCGACCACGCCCATCGACCCGCCGTGCACGGTGGTGTGAACGAGCGGCGAGAGGTTCGCGTCCTGGCGGATCTCGACGTCGACGACCCCCTCGTAGGCGGTGCTTCTCCCCGTCAGACGCACGGGATCGGAGATCGCCTGTAGCGCAGAGGGTGAGGTCAACTGGATA
This sequence comes from Acidobacteriota bacterium, assembly GCA_018971185.1. Lineage (GTDB taxonomy): Bacteria > Actinomycetota > Acidimicrobiia > Acidimicrobiales > RAAP-2 > RAAP-2. The sequence continues at coordinate 50,965 of JAGXBH010000010.1, forward strand.
TTCGCCGACGCGGCGCCGATCACCCACCACGTGTCGTCACTGGTCACCTGACGAACCATGATGGTCGTCCTCGCCCCGCTCAGGCTCGAACGGATGGGGACCTCCCCCGAACGGCTGTCGCCCGACTGGAACGGCTCGACCACGGGATTGATGAAACCGAGATAGTCGAGCGCGAAGGTCTGCGCGGCCAGTTCCGGGGTCGCGAATCTGGTCGACGTGGACGCCAGTGGCCAGATAGCGCTCGGGGGTTGGGACGGGAGCGTCGTCGTGGTCGACGTCGGAGTTGGGGCCCCGTCCCACTGACGCCCGATCACCACGCCGAGCACCAGGGTGATCACCACCACGCTCGCGCTCGTGAGAATCTTTCGACGGTCCATGATCCCAGGTTCGCACCAACGGCGACGTCGATGCAGGGCAGAAAGGCCCAATTCGAGCCCGAGGCGAGGACCCGCTCGACGCGGCGTCGAGATCACGAAGTGCCGGCGTGATGACGGCGCGTGACGGCCATCGACGTCGTCGGCTCGCTCGCGCCTGGGCGCTAGGGTCGCTGCAGACGGTGGCGAGTCCTCGGAGGTGTCACATGCGTCGATGGGAATCGGGCCAGGGTCTTCACTACAGCGCGCGGGGCAGCGAGATGTGGTTCAAGGCGATCAGCGCGGACACGCACGATCACTTCTCGCTCATGGAGAGGACTCTCCCGGCGCGCGGCGCGATGCCCCCCTCGCATCGCCATTCCCACAACGTCGAGGCGTATTTCGTGCTCGACGGTACCGTCGAGTTTCGCGTCGCCGACCAGGTGTTCGAGGGGAGTCAGGGAACATTCGTCCTCGTCGAGCCGGGAGAGTCGCACACCTTCGCCAACACCAGTGACGCGTCCGCGCGCCTCTTGGTCCTCCACTCACCGGGGCTCGACGACTACTTCAGGGAGTTAGAACTCCTGTGGGCGTCGTCGGAGCCCCCGCCCCTCGACGCGCAACTCGCGCTGATGAGGCGACACGGCATGGAACCCGGCTGACGCAGCGACCTCGTCACGGGCGCACCTCGCCGTTACCGCCGACGGGGCTCGCGTCGAGGGGGCTGACGTCGCGTGGCGCAACGGACCCGGGCGACACGTCCACGTGGGCCTCGCGGACTGTTCCCACGACGGGTGTTCGCCCCCTCGGAGCACGCGACCGCGTCAGGGCCAGAGCGGCGATCACGACCCCGATGGTCGCGAAGGTGATCTGCAGGGGCGCCGAGACGACGACCCAGAGGGCCTCGACGATGATCCACACCACGAGACCCAGGCCCACGAGGAAGTGGGCGGCGTCCTCGATCCGACGTCGCTGCCACGTCGCGACGACCGCCAGGACCGGGCCCACGCCGACGAAGAGCAGCAGGGCGACCCCCGGCCAACGCCAGGTGTCGAATCCCGTTCCCTCGAGGTACGCCAAGGGCATCGCCGATCGCGGTGACGAGACCAGGTAGATGCCGCCGCCGATCCCGCACATCGACACGAACAGCTCGAGGAACACCAGTCCTCGTTCCAGCGGATCGAGTCTCGTGCGCGGCCGCGCTCTCGCCCTCAGTAGCGACGCGCGACTCACCTGTGCCCCCTTGCGACGCGCGACCTCGGCGCCCAGGCGCTCCCCCCAGGCCCGCGCGCGCTCGTCCTCACCCGCGTAGAGGTGGTTCTGGCGATCGACGAAGAAGCTCGCGGGTGGCGATATCAGCTGCGCGCCGTCGTGGCGCAGACTCCTCGAGATCGACGTCGACGCGCGGCCCGTGAGGAACCGTGGCGCGCGTAGCCGCGTGTCGAAGGCGGCACCCGACACCCCGAGACGGCCCAGTGCGCCCAGCCACTCGCGCACCCCCGGCGAACTCTCGGCCGCGGGCTCGAGGACGAGGTCGTTGTCGCCACGACTCGCCGTGACCAGGGCCTGACCGCGGGTGTTCGTGCGCGGTAGACCCCAGGCGTGGGTCGGGGCCCCGACGACCACCAGGTCGACGGAGGCGAGATCGCCCGATTCCACCTCATCGGCTCGCGCGAGACGCACCTCGGCGGTGCGCGCCAGACCACGAGCGACCGCTTCGGCCACCCGTCGGGTGTTGCCGAACATCGATTCGTAGATGACGATTGCTCGCATGATCAACTCCTCTCCTCTCGACTTCGGAGCTCGACCTCGTCGTGAGCGCAACCCCTCGCTCGTCACACCAGGACTCACTGCACGTTCGTCACCTGCGGCGTCGTGCGCTCGGGCTCGGGTGGGGTCGCTGGCGCGGGTGGCGCCACGACGGTGCTACCCGGATCCGTCCCTCCCGCGTCAAAGGTGAAGGGCGGGTATTCGTCTCGTAGCAGCAACGCGTAGGTGAGCACACGAAGGCACCAGCGATTCATCCCCATGACGAAGTCGAACAGCGCTCGTGGGTAGCGCCCGGTGATGATCAGGATGAGCGCCGCCGCGAACACCAACAGACCGATCACGCCACCGCGCGAGGCGATCGTCCAATCATTGGCGTGGCCTCGGGTCAGGCCGATCCCACCGCCCGCGAAGATACCGACGATCAGGTACTGGGGTATCGCCAGGAGCCACCACTTCACCAGGACCAGCGGACGCGAGAGCCTCTGGGGGTAGTCGACGGCGAACGAGGCGGGATAGGAGTCATCGGGCTCGAGCGAGAACGGGGGGTACTGGTCCGTGGCCAGGGCGCTGAAGGAGTAGAAGGCGACCCGCCAGGACCAGCGCATCACGCCGACGGTGAAGTTGAAGATCGAGTGCGGATAGCGACCCGTGAACAGTATTGCGAAACCCGAGAACACGGTCAGCGGCATCACGGCCAGCCACAGGAAGAACAGGATGATGAGGTGCGGCACGATGAGCAAGGGTTTGACGATCCAGCGCCAGCGGCTGAGGGACGCGTCGAGCCGTCCGTCGGTGCGCGCGGGGTACGCCGGCCGCGACGACACCGCGACCTCGGTCGTCGGGGGTTCGTGTGCGTCCTCACCTGACGGAGCCGTTGCGACCCGACGGCGGTCCCGGTCGAGGCCCCTGACGGCCATCGCCAGCATCGCCGCGCCCGCCAACAACAAGAGCACCCCCACGACACCCAGGCCGATGCCCAGTGGGGCGACGAGGCCGGTGTTCGTGCCCACCGAGACCCGCGCCACCACACCCGGGGCCGCGTCGGCCCTCATCACCACCAACGTCCACTTCCCCGACGTCGGTCGCCACGTGACCTGCTGGACGCCACTCCCCGAGGCCGAGGTGACCCAGAACGCCTCGGTGACGGGAGACGCGGGAACGCGCTGTCCGCTCACCGACTGATAGACCGCGCGAAACGGCAGGACCTTGACGTCGGTGACCCGGTCGTAGGCGACCCCCGACAGGTACCGCTGGACCGACGTGGTCGCGCCGATCCCCACGAACGTGTCGCCCGAGGCGAGGTCGGCGCGAACGCGCACCGTGCCCAGGGGGTTGATCGAGAGCCAGTCGCTCGGTCCGGGGTTCATCGCGAAGTCCACCGTCGAGGTCAGGGCCGAACCGCCTGACTCGAAGGTCTCAGTCGACGTGGTGAAATATCCCGTCGCGTCACGCTGGGTCGCGTTCGCCCACAGCAATCCGGCGCCGGCGCCGGCGCCACCAAGTCCGGCCACGAGGGTGAGCACCCCCGTCGTCACGAGAAGAAATCGGCCCACGCGCATCTCTCGCCTCCTCAGAACCACACCGCGGAGATTCAACAGCACATCTATGCGAATTCTCCTCCGGACCGGCTCCGCCCACCAGAGGACAATGGCCTAAAGGGCGTCGAGCACCGCGGTCGCGACGTCACACCCGCCGCCGCCAAGGTGGACGCGAGAGAGTGGTCCTCAGGATGTTGGCGGGTCGTCGGGGACCGCGCGACCGAGGACACCGGGCGCACTCATGGCGCTGACGCGACGCGCCCATCGCCACAGGGCGAGGTCGTAGGAGCCCTTCACCACCCCCGCCACCAGAAGGGGGACTCCGAGGCCGATCGTCTGCAGCGCGCCGGCCACCAGAGGGGCGACGGGTCGCACCGAATAGCGCGCGGCGTTGGTGACGGCCGCCGCCGGGGTGCGCTCGGCGGGTGTGGTGATCGTCATGATCAGCGCCTGGCGGGTGGGCGTGTCCATCTGCGACATCGTCGTACGCACCAGCAAGAGGGCCGCGGCCACCGCGAAGTTGGGCGCGAACACCATCGACGCCATGACGAGATTGCTCGGCAGGTGCGTCCAGACCATGGTCGGCACCAGTCCGAAGCGCCGAGCGAGGACCGGGGCGACGAGCACCGACCCGGACTGCATCATCGAGACGAGGAAGAAGAGCCACCCGAGCGAGGCCAGGGAGACCCCATAACGTTCGACCATGTAGTAGGAGAGGAAGCCGGTGGTGACCAGTCCGCCGCCCGCCGCGTCGAGCGCGAAGAGCGCCGCGAGGCGCCGCACCACCGTGCGCGACGGACCCAGGGTGGCGCGCGTCGTCGCTCCACCGCCGCGCCGGCGCGCGACGGGCGACTCGACCGACGACGTGAGCCCCCACGCGCACACCACGCCGACGAGTCCCACGGGAACCAGCACAAGGAAGAGCCCCACGTGCGCCGCCCCACCGTGGGCGGAGATCCCAGCAAACGCCGCGCCCAGGGATCCCAGGGCGCCGAAGGCCGCGCCGGCGGCGTTGTAACGACCGTACACGCGCCCCGTCCCGGCGTCCTCCGTGGCCAGCATCACCTGCTCCAAGGTGCTGGCCGGCCCGTTGTCGACGACGTCCGTCGATAGGGTCCCGGTGAGCGCGACGGCGAAGAGGACCCAGAGCGGCGGATCGAGCGCAACGACGGCGCCGGCCCCCGCGACGCCCAGGAAGAGGAGGGCGTAGGAGCGCCGCCGCCCGAACCGGTCGGCGTACGCTCCGACCACCAGCGACGCCAGCGCACTACCGGCGATCAGGGCGGCCAGGAGGATACCCGCCGTCACCGCCCCCACCCCGCGTTGCGCCAGGGTCGCCCCGAGGACCACTGACGTGAATCCGTACCCCAGTCCCCGTACCGCTTGACCGCTCACCAGCAGTCGTGTGTCGCGGCTGAGGGCTCGGGCCATCACCCCAGTCTGACCGACGCCACCGATCCCCGAGCGCCGCGCCCTCGCTCACGGCGCCAGCCGTGCGCGTCAGCAGATATTTATATAATAATAAAGATCATGTCGACTCCCAAGACCCTGACCGGCGAGCTCGCTACCGGCGCACTGAGTCGTCGACGCCGGATCGGCATCCTGCTCATCTGCTCGATGAGCCTCCTGATCGTCGGACTCGACGTCACCATCGTCAACGTCGCCCTTCCCCAGATCGGCCGGAGCTTCCACGCACCGCTCTCGGGCTTGCAGTGGACCGTGGACGCCTACACCCTGGTGCTGGCGAGCCTGCTGATGTTGTCGGGATCCACCGCCGATCGCCTCGGTCGCCGTCGGACCTTCGTCCTCGGTCTGATCACCTTCTCGCTGGGCTCGCTCTTGTGCAGCATGGCGCCGAATCTGACCACGCTGATCATCTTTCGCATGATGCAAGCGGTGGGCGGCTCGATGCTCAATCCCGTGGCGATGTCCATCATCACCAACACCTTCACCGATCCGCGCGAACGGGCCCAGGCGATCGGGGTGTGGGGGGCGGTGGTGGGGATGTCGATGGCGCTCGGACCGGTCGTCGGCGGATTCCTCGTCTCGTCGATCGGCTGGCAATCGGTCTTTTGGACCAACGTCCCCATCGGACTGGCCGCGATAGCCCTGTCGCTACGCTTCATCCCCGAATCCAAGGCGCACGTCGCGCGCAAGGTCGACGTCCCCGGTCAGTCCCTGATCATCGTCTTGCTCGCGTCGCTGACCTTCGCCATCATCGAGGCGCCGCGGCGTGGGTGGACCTCGTCATGGATCGTCGCCTCCCTCGGCCTCGCCCTGTCGTCGCTGCTGGCCCTGCTCTACTGGGAGAACCGAGTGCGCGTGCCGTTGATCGACCTGCGGTTCTTCCGTTCGGTCCCCTTCGCGTCGGCGACGATCATCGCGATCGCCTCCTTCGGCGCGCTCGGGGGCTTCCTCTTCCTCAACACCCTCTACCTCCAGGACGTCAAGGGCTTGAGTGCCCTGCACGCCGGCATCGACACACTGCCCATGGCGGCGATGATCATGATCTGTCCTCCGATCTCGGGGCGCATCGTGGGTCGACGCGGCAGCCGTTTCCCCCTGTTGCTCGCGGGTACGGCCATGGCCACGTCGTCGCTCCTCCTGGTGGGCCTCAACCCCTCCACGCCCTTCTCGCGACTGTTCTTGGCGTACGTCGTCTTCGGTCTCGGATTCGGCTTCGTCAACGCGCCCATCACCAACGCCGCCGTCGCGGGTATGCCGCGCGCGCAGGCGGGGGTCGCCGCGGCGATCGCCTCGACGTCGCGCCAGGTGGGTTCCACCCTGGGCGTCGCGGTCGTCGGCGCGCTGGTGTCCACCTCCCTGATACGCGGGGGACACCTCGGATTCACCATGGCGAGTCGCACCGGGTGGTGGGTCCTCTTCGGCTGCACCGTGGGCGTGTTCGCCCTCGGACTCATCGCCACGACCCCCTGGGCCAAGGACACCGCGCGGCGCACCGCCGAGGAGATCAACCCCGAGTTCCTCGAGGGACACACCCCGTGACGGACCAACGACGAAGGGAGGACCTCGCCCGCGACGTGTGGTCGATGATGGCGGACATGGTCATCAATCACGACCGCAAGCGCGAGGTCGCTGAGGCGACGGGCATCAGTTTCGCCAAGACCCGGGCGCTGCGACGGGTGGCGCATCGAGCGCTGTCGATGGGAGAACTGGCCACACTCCTCTCGATGGACCCCCCCAACGTCACGACGCTGGTCGACGACCTCGAGTCCGCCGGTCTGGTCCGGCGCCAGCCGCACCCGACCGACCGGCGCGTGTGGCTCGTCGAGGCCACAGCGGTGGGACGACGGATCGCGCGGCAGGCCGACGACATCCTGGAGCGACCACCCGCGGGCCTGCGGGGCCTGAGCGCCCCCGACCTCGAGGAACTGCGGCGCATCCTGGCCTTGGTCGGCTGAAACCCGTCACCGCCAGGGCACTCCACGGGCTCACGACCTCGTCCCACCGTTGATGTGAGATACCCCAGGGGGTATACTGGAAGGACCTTCGAAAGGAGAACGTCGTGTTCAGTGAAGTCCCAATCTCGAGCTTCGTCGCCGCTCACGCGGACGGGGCGCTCGTTCTTGACGTGCGAGAGCCCCACGAGTACGCCTCGGGCCACGTGCCCGGAGCTCGATTGACCCCCCTGGCGACCGTGCCCGACGCACTGGGTGACCTGCCGACCGGACAACCGATCTTCGTCATCTGTCAGAGTGGCAACCGCAGCCGGATCGCCGCCTTGCACCTGGCGCGCGCGGGTCGCGACGCCCGATCGGTGATCGGTGGCACGGGTGGGTGGATCAGCGCCGGGCGACCAGTGGTGCGTGGCGAACGCGCCAACGTCGCCTGATCCCCCGGCGCAGCGACCGTCGCGCGTGGCCCGGTGACTGCGTCGGTGAGAATCGACCAGACGGGTGATCACGCTCGCGGCGCTCCGAGCGACCGTCGTTCGCGAGCTCACCGTCAGCGGTCACGAGGCTCATCCTCAAGGCGTCGACTGAGTCGCCACAGCGACACGCGCGCGCCCCAGACCGTCGCGCGACGACTGGCCCCGTCAAGTCGCCACCCCCGCTGGAAATAGAATCGCTGCGCGCGACGGTTGCCCTCGAGGACCCAAAGATGGGCGCTCGCGACCGGCCACTGACGCAGGGCGGTGATCACCGCGTCGTGAAGGAGGGATCCCACGCCTCGTCCCCAGTGATCGGGATCGACGTAGAGACCGAGGACCTCAGCTCCCGTCTGCCCGTCGACGCGTGAGAGTCCCCAGGTCGCGAATCCGACGATGCGACGTCCCTCGACGGCGAGGATCGTCCGAGGCGCACGAGGATCGCGGTCCGCGAATCGATAGCGTTGCGCGCGTTGCGCGGGGTCCAGCGCGTCGAGTCGGTCGTCCGCGATCAGACCCCGGTACCCCGCTTGCCACGAGCGAACGTGCACCAGCGCGACCGCCGATTCGTCTCCGGCCACCGCCTCGCGAAGTGTCGCCATGGACCATGTGGGCATCGCGGAGGGCGCGCGGCCAGTCCTGACACCCACCCGATCACCGCGACACCTCGTGGTGGCCGGCGCCCGACGTCGTCGCGACCACCACCAGGGTGCAGCGAGCATCACGGGTCCCACGTGACGTCGCAACGGCAGTGACGTTGCAGGGGCAGTGGCGTCGCGGTGCCAGTGGCGTCGCGGTGGCGTGACTCCAGTGGCGCTCGTCAGAGCCGCGACGCAGCGACATCCTCGCGGGGTGGACGGCCCCGAATCGCAGATGGCCCCCCGGTCCAGGAGTCCCTGTCGCTCTCGGAGGCGACCGCGCGGCGGGTCGGCCCCC
>JAGXBH010000036.1 GCA_018971185.1 Acidobacteriota bacterium
GTCGGCAAGTCCACTTTGTTGCGTGAGATTGCGTCCGCCTGTGGTGGCCGCCTCGTGGACCTCGACGAACCCACTACCCGGGCGGCCGTGGTCGCCGACGCCAGTCTCCTAGTGGGCGGCGACGAGCCCGTGCTCATCGACGAGTACCAAAAATCGCCCCAGATCCTCGACGCTGTCAAGGCGGAGCTCAACGCTCACACGAGTCCTGGCAGATTCGTCTTAGCCGGTTCCGCCCGCCACGACGCTCTACCTGCTGCCGCGCAAGCCCTCACAGGACGATTGTCCCGCCTACCCGTGTACCCGCTGTCCCAGGGAGAACTCGCCGAAGTTCACGAGGACTTCCTGGCTTGCGCGTTGAGAAGTCCCACGGCTCTGGTCACTGCTCGGGTCTCGACGACACTGCGTGACGAGTACATCGCTCGGATGTGCACGGGAGGATTCCCATTGGCCATCGCCGCCACCGACCGCGGCCGCCAGCGTTGGTTTGATGACTACGTCACGCTCACGCTGGACCGAGATGTTCGCGAACTGAGCAAGTTGCGACGGGGACCACAGCTCGCCGACTTGCTCCGCCGCCTCGCTGGGCAAACCGCACAGGTACTCAATATCAAGACCGCCGCTGAGGACATTGGACTCGCGACGACAACAGCGGAGAGTTACGCCACGCTGTTGGAGAAGGTGTTTCTCATCTCACGTCTCGAAGGATGGGGGAGGACGTTGTCGGCCAGGTCCGCGGTGCTCCCGAAGGTTCACGTCGTGGACTCGGGCGTCGCGGCGCGCCTGTTGCGCCTTACGCCCGCCAAAATCGCCGCCCGCGATCCGGCCGCTCTCACGGAGCTCGGGCACCTCCTGGAGTCCTTTGTAGTTGGTGAGATTCTGAAGCAGGCGTCCTGGTCCGATGAGGTTGTCGGCGTCGGGCATTGGCGCACGTACGAAGGTGTCGAGGTGGATCTAGTGGTTGAGCGTGGCGACGGCGGAGTGGTTGGCTTCGAGATCAAAGCCGGTGACAGCGTCCCCGACAAGGAACTGAAGGGCTTGCGCATGCTCCGCGACAAGCTTGGCGATAGCTTCGTCGCAGGGTTCGCCCTGTACCTAGGAAGACGTTCATACACGCCCGAAGATCGGCTGCACGTGGTGCCTCTCGATCACGTGTGGACACCTCATCCCTGAGATGCACATCCCGCCCACCCAGCCATCGCTTCGCGACCGGTGGGTTAGGGTCGCGACCACCCACGTGGGCGGGAGTGACATCGAAGTTCTGCCTGGACTGGTCGGCGCCCCCTTGAATGTCGCTGTCAACGTCGCGTTCGGTGAGCGCCTCTAGCGTTCTCGACTATGGGGCGCTAAGCACGGACCCTGTTGGCCGTCCCTGCGCATGACTCACTAACCGACGATGTCCCGAAAGGATTCGATCGGGAAGTGCTCGAGGGATCCGCACAGGACAACCAGCAACGGGGTGTCGACGCTGGCGATCGCGAATCGACGCAGACGTCGAGGTTCACCCTCGCCGCTCGGGATGGGCGCTTGCGGAGGATCATGTTCCACGGGGCCTCACAGCGCGTCCCTACTTAGATCCGTCATTAGGGCTGCATCGGAGAGAGCCATAGTTCCCCGCGACCCCTCGTCCCTGGTGGGAACTGTCACCAAATGAAGATTCCCGGTGGCATTTCACGAAAGTTCACAATTGAATGCGACGTCGCAGCACGTGAGACGTCACATCGTTGTCGGGTGACATCGGATTCGGCACGGTTCGTCTCGAGACGCGCCACCGCGCGACGGTGCCCCGGGTCAGTCCCGGGGCACCGTCGTTCGATGTCGCGTCGAGACCTTCACCCGTGAGGCGCTGACAGCATGGTCGTAGCCTGGTCGACCGGAACCGCGGGCGACCACAAGAAGCCCTGACCCAGTTCACAGTCGAGGTTGTGGAGTCGGTCGAGTTGCGCAGTCGTCTCGATGCCCTCGGCGAGGACCGTCATGTTGAGTTTGTTGCCGAGGGTGACGATGGCCTCGAGCAGTGTGTCGCTGCGCCGTTTGTCGTGCGTGGGCCGCACGAAGGACTGGTCGATCTTGATGATCTTGGGATTGAGCGCGGCGAGATACGAGAGGGACGAGTACCCGGTGCCGAAGTCGTCGAGTGCGATACCCACCCGGAGGTGGTTCAACTGCTCCATGATGCCGAGCGTCTCGGTGATGTCGACGAGTGCGGCACCCTCGGTCACCTCGAGGACCAGGCGTTCGGGGGCCACGCCGCTGCGCTCGAGTTCGCTCTGGATGAGCGTCACCAGACCGGGGTCGTGGAACTGCTGGGCCGATAGGTTCACCGTGACGTAGGGGTGGCCCCGGACGGGGTCCGAGATCTCCCAGGTGCTGGCCGCCGCGAGGGCGCTACGGAGCGCGAACTCGCCGAGCGCCACGATGAGGTCGCTCTGTTCGGCGAGGGGGATGAAGATGTCCGGCGGTATCCAACCCCGTTCGCGGTGGTGCCAGCGCATGAGCGCCTCGAAGCCCACGATGGAGGACGACGTGAGGTCCACGATCGGCTGGTAGTGCATACTGACGTCGCCGGCCACGAGCGCCTGGCGGAGCTCTTGCACGAGGGAGAACCTCGTCACGGCGTCGTGCCCCATCTGGGGCGTGTAGAGGGCGACGTGGCCCTGTCCGCGCCGCTTGGCCTCGTACATCGCGGCGTCGGCGTTCTGCACCAGCTCGACGTTGTCGGGACTGTCACCGTGGAAGACGACGACGCCGATACTGGCCTTCTGATCGACGCGGATGTCACCGATGATGAAGGGCTCATCGAGGGTGGCCAGGAGGCGCCGGGCGATGAGCTGCGCCTCGTCGGGCGAGGTCAGTCCCTCGGCGAGGTACAAGAACTCGTCGCCGCCGAAGCGACACAGGGTGTCTGAGGTGCGCGTGATCTCCTTGAAGCGGTTGGCGATCTCGATCAGCAACTGGTCGCCCACCAGGTGGCCGTAGGTGTCGTTGACACCCTTGAAGTCGTCCAGGTCGCCCAACAGCACCGCCCCGATCTTCTTCTCGCGCTCGGTGCGCGAGCGCGCCTGCAGGAGGCGGTCCTCGAAGAGGGCTCGGTTGGCGAGGCCGGTCAGCGGGTCGTGCAGGGCCTGGAAGGAGAGCTGCGCGGAGAGGGCCCGCTCCTCGGTCACGTCGCGCACGGAGGATACGTAGTACTGCGCCTCGCCCTTCTCGTCGCGCGAGCAGCAGATCGAGACCTCCGCGAAGACGATACGTCCGTTACGGTGCAAGAAGCGCTTACCGTAGCGGTACTCGTCGACCGCGCCCGAGCGGATCAACTGGTAGACGTCCTCGGTGATGCCGATGTCGTCAGGGTAGGTGAAGGCCGTGGAGTCGTTGCCCAGGAGCTCCTCCTCGCTGCGCCCGCACATCCGACAGAACGCGCCGTTCACCGCCAGGAAGCGACCGTCGCGGTCGCTGAACACCATGGGCGCCATACTGGCCTCGAAGGCCAGGCGGAAGCGTTCCTCCCTCTGGGCCAGGGACGTGGAGTGAAAGTCGCCCTCGAGGCCTTCGAGCGCCGACTCGACCTGCGAGCCCACTGGAGCGCTCACCGTGGGGTCCGACTCGGCCGCGACCGGGGGGTCCATCTCGGCGAGGACCTCGCGCATCTCGAGGAGGGACCACGTTGAGTCGCCCGAGAGGGGCGAGAGCGTGACCAGGGCGTACTGGTCCGCGCCGGAGGCACCGATGAGGCGTAGGAGCTTCTCGGCGCGCGCGACCCGCGGCGTCGCCGTCGCGAGCTCGTCGGGCGATGCGAACTCGGCGAGGCGGCCGAGGTCGGGGAACACCTCGCGGATGTCGCGACCGAGGAGTTGGCGTGACGTGTAGCCAGTGAGATCGCGAAAACGCCGATTCACCTCGTCGATGCGCCCATTCGCGTCGATCACCGCTGCGCCGCAGGCCAACGCGTCAAAGAGACCGAGGACGTTCGACTGATGATCCGCGAAATAACCCACGACTGACCCACTTTCGCCCGCTGCTCTGGTGTGGGGGCGTCACCCCGCTTTGTCACTGTTCGGACTCTATCGTTTGGGCTCCTTCAGATCGGAGATGGGGAGATCCCTCGTGTGCGCAGTTCGTCGTGCGGCGATGCGGTCCTGATCAGCGCGAGGTCGAGTGGCTCAGGAGACGCCGCCAGGGCGCCTGCTCAAGGAGCGAGACGACGTCCTGGCGCGGCACCGGTGGCGAGAAGAGGAATCCCTGGCCGAGCTGGCAGCGCAGCTCACGAAGGCGTTCGAGCTGCTCGGGGGTCTCGACACCCTCTCCCAACATGGTGCCGTCGAGTTGATGGCCCAGGGAGATGATGGCCTCCAACAGAGTCTCGTTGCGGGGATTGCGCGTGGGCGGGTTGACGAAGGACTTGTCGATCTTGATGATGCGTGGCTGGAGGTCGGCGAGGTAGGAGAGCGAGGAGTAGCCGGTCCCGAAGTCGTCCAGCGCGAAGTCGATGCCGGTGCGCGTGAGGCGTTCGATCACTTGTGAGGTCTCGACGACGTCGAGGAGGGTCACGCTCTCGGTGATCTCCAGGACCAGGCGCCGCGGCGAGAGGCCGCTGCGGGCGAGGGCGTGTTCGATGCGCGACGCCAGGCGCGGGTCCTGGAACTGGCGCGCCGAGAGGTTGACGCTGACGAAGGGCGCGTCGCGCTCGTCCCCCTCGTCGCACCACTCGCTGGCCGCCGTCACCGCCTCGTTCAGGGCGAAGTCGCCCAACTGCAGGATCAGATCGCTCTTCTCGGCGAGGGGGATGAAGACGTCGGGCGCGATCCATCCGCGCGTCGGATGACGCCAACGCATCAGGGACTCGAAGCCCACCACCTGCACGTTGTCGAGGCGGACGATCGGCTGGTAGTGCATCGTCAGATCGCCCACGTCCAGGGCGTGGCGCAGTTCCTGGAGCAGTTCGAAGTCCCGCGACGCGTTATCGCGCATCTCGGTGGTGAAGACGGCGTAGCCACCCTTCCCCTGGCGTTTGGCCCAGTACATGGCGACGTCGGCGTTCTGGATGAGGTCGTGGGCGTTGTGCTCCCCGTCCCAGATCACCACGCCCACCGAGGCCCGCTGCTCGATCTCGTGGCCGTGCACCTCGAAGCGCTCGACCAGCGCACCGAGGAGCCGGCGGGCGATGATGGTCGCCTCCTCGGGGGAGTGCAGACCCTCGGCGAGGTAGAGGAACTCGTCGCCGCCGAAGCGACACAGGGTATCGGACGCGCGCGTGAGGCGCTGGAAGCGACGGGCGATGGACACCAGCAGTTCGTCGCCCACCGCGTGTCCGTGGGTGTCGTTGACGCCCTTGAAATCGTCGAGGTCCAGAAGGAGGACGGCGCCCCAGCCTCCGCGTCGCACGCTGTGGGCGTGGGCGTGGCTCAGTCGGTCCTCGAAGAGGGTTCGGTTGGCCAGGCCGGTCAGGGGGTCGCGCAGGGCGCGGTTGGACAGTTGCGCGGTGAGGGCCCGCTCCTCGGTCACGTCGCGCTCCGAGGCCACGAAGTAGAGGATGTTCCCGTGATCGTCACGGGCCAGCGAACGTGACACCTCCGAGATGACGACGCCCCCGTCCTTTCGCAGGTAGCGCTTCTCGTAGCGGGCCTGGGTGACCTCCCCGCGCAGGAGACGCTGATGGGTCTCCTCGGTGATGCCGATGTCGTCGGGGTGGGTGAATATCGTCGAGTCTCGACCGATGATCTCGTCGCGGTCGAAGCCGACCATCTGGCAGAAGGCGTCGTTGACCGCGATGGCCCGGTCCTCGAGATCATTGAAGATCATGGGCGCCATGTTGCCCTCGAAGGCCAGTCGGAAGCGCTGCTCGGACTGGCTCAGGGCGAACTCCGCGACGCGCAGCGCCTCGTTGGCGTCGGTGACGCTGACCAGGGCGTCGTGCGTGGAGGTGATGGAGCGCAGTCGCGACAGCGCGAGGGCGAGTTCGCGTACGAGGTCCTCGAGGTCGTGCACGCTCGTCGCGTCGAAGGCCATGATGTTGGCCGAGTAGAGACTCATCACCGCGGTGCGCGCGCCGAAGTCGAAGGGAATGCTCAACGACGAGGCGAGGCCGAACTCCTGGGCGCGCTCGCGCCACATCGAAAAATTCGCCGCCGTGCTCAGGTCGTTGTTGACCTGGGTCCCTCCGCCGCGGATCGCCACCCCGACCGGTCCGAGGCCCCGGCGGCTCTTCTCGCTCGCCGACACCAGGTGGGGGTAGAGGTATCGGGTGGTGCCGGCGGCGGCGACGATATCCACTGCGCCCTCGTCCACGACGGAGCCCAGCGCCACCCACGCCAGGGCGTAACCGCCGAGGTCGGTGAGCACCTCGCACGCACCCTGGAGCAGCTCTCGATCGTCACCGGCGCGTAACGCCCGCGCGTTCACGGCGGCGAGGACCTCCAAGAAGCCCTCGCGCGACGTGCTGTCGCTCACGTCACGACCCGAGAACACGAAGTAGCGCAGTTCCCCTTGGTGGTCGCGCACCGCGCTGCGCGAGACCTCGACGCTGAGGATCCGACCGTCCTTTCGGCGCAGGCGCTTGACGTAGCGAAGGCGCTCGAGGGGTTCGCGAAGGAGCCGGGCGCGCGCGTCCTCGCTGACCCCCACGTCCTCAGGATGGGTGAAGAGTCGGGTGTCGGCGCCGAGTAACTCGTCGACGCCGAAGCCCACCAATTCGCTGAACGCCGCGTTGACCTCGATGAGGTGATCATCGCGGTCGGCGATGCCCATCGGCGCCATGTTGTTCTCGAAGGCCAGGCGAAAGCGCTGGAGTTGCTCGGCCAGGTGACGCTGCGCGTCGTGCCAGTCGTGGTCGTCGACGATCTCGAGGAGGGTCCACGCGGGGTCGCGGAAGGTCGCGTGGGTGGCCATCACCCTCACCGCGCACGGCGCGCCGCGGACCCGGCGAAGCAGCGCGCGTACGGCGACGGGCTCGGACCGGGTCGCCTGTTCGAGAGCCTCGTCGAAGGCAGAGACGTCGTCGCCTCGCGTGCGAAAGAGGTGAGTGACGGCGCGGCCCACGAGATGGCGGCGCTCGACGCCGGTCAGGGACACGAGATGTTCGTTGACGAAACGCACGATGCGGCGATCGTCGACCACCGCCACCGCGTGTGCGAGCGTGTCGAGGACGTGACGCCAGTTCGCCTGGTCGCCCACCGTCACGTCGTCGCGGGGGAGGCTCACGTGGCCTCCGCGCGGACCCGTGACGATGCGGGAACGGTCCCGCCGGTGGAGGTAACCGTGTTCACCCATCTAGGTTCACGTGGTCGACACTCGTCCGTCGCAACCCGCGCACAACTAGTCCCCAAATCAAGTGGTCAAGGTGTCAATAACGTTCGTCGCGCTCAACGGCTCGGGTATGATCCACCGCGGCCGAAACCCTTGATCGCCCTGGACGGCGCGAGCGGACCACTGGACCGCAGGTTTTCTTGTCACCCGCCGGTCGGACCATCGATACCCCGGCGCCCGGAGGAGTGCTGACCCCTCCGCCAGGCGTGAGTGGATCAACGCTCGTCACCGTCGTCACCATGGTGCGCGTCGGCGACCAGTAGGTCAATGACCTCTCGGTCGTCGGTCTGCTCGAAGTCTTCGTAGAACTCGCCCACCGCGGAGAAGTCGCTCGGGACGAGGAGGCACACGACCTCGTCGGCGTAGGACGCCAACTCCTCGCGCGCGTCGCGCGAGGCCACGGGAACCGCCACGAGCACCCGTCGTGCCCCCCGCGCGCGCGCCACGTCGCAGGCCACCTTGGCGCTGGCCCCCGTCGCGAGCCCGTCGTCCACGACCACCACCGTTCGCCCCGTCACGTCGACCTCGGGGCGAACGCGTCGATACGCGGCGACGCGGCGATTCAACTCATCGGACTCGCGCGCCGCGACGTCGCTGATCGCTTTGGGCTCGAGACCCAGGCGCGCCACGAGGGCGGAGTTGACGAAGCGCGCCCCGTCCTCGCCGAGCGCGCCGAAGGCCAGTTCACGGTGCCACGGCACCCCGAGCTTGCGCACCACCACGAAGTCGAGTGGCGCTTCGAGCACACGGGCGACCTCGTACGCCACGGGGACGCCACCGCGGGTGAGGCCCAGGACGACCGGTGCCTCGTCGGCCAGGGAGGCCAGTCGTTCCCCCAGTCGGCGCCCGGCGTCGTGGCGGTCGTGGAAACGAGGGCGTGGCGCGACGAAGCGGTCCATGTCAGAGTCCGCTCGGATAGGTCTCGGCGGGCTCGGCCACGTCCCAGCGAGCGCTACGCTCGAGGGGCTCGAGGGCACTGGTGTGGTCGATGTGGATCAGCGCGTCGAACTGGTTGATCACGTCGGCGCGAAAGTAGTGGCTCGCTCGCTCGGTCTCTGGTCGATAGATGACGCCGATGGCCCGTTCGAGAAGGTCCCGGTGAAGGGTCCGGTCACCGATGACGTCGCGCGTCGCGAGCCAGAAGGCGTCGAGGTTCGCCTCGTGCAAGAGCGCTTCCACGCTGTCGGCGCGTGCGGGTCGGACCCACTTGCGCTCGGTGGCCTCTCCCCACTGCGACGCCGCCGTGACGTGGCCGTCGTAGGTGCTCATGCCGATGAGGAACGTGTCGCGCCGATAGCGCTGGCGCGCGAGCTGGCCGATGTTGTGCTCACCGCGTTCACCCATCTCGGTGGCCCGGGCGTCACCCACGTGGGAGTTGTGCGCCCACACGACCACCTTGGCCTGGCGCAGCGGAGTGCTCAGGTGACGCAGGACCGCGTCGAGCGAGTTGGCCATGTGGGTGTCGCGTAGGTTCCACGACGCGACCTGGGCGTGGTACATCTGGCGGTAGTACTCCTCGGCGTCGTGCACCAGGAGCGCGTTCTGCTCGGCGCAGAACTGCTCGTCCTGGGCGATCAGCCCATCGCGACGCAGGTACGCCTCGGCGCGGCGGCGCAGTTGCACCAGCTGCTCGACGACCTGGTCCTCGCAGGGGTCGATGGCGCCGCGGGCGAGGGCGAATCCGTAGACCTGACCCTCGCGCGACACGTGGTCGAAGCACGAGTAGCGCTGGCGCGCCCGGGCCGCCTCCTCGGCGTCGACGGCGTCGAGGTAGGTGAGTACCGCGTCGATCGAGGCGCGCAGGCTGTAGAGATCGAGTCCGTAGAAGTGGACCTTGTCCTCCCAGCGCTCGAAGGCGTCGTTGCGCGCGCGGAGCCACTGCGCGAAGGCCAGGACGTCGGCGTTGCGCCACATCCAGTTGGGGAACCGCTCGAAGTCACCCAGCGCCTCGTCGGCCGTGCTCAGGCCCCCCAGGGTCACGTAGCGGTTCACCCGATAGGCGTCGGGCCAGTCTCCCTCGATGGCGACCGCGTTGAAGCCCGACCCGTCGATGAGACGCTGGGTGAGTCGGATGCGTTCGCGGTAGAACTCGTGCGTGCCGTGCGACGCCTCGCCGATCAGCACCACGTGTCGATCCCCGATGAGTTCGACCAGACCGTCGTAGTCGTGGTCGTCGCCGACGAGGGCGTGCGTGACGCGGTCAAGCTCGCGCAACGAGACCTCGAGGGACGTCAACTCTGCCACGAGTCCACCTTCCACCCGCGCCACGGCACAGGTAATGGTCCAACGTCATATCCCTGACCGCGGCCCGACGCGACGCGGTCTCGCGTGCGAGGAAGACGAGGAAGAAGCGCCAGGGGAGCCCCACAAGTAGTTTAGAGATTGTTGAATATCTAAATCCATTGATATGATGACGCGATGGACGACTCTCAGATCGACCAGCCGCTCTACGTGGCGAAGGCGCAGTTGTTCCGTTCACTCAGCCATCCGGTGCGGATCCGCATCCTCGAGCTCCTGGTGGTCTCCGACATGGCGGTCAGTGCTCTGCGCGACGAGATCGGCGTGGAGGCGTCATCGCTCTCGCAGCACCTCGCCGTCCTCAAGCACGCGGGCCTGGTCGTGTCGCGACGGCGGGCCAACGCCGTGACCTACGAGATCACCGACGCGTGCGTGGCCGAGTTCCTGGCGTCGGCGCGGCGCGTCCTGGCCTCGACGATGGGACGTACTCGCAGCACCCTGGAACACCTCGAGAGCCAGTGATGGGGGCCGGCTCCTCTCATCGTGGCGCTTCGGTGTTCCGCGACCTCCTGCGGCGACCGGTGAGTGAGGACGCGGGGCCCGTACCCGCGCAGGTCACGAGGGTGGATCTGCGTGGATCGCTGCAGCTGCGATTCGTCGACGTCGGCTCGTGCAACGGTTGCGAGGTCGAGATCGCGTCGGCGTTCGCGCCGCACTACGACGCCGCCCAGTACGGGGCGCGTCTGGTCGCCTCGCCACGTCACGCCGACGGACTCCTCGTCACCGGGGTCGTCACCCACAACATGGAGGGTCCCCTTCGCCAGACGATCGCCGCGCTGGCGCAGCCCTCGCTCATCGTGGCCTGCGGTGACTGCGCCGTGGACGGCGGCATCTTCCGTGACGCGGTGGGGGTGAGCGGCGTGGTGAGCGAGGTCGTCACCCCCGACGTCGTGATACCCGGGTGCCCACCGCATCCGCGCGACATCGTGAGCGCCCTGCGCTCACTGAGCGGACGCTGAGCGGTGACGGTCTACCTCGTCGCCCTGGGACTGTGCGCCGGTGGTGGCCTCGCGGGTGCTCTGGCGCCCCGACGCCACCGGGTGTGGGTGGCGTCCCTGCTGGGCGTACTGGGCTGCGTCGCCGCGCTCGTCGCGGCCGCGCGGACGCTGCTGACGGGAGCGCGCGCGACGTACCACACCGCCCAGATCCTGCCCCTGAGCGGACTCTCCTTGTCCCTGGACCCCCTGGGGGCCTGGTTCGTGGCGACGAGCGCCGTGGTCGGCCTCGCCACCTGCGTCTACCTGGTCGGCTACGCCCGCCACGGCATGGCGTCGCGCACCGCGCTCGCGATGTTCATGCTGTTCCTCCTCACGCTGCTCGCGGTGCCGGTGGCCTCGAGCGTGATGAGTTTCATGTTCTTCTGGGAGCTCATGGCGTTGAGTTCTTTGGCGCTGATACTGAGCGAGCAGTCGCGCCACGGCGACGCGCGTAGCGCCGCCGTCTGGTACGGCGTCATGACCCACGTGGGTGCCGCCTCGATCCTCCTCGGGCTGTTGATCATCGCCGCTGGCGGTGGGCAGGACTTCTCCCAGCTCAGCGCCCAGTCGACGATGTTGTCGCCCACGGCGAAGGGATTCGCGTTCTTCCTCGTGCTCCTGGGCTTCGCGTCGAAGGCGGGAGCCGTCCCCCTGCACGTCTGGTTGCCCAAGGCCCACCCGGCGGCGCCCAGTCCGGTGTCGGCGCTGATGTCGAGCGCGATGGTGGCCCTGGGCGTCTACGGCATCGTGCGCGTGGGGGTGGACCTGCTGCACGGCGGCAGCGTGTGGTGGTGGGTGGTCGTCGTCCTCCTCGGCGTGGCCTCGGCGCTCTACGGTGCCCTGCACGCCACGACCAGCACCGACGTGAAGCGACTCCTCGCGTACTCCACGATCGACGTCCTGGGACTCGTCCTCATCGGCGTGGGCGCCGCGGGGGCCCTGCGCGCGGTGGGACTCACGAGCGTCGCCCAGGTGGCGATGATGGCGTCGTTGCTGCTCGTGCTGGCCCACGCGGGGTTCAAGGGTTCCCTCTTCCTGGTGGCCGGCGCCGTCGAACGCGCGACCGCGACGCGCGACCTGGATCTCCTGGGCGGGCTGGTCCACGCGATGCCGGTGACCACGTTGGTGGCGGCGCTCGGTGCGGCGTCGATCATGGCCGTCCCCACCTTGGGAGGGTTCTCCAGCGAGTGGCTCCTGCTCGAGGGACTGCTGCACGGCCTCAGCGCGGCCTCGACGCCCACGGTGATCGTGATGCTCCTCGGCGTCGTCGCCTTCGCCCTCACCGGGGGATTGACCGCGGTGGCCTTCGTCAAATTCTTCGGTATCGGCTTCTTGGGGCGCGCCCGCTCCTCCGGTGCCCTCGACGCCACCGAGGTCCCCCCCTCGATGCGGGTGGCCATGATCATGCTCAGCGCGCTGAGCGTGGTCATCGGGCTGGCGCCGGGCGTGCTCGTCACGACCCTGGGGCGCGCCGCCGCGACGGGTCTGGCCATCCCCGACGTGGCGGCCCTGGGACACTCGACCGGACTCGTGCTGGCGCACCTGCACGGCGCCGTCGCGCCCTTCGAGCTCCTCGGGGGACTCACGGTGGTGATGATCGTCCTCGCAGTGGGCGCGCGCGCCCTCGGGTCGCGACGCGCGCGTCGGGTGGACGCGTGGGCCTGCGGAAGGGACCTGCAGACGCCCAGGATGCAGTACACCGCGACGTCCTTCGCCGAGCCCCTCCAAAGGGTCTTCGCCGATGTCCTGCGCCCCCAGGCGGACATCGAGGTGACCCACGCGGGTGAATCGCGCTACTACGAGCAAGCCCTGCTCTACCAGAGTCGCGTCGCCGACGTGGTCGAGTCACGGGGATATCGACCGGTCATCAGCGCGGCGCTGCGTCTGGGCCGCGTCGCGCGGCGACTGCACAACGGCAACGTCGACCGGTACCTAGCGCTGGGTTTCGTCGCGCTCCTCGTCGTCCTCGTGGTGGCCTGATGGGCGTGACGTCGTGGTACGCGTGGGCGTCGACGCTCCTACAGGTCGCCGCCGTCGCGGTCGGGGGTCCGTTGTTGATGGGTCTGATGGCCAAGGTCAAGGCCCGCAGCGAGGGCCGCGTCGGGGCGCCCGTGGTCCAACCTCTGCGCGACCTGCGCAAACTGCTGGGCAAGGAGCGGCTGCACGCGCGCCATTCGAGCGTGGTGCTGGCCCTCGCCCCGATGGTCATCCTCGCCTCCACGGCGATGGCGGTCGCGATCTCGCCACTGGTGAGCACGCGGCCTCTTCTGAGCACGAGTGGCGACATCCTGGTCATCGTCTACCTGCTCCTCACCGGTTCGGCGGCGGCGGCCCTGGGCGGGCTCGACGTCGCCACCGCCTTTGGCGGGATGGGGGCGAGTCGCGCGATGACCATTGGAGCCCTGGCCGAACCGGCCCTGCTGGTGGCGGTGATCGCCATGTCCATCCAGTCGCGCACCTCGAACCTGGGGGGCATCGTGAGCGCCACGCTGGCGCATCCCGACTGGGTCCTCGGACCCTCGCGGCTCCTCGCCCTGGGCGCGCTCGTCATCGTCGTCATCGCCGAGACCGGCCGGATCCCCGTCGACAACCCCGCCACGCACCTGGAGCTCACGATGATCCACGAGGCGATGGTCCTGGAGTACGCGGGGCCCGAACTCGCCGTGACGAGCCTGGGCGAGGCCATGCGACTGGGGTTGCTCTTCTCGCTCGTGGCCAATCTCATCGTCCCTTGGGGCATCGCCACGCGGCCCACGGCGCTCGCGCTCGTCGCGGGGGTGGTGTTCCTCGGCCTCAAGGCCGCGGCGGTGGCCCTGGGCGTGGCGCTGATCGAGGTCCGCAGCGCCAAGCTCCGCCTCTTCCGGTTGCCCGAGCTGTTGGCGGGTGGGTTCGTGCTGTCGGTGCTGGCCGTCGTCACCGGCCTGGTGGCGCGATGAGTTCGACCTACGTCGGTACCTTGGAGCTGGCGGCGGGCGCCGTCCTGCTGTCGTCGGTGATGACCCTGTGGCGACGCGGCGTCGGGTCCCTCGTGTCGATGTTGCGGCTCCAGGGACTGGCCCTGGCCGTGGTGGCTATCGACCTCGGCGCGCACGAACGCGATCGCGCCCTCCTGGTCACGGGGGGGCTGGTGCTGATCGTCAAGGGGCTGGTCGTCCCCGCGCTGCTGCGACGCGTCGCGCGTCGCGACCCGGGCTCGCGCGAGTCGAACCCCCGCGTCAACGTGCCCTCGTCCTTGGTGTTCGCCGCGGCCCTGACCGTCCTGTCCTACGTGGTGGGCACGCGGATCGCCGCCCTCGCCCCCGGGGTCGCCACTGATCTGGCGCCCCTGGGTCTGGCGACGGTGCTCGTGGGGTACTTCATGCTGGTCACCCGACGTCGCGCCGTGTCGAAGATCGTGGGGCTCCTCCTCGTCGACAACGGCATCGCCCTGATGACCTTCCTCCTCACCTCGGGCGTGCCGTTGATCGTGGAACTGGGATCGACGCTCGACGTGCTCTTGGTGGTGGTGGTGCTGCAGTTCTTGATGGTCTCGATGGGTCGACACTCGCGCACCGAGCGTCTCACCGAGATGAAGGCGTTGCACGACTGATGGCGGTCCTGGCGATCCTGTGCGTCTCGGTGGCGTCGACCCTGGTGGCCGCCTCACCGTGGCGTCCCTGGACGGCCCGGGTCGGCGTCGTGGCCAGCGCGCTCATCCTGGGCCTCGGCGTGCAGCTGAGTGTGGCGACCACGTCCGCCCCACAGTGGGCGCTGCACCACTCGCTGCGCGCGGACCCATTGAGTTCCTTCATGGTCGTGGTGATCGGCGCGGTCTCGCTGCTCGCCACGGCATTCACCTCGCGCACCATGGCTCAGGAGATGGCGACGGGAGTCACGACCGCGCGCTACGCCCGTCACTACGTGGTGCTCATGCAGGTCTTCATCACGTGCATGTTGGTGGCGGTGCTGACCGCGAACCTCGGTGTCCTGTGGGTGTCCATCGAGGCCACCACCATCGCGACCACGTTCCTCGTGAGTCACCGGCGCACCGACGGGGCCTTCGAGGCGTCGTGGAAGTACGTGATCCTCTGCTCGGTCGGTATCGCCCTGGCGTTCCTCGGGACGGTCCTCGTCTACTACGCGCAACTGCACGCGCGCGGCCCGTCGCACCCGGCGTCGCTCGACTGGACGGCGGTGATGAGCGTGGCGCATCACCTCGACCCCAACGTCACTCGCGTCGCCTTCGCGCTCCTGGTGGTCGGTTACGGGACCAAGGTCGGCCTGGTGCCGATGCACAGCTGGCTGCCCGACGCGCACAGCCAGGCCCCGGCCCCCGTCTCGGCGCTCATGTCGGGCGTGCTGCTCTCGGTCGCCTTCTACGGTCTCCTGCGCTTTCGCGCGGTGGCGGTGGCGGCGCTCGGTCCGGGATTCCCCCGTGCACTGCTGATCGTGGTGGGTATCGTGTCGATCCTGCTCGCCACCGTGATGCTCATCGGCCAACGTGACCTCAAGCGGATGTTGGCCTATTCGAGCATCGAACACATGGGACTCCTGGCCATCGGCGCGGCGGTGGGGTCGCCGCTCGCGATCGCCGCGGTGCTACTGCACGTCCTGGGTCACGGCATCACCAAGGCCGTGTTGTTCCTCGCGGTGGGGGAGGTCTCGCACGTCGAGGGCACCACCGAGATCTCGCGCATCACCGCGCTGCTCTCGCGCCAGCCCGCACTCGGGGGGATCGTGGGCTTCGGACTCCTCTCGCTGGTGGCCCTGCCGCCCTTCAGCCTCTTCGCGAGCGAACTGGCCATGGCCCGCGCCGAGGTCGACGCGGGACTGTGGTGGGCGGTGGCGATCACCCTCGGGTGCCTCGGGATCATCTTCGCCGCTCTCGTGCGCCACGCGCGTCAGACCCTGATGGGTGCCCGGGGCGACGCCCCCGCGAGGGCGCTCGCACCCGCGCCCTCGCCAGCGCTGACGGCCCTCCTGGTCGGGGCCCTGGGGGTCTGCGTCGCCCTGGGTCTGTCGTCGTGGCCCCTGCAGTCGCTCCTACTGCACGCCGCGCACGCGGTGGTTCCGTGAGCGCGCACCGTGTCGCCGTGGAGGTCGCGGCGGGCGAGCTCCACGAACACGCCCGCGACCTCCTGGCGAGAGGGTGGCGCCTCGCGCTCGTGGCCGGCCACGACGACGGCGACGCCCTGCGTGTCGTCTACCTCTTCTGCGACGGCCCACCCGACCAGCGCCACGAGGTCACCGTGCGCCTCGACCCGC
>JAGXBH010000090.1 GCA_018971185.1 Acidobacteriota bacterium
CATCCAGCGCTCGTTGATGCGCCGACGCATCTCCCGCTCGGCCGCGGCGAGCTGGGAGCGGTCGTTCACCCCCATCACCTCGAGCGCGTCGTCCACGACGACGGCGGCCGTCGCGTGGCCGGCCTCGTGCAGGACGGCCACCAGATCAGTCAGGTAGTACTCGTGCTGGGCATTCTGGCGGCCCACGCGGCGTAGCCCCGGGCCCAGGAGCGCCCCGCGCACCACCATGACCGACGTGTTGACCTCGTGGATCTGACGCTCCTCGGCCGAGGCGTCTCGCTCCTCGACGATGCCCGTGACGCGCCCGTCGCGGTCGCGCACGATGCGCCCGTAGCCGGAGGGATCCTCGAGCACGGCGCTCAGCACGGTCATGGCCGCCTGGCTCTCCTGGTGGCGGGTGACGAGTTCGGCGAGCGTCGCGCGGCGCAGCAGCGGCGTGTCGCCGGGCAGGATCACGACGTCGATGTCGGCGTCGCCCGCCTCGTCGAGGATCGCCGGCAGGGCCGTGGCGACCGCGTGACCCGTCCCGAGCTGTTCGGTCTGCTCAACGAAGGACAGCGCGTCACCGTGGCGCTCGCGCAGCTCCTTTTCCACCCAGGTCGCACCGTGACCGACGACGACGAAGGTGGCCTGGACGTCGTTCAGCGCGTCGAGGACGAAACTGACCATTGGCCGCCCGCAGAGCAGGTGCAAGGGCTTGGGTCGGGGCGAACGCATGCGCGTGCCTTCGCCCGCTGCGAGCACGACGGCGCGGGTGGCTCTCACGTCTCCATCTCTAGCAGTTTCTTCTACGATGCCAGGCGTGGAGGACTTCATCTACGACGAGTTCGCGTACTTCCACGAGAACATCGCGGAGTGGGGACTCGAGGTCGAGGTCCCGCCGGTGCGGCGTTTCTTCGTCGCCGTCGACGGACTGCGACAGGTGAGCGGTCTGGCGTGGGGCGAGGGTGAGCCCGAACTCGTGCTCGTCCACGGTGGCGCCCAGAACGCGCACACGTTCGACACGGTCGCCCTAGCCCTGGGACGACCACTGCTCGCCCTCGACCTGCCCGGACACGGTCACTCCGACCCCGGCGCCCACGGCCCGTCCTCGGCCCGCACCCATGCGCGAGACCTCGGCCAAGCGCTCGAACAGCTCCTCGACCGTCCGGTTCCCCTCGTCGGCATGTCCCTCGGCGGCCTCACCAGCCTGATCATCGCCCACGAGCGCCCCGACCTGGTCAGGGAGCTCGTGCTCGTCGACATCACCCCCGGGGTCAACGCGGACAAGGCCCGCCACATCACCAATTTCGTCAACGGTCCGGCCACGTTCGCCGACTTCGACGAACTGCTCGCGCGCACCATCGCGCACAATCCCACGCGCTCGGAGTCCTCGCTGCGCCGCGGGATCCTTCACAATGCGCTGCGCCGCGAGGACGGCACCTGGGTGTGGCGCCACCAGCAACACCCCGCGCCCGGCGCGGAGGTCCCGGCGCTCGGCGACCTCTGGCGGGTCCTCGAAGAGATCCGCGTGCCGGTCAGCCTGGTCCGGGGCACCTGGGCGAGCTCGGTGGTCGACGACGAGGACGAGGCGCGCTTTCGCCACCTGCGACCCCACGCCACGGTCGTCCACGTCGAGGCCGGGCACTCCGTCCAGGGTGACAATCCCCTGGCCCTCGCCGCCCTGCTCGCCGACCTGGGACAGAGCGAGGACTAGGACGGCGACGTCCTCGTGGCTGGCGGGGGAGGGCTCGAACCTCCAACCTTCGGATCCAAAGTCCGCTGTTCTGCCGGTTGAACTACCCGCCACCGGTGTAGGTGCCACAAACTTCATAGATTCTTAGAGAATGGATGATGTGGCTTAATACCAAACAGCCACACTAGAGCCTGTCTAGCCGGGTAAAGGATCGACGTGACTACCACCACCCCGAACCCCTACGTCGCCATCGTGGACGACGACGGGGCCATCCGCACGGCCCTCGGTCGCGCCCTGCGGATGGAGAACTACGACGTCGACCTCTTCGACGACGGCAATAGCGCGCTCAAGTCCATCCAGCTGCGCGCGCCCGACGCGATCATCCTCGACCTGCAGCTACCCGACATCGACGGCCTCGAGGTCTGTCGACGGATTCGCCGGGCGGGCGACGCGACGCCGATCCTGATGCTGACGGCGCGCGACGCGGTGAACGACCGGGTCGAAGGTCTCGACGTCGGGGCGGACGACTACCTGGTCAAGCCCTTCGACCTCGCCGAGCTGCTCGCGCGACTGCGCGCCCTGCTGCGCCGGCACAACCTCACCGACGGCGACGTCTCGGTGCTGCGATTCGAGGACCTGAGCCTCAATCCCCAGACCCGCGAGGTGATGCGAGCGAATCGGCCCATCGCCCTGACGAAGATCGAATTCGACCTGCTCGAGCTCTTCTTGCACCACCCGCGTCAGGTGCTGACGCGAGACCAGATCCTGGATCTCGTGTGGGGCTACACCTTTGACTCGGGCACCAACTCGCTCGCCGTCTATATCGGCTACCTGCGACGCAAGCTCGAAGAGGGAGGCGAATCGCGCCTCATCCAGACGGTGCGCGGCGTGGGATACGCACTGCGCGCCTCGTGACCTTTCGCGCGCGCGTCATCGGCGCCACCGTGGGCGTCGCCGCGGTGGCCGTGGTCCTGGCCTGCCTCGCGTCGTTCCTCACCACCCGCAACGCGATCCTGCGCTCGGTGGACGAGTCGCTGCTGCAGGCCTCGCACTCACCGGCCGGGCACCTGGTGGGCGACGACTCCCAGGTCACCGGCTCGTACTTCGAGCTCGTGCTCGCCAACGGCCAGACCGTGCCCAAGTCCAACGTGCCGATCGACGCGACGATCCGGCGCCTGGCGAACGGACACGGCACCGAACTGATCCGCACGGTCGAGTTCGGCGGGCAGTACTACCGCGAGCTCATCGTCCCGCTGCCCAAGAACTCCATCGTCGGCGGCCAGAACGGCCTCTACACCATCACGACCACGTCGGCCCAGTTGTTCGTGGTGAACATCACCGGACAGGAGAATGAGTTGCGCCACCTCGTGCGCACGCTGCTGGT
>JAGXBH010000037.1 GCA_018971185.1 Acidobacteriota bacterium
GAAGGACTCGGCGCTCTCGTACCACTCGTCGTAACTCGCCACGTCGAAGTCCGCCGCCGCGGGATGCACCCGGGTGCGCAGGCGCGCCACGGCCGCGGTGCGCAGGGCGTCGGCGGCCGCGGTGGTCACGTGTCGCGCGTCGCCGGGGCCGAGACCGACCACGCGGACCCGCGCGCGGCTCACTGGTAGGGCGTGGTCGATGCCGTCGTCAGCTGCGTCGTCGTCGCCGGACCGCTGTCCTTGGGCAAGCCCGGCGCGAAGATCGTCGGGCCGCTCGAGCCCAGGCCCCAGCGACCGTAGGCCGGATCGAGCGCGACGGCGGCGGCGTAGAGGATGGAGGCCTTGACGCTGTTGGCGGCGGTAGCGTTGCTGGACTGGATGTCGCTGATCACGACGCCCTGGGCTTGGGCGAAGGGCGTCGGCGACTTGCTGGTCGCCGCCACGAAGAGGGCGTAGGTGCCGTTGTTGTAATTGATCGACAGGGGTGTCGTCGGGAAATGGCCGATGGGCGTCGCGCCCACGTCACTGCGCACGCTGGCGTAGGAGGAGGACGAGGGTGAGAAGCAGCCGTAGGCGCCACCCTGGGCGGCCGAGGTGTCCACGGAGTACGTCTTCGCCAATTGGGCCACCGACTCACCCTGGGCCTGGGACGCGGCGAAGGCGCTCAGTCGCGTCGGCGACACCACGGCCACGGACACGCAGATGCGGTCGTAGTTGGACTGGTGCGCCTGGTAGTAGGCCTTGATCGCGGTCGCCGTGAGGGGGATCGTCGCGTTGAGCTTGCTCACCAGGTACATCGATGAGGCCTGGTCCTCGATCTGGGCGGCGCGCATCTCCGCGGGCATCGCGGCCAACGCCTGGGCGGGCGTACCGGAGCACGTGTTCGAGGTCTGGGCCGCGGCCTGGGCCATCTCACCCTCGAGGGAGGTCTTCGCGCTCGCCAGGTCCGCCGAGGTGGGCCGGTGCTTGAGGGCGACGGCGACGTACTGGTCGATGGCGATGCCCTCCAGGCGCAGGTTGGCCCACGCGGTCTCCCCCGCCGCGGTGACCGTGTCGCGGCCCGCGCCGTGCTGGGCCAGCGCGGTGTTAGCGAGCGAGCTCATGTAGCAGAACAACCCGGGATTGGCCTCGAAGGCGCGCAGTTCCGCGGCGAACTGGCTCTCGCTCAGTGAACGGCCGTTGACCGCCAGGGCGACCTTGGAGCCCGCGAGACCGTACCACCCGGCACCGATGACGCAGAGGACCAGGACGATGATGACGCGGCGCACCCTCTTGATGCTAGCGAGTCACGACGAGGGGCTCGGCTCGGCCGTGAGTTCCTCCAGCAGGGTCACGAGCGCGCTCGCCGTGACCGCCAAGGGCACCTCACTGCGGAACTCCTTGTTCGTCTCGCTGTAGGCCCGCGACCCGAAGCGGCGTCGCACCCTCATCTGGGCCGAGAGGCTCAACTCCAACGGGCTCACCCGCACGACGGGCTGGGAGCGCACCCCCACCTTGGCGGGCAGGACCTGCAGCGTGGTGACGCCGTGGGCGAGGCACCTCAAGCGCAGCGCGGCCAGCTCGAGCAGACCCGTAGCGGGCGACGGCAGTGGACCGTAACGATCGACCCACTCGCGACGCAGGTCCTCGAGCTCGTCGAGGTCCGCCACGCCGGCGAGGCGCCGATACGCCTCGAGGCGTCCGTCGTCCGCCTCCACGTAGTCCTTGGGTAGGTGCGCCTCCCCGGGCACGTCCAGGGTGATGGGCACGACCTCGGGCACGACGACGCCCTTGGCGTCGGCCACCGCCTCGGCGACGAGCTGCACGTAGAGGTCGTAACCCACGGCGGCCACGGGCCCCGACTGGTCGTGCCCGAGCAGGTTGCCCGCGCCGCGGATCTCGAGGTCGCGCATCGCGATCTTGAACCCGCTGCCCAGCGCGGTGTTGTCGCCGATGGTGCGTAGGCGTTCGAAGGCGGTCTCGGACAGGACCTGATGGGCGGCGTGGAAGAGGTAGGCGTAGGCGCGCTGCCCGCTTCGCCCGACGCGCCCGCGCAGCTGGTGCAACTGACCCAGGCCCAGGCGCTCCGCGCGGTCGACGATGAGGGTGTTCACCGAGGGCAGGTCGATGCCCGACTCCACGATCGTGGTGCACACCAGGACGTCGAGGCGACGCTCCCAGAAGTCGAGCATGACCCGCTCGAGGGTGCCCTCGTCCATCTGGCCGTGCGCGACGGCGATGCGCGCGTCGGGCACTAACTGGCCGATGCGCCGCGCGACCTCGTCGATGTCGGCCACGCGATTGTGCACGAAGAAGACCTGTCCCTCGCGCAGCAACTCCCGTCGCACCGCCTCGACCACCGCGGCCTCGTCGTACTCGCCCACGTGCGTGAGGATCGGTCGCCGATCGGCCGGTGGCGTCGTGACCATCGACAGGTCCCGGATACCGGCGAAGGCCATCTCGAGGGTTCGCGGGATGGGACTGGCCGAGAGCGTCAGCACGTCCACTCCCACCGATCGCGACTTGATGGCCTCCTTGTGGTTGACGCCGAATCGTTGCTCCTCGTCCACCACGAGCAGACCCAGGTCCTTGAAGACCACCGTGTCCGACAAGAGCCGGTGCGTGCCCACCACGACGTCGATGGAACCATCGGCGAGGCCCTCGATGGTGCGCTGGGTCTCGGCGTCGTCCACGAAGCGACTCAGCAGGGCCACCTTCACCGGGAAGCCGGCGAAGCGCTCGGCGAAGGTCGCGAAGTGCTGACTGGCCAGCAGCGTCGTGGGCACCAGGACGGCGGCCTGCTTGTTGTCCTGGACGGCCTTGAAGACCGCGCGCACCGCGATCTCGGTCTTGCCGAAGCCGACGTCGGCCACCACCAGTCGGTCCATGGGCCGATCGCTCTCCATGTCGGCCTTGATGGCGGCGACCGCGTCGGCCTGATCGGGGGTGAGCGTGTAGGGGAAGAGGTCCTCCATCTCACGCTGCCAGGCGGTGTCGGGACTGAAGGCGTGGCCCACGGCCACCGTGCGCTGACGGTAGAGGTCGACGAGTTCCTGGGCGACCAGGAAGGCCGCCGCGCGGGCCTTGGCGCGGGTCTTCTGCCACTCCGCGCCGCCCATGCGCGAGAGGGCGGGCGCGTCGCCACCCGAATACGGGGTGAGGGCGTCGATCTGCTCCGTGGGCCAGTAGCTGCGACCATCCTTGAACTCGAGGATGAGGTAGTCGCGCGTAGTGCCGTTGATGGCGCGCGTGGTGGTGCCCGAGAACCTCGCCACCCCGTGCATGCGGTGCACGACGTAGCCCCCCACCGCCAGGTCGTCGAAGAAGCCGTCGACGTTGCGCGTACGCGTGCGCGCCACGCGGTGCACGTTGCGCCGGCCCGAGAGGTCGGTCTCGGACCACACCACCACTTCGGGCGACTCGAGGTAGAAGCCGGCGGGCAGGGTACTCTCGAGCACGCTGAGGCGCACGTCGAGCACCCGCTCGGGGTCCGAGGAGACCTCCAGGCCCTCGGCGCGCAACTGCTCGGCCATGCGCGAGACGGCCGCGGCGTTCGACGTCAACACCACCCCGCGGCGCGCCGGTCCCCAGGTGCGCACGTGGGCCGCGATCCTCGCGGGGTCGCCCTGGACCACCGGGGGCGACGTGAGAACGAGTGCGTCGCCGCGCGACGCTCCCGCGGGGGCGAGGACCACGTCGACGCGACCGGCGAGCACCTCGTCGTAGGTGTTGTGCAGCAGGGGCACCTCACGCGTGGCGCGCCAGGTGCCCGCGACCGCGGCGGTGAGTTCGCGCTCCTCGTCGAGGAGGTCCTCGAGGCGCTGGCGCACCCGATCGGGCTCCACCACGAGACAGGTCAGGTCGCTCACCTCGTCGAGGAGGGTCCTGCGCGACGCGCTCAGGAGCGGCATCCAGCCCTCCATCCCGTCGAAGACCTGGGCCTGGGCCAGACGGTCGAAGGTCTCGCGACCCCAGGGCTCGCTCCGGGCGAGCTCCTCGGCGAGGGCACGCGTCGTCGCCGAAGGGAGCCATTCGCGCGCCGGGCCAACGGCCACGCGCTCGAGCTCTGACGTCGAGCGCTGGGTGGCGATGTCGAAGGTGGTGAGTCGTTCGACCTCGTCACCGAAGAAGTCCAGGCGCACCGGTTGCTCGGCGTGGGCGGGCCAGACGTCGACGATGCCTCCGCGCACCGCGAACTCGGCGCGGTGCTCCACCAGGCTCTCACGTCGGTAGCCCCGCCCCGCGAGATCGGCGATGAACTCGTCGCGGTCGCGCTGGGAACCGCGGATCACCACCACGGGTGCCGTGGGTGCCTCGGGTGGCAGGATCTGGGCGAGGGCCCGGATCGGCGCCACCACCACGTCGGGCCGTTCGCCCTCTCCCAGTCGCCAGCGCAGGAGTGCACGCTGCGCCATGACCGAACTGTCGGGGCTCACGCGCTCGAGGGGGTGGGTGT
The DNA here is from genome assembly GCA_018971185.1 of Acidobacteriota bacterium. GTDB lineage: Bacteria > Actinomycetota > Acidimicrobiia > Acidimicrobiales > RAAP-2 > RAAP-2. The sequence continues at coordinate 4,436 of JAGXBH010000037.1, forward strand.
CCCAGGCGGCGAAGTGCTCAACCCACGCGTCGGGCCCCAACAGGGCCCGCAGGGCGTCACCGAGTTGCTCGGCGTCCGTCGAGGTCGCCGTCACGACGACCGTGGCGGACTGCTCGAGAACGTGCGAGGCCACCGCGAGCGGCGTCGCGAACCCGCTGGGCACGAAGGACCCCGCGGCGTTCGCCGCGCGCAGGGTGGGCGCGACGAGCTCGAGGACCCGTCGAAGCCCTCGCGGCTCAGTCACGGGCGGCGTTGATCTGACGCTGCGCGGCGTCGAAGTCGGTGCCGAGCAGGAGTTCGAGGGCGTCGGCGGCCCGCGCCACGTCGGCGGCGACCTCGGCGCGTCGCGCCCCGGTCGGTCGCTTCAAGACGTAGTCGGTGACCTGCTCCTTTCGCGCGGGGCGTCCGATGCCGATGCGCAGACGGGCGAAGTCCTGGGTGCCGAGCACCCCAGCGATGGAGCGCAGTCCGTTGTGACCCGCGAGACCGCCGCCGAATCGCAGCTGCAGGCGGCCGGGCTCGAGGTCCAGGTCGTCGTGGGCCACGACCAGTCGCGTCAAGTCCTCGAGCGACGTGCGCGTCAGTAGCGGGACGAGGGCCGCGCCGGACTCGTTCATGAAGGTGGTCGGGACCGCCAGGGTCACCGGTCCCTGCGCGGTGGCAATGGTTGCGGTGAGGGCGCGTTGGCGCCGCTCCAGGACCAGCCGGGCGTCGCGCCGCTCGGCCAGCAGCCGTACGGCGTCACCCCCCACGTTGTGTCGCGAACCGGCGTAGTCGTCGCCCGGATTCGCGAGTCCCAGAATGACCAGGGCGCTGGCACTGCCGCGCCGGCCGCCGGACACCGAGCGCCGCAGCGCCACGGCAGGCTACGACTTCGCGTCGGCCGTCTTGGCCGCTCGGCCCGCGTGGGTGTTGACGACCGAGATGGTCGGGTCCCCCGCGGGCGCGACGCCCTCTGGCAACACGACGTCGCCCACGCGGATGACCATGCCGGGCGTGAGGTGCGAGATGTCCACGTCGATGTGGGTGGGGATGTTGTCGGGGCGCGAGAGCACCTCGAGGTTGAACAGCTGCTGGTCGATCTCCCAGTCCGCGTGGCGCACCTCCACCGCGTCGCCCACCACGTGCAGGGGGACGACGGCCACGACGGGCTTGTTGGGGTCGACGACCTGGAAGTCGATGTGGGCCACCGTCCCTCGCACCGGGTGACGCTGGATCTCACGGGCCATGACGATGAACTTCTGGCCGTCCGCGTCGAGGTCGATCAACGTGTTGAGACCCTGCTCGCCCGAGACGACGGTGCGGAAGCTCTTGGCGTCCACCGACACGGGCAGCGGGCTCACACCCTCGCCGTAGACGACCGCCGGGATGGAGCCTGCGCTGCGCAGGCGACGCGAGTTACGACTGCCCTGAGCGCGGTCCGTGGACGCGTGCAACGTGGTCTCTGACATGTCAACTCCTTGTGCGAGGTGAACGCACCCTACGGGCGCGCACAGGGTGAATAGTCTAGCCGCCGGCGCGGGGCGCCACTTTTCGACCTAGAGCAGGTTCTCGCCGCCGAAGATGTCCGAGACCGAGGAGTCCTCGAATATCGCGGAGATGGCGTTGGCCACGATGCTCGCGACCGACAGCACCTCGAGCTTCTCGAAACGTCGTTCCGGCCCCAGGGGCAGGGTATCGGTGACGATCACCCGGCTGACCGGGGCATTGAACAGACGGTCCACCGCCGGCGGCGAGAACAGCGCGTGCGTCGCCATCACCCAGATCTCGCCCGCCCCCTGCGCCTTCAGGAGGTCGCACGCGGCCACGATGGTTCCGGCGGTGTCGATCATGTCGTCGATCAAGACGCAATGGCGACCCGCCACGTCACCGACGATGTGACGGGCCTCGGCCACGTTGGCCGTGCCGCGCGGACGCGTCTTGTGCACGAGCGCCAGGTCGCATCCCAGGTGCTGGGCGTACCGCTCGGCCACCTTGACCCGGCCCGCGTCCGGCGCCACGACGACCAGGGCGTTGGTGTCGGCGTTGGTCTTGAGGTAGTCCTCGAGCACCGGTGCCGCGACCAGGTGGTCCACCGGGATGTCGAAGAATCCCTGGATCTGGCCCGAGTGGAAGTCCACCGACAGCACCCGGTTGGCTCCCGCCGTCTGGAGCATGTCGGCGATCAACTTGGCGGTGATGGGCTCGCGACCGGTGGACTTACGGTCCTGACGGGCGTAGCCATAGTTGGGGATGACCGCGGTGATGGACTTGGCCGAGGCCCGCTTCGCGGCGTCGATCATGATGAGTTGCTCCATCACGGCGTCGTTGACCGGCGAGGAGTGCGTCTGGACGATGAACACGTGCGCGCCGCGGATCGACTCGTCGAATCGGCAGTGGATCTCGCCGTTGGCGAACTCACGCAGGTTCGCCTCGGTCAACTCGACCCCGAGTTGACCCGCGATGTCCTTAGCGAGAGCCGGGTGACAGCGCCCCGTGACGATGACGAGGCGGCGCTTTGACAATGACTCCACGCCGCAATGGTACAAGGTGCGCACCGGGGACTTCTCCTACGATGCGGTGATGATGGACTACGACGAGTTCGGCCACTTCGAGGAGAACATGGCCGAGTGGGGGCTCGCGCCCCGGCCCGTGCGGGTACGCCGGGCCTACGTCGCCGTCGAGGGACTGCGCCAGGTCAGCGCCCTCGTCTGGGGGGACACCGCTCCCGAACTGGTACTGGTGCACGGCAGCGCCCAGAACGCCCACACCTTCGACACCGTGGCCCTGGCGCTGGCGTCTGCGTTGGTGGCCGTCGACCTGCCCCACCACGGACACTCCGACGCCTCCTTCTACGGTCCGCGCGCGCCGCGCGAGCACGCCGAGGACGTGGCGACGGCGATCAACGCGCTCGCCACCGCGCCGGTGAGCCTCGTGGCGATGTCCTACGGGGGGCTGGTGGGCATCGTCGTGGCGCACCAGTACCCGCGACTCGTGCGCCGCCTGATGCTGATCGACATCACCCCGGGCGTCGACGCTCGCTCGTCACGCCACGTCCGGGACTTCGTCGAGGGACCCGAGTCCTTCGCCAGCTTCGACGAGATCCTCGCGCGCACCGTCGCCTTCAACCCCGGCCGCTCGGAGTCGTCGCTGCGCCGCGGCATCCTCCATAACGCCCTCGAACGCCCGGACGGGTCGTGGGTGTGGCGCCATCAGCGCCACGGCGCCGCGACCCGCTCCCCGGTAGCGGTGGGCGACCTCTGGCAATGGCTCGGAGATCTGGCCATCCCGGTGACCCTGGTACGGGCCATGGGATCCTCGTCGGTCGTGAGTGAGCAGGACGTCGCGGAATTCCGTCGTCGTCGGCCCGACGACGACGTGATCGAGGTCGACGGCGCGAGCCACTCGATACAGGGATCGCACCCGCTCGAGCTCGCCGAGATCATCCGTCGTTGGACGTGACCCGCGACGGCTAGGGGGTGGGTGCCGGACCGGTCCCCGCCGCGTTGCAGGCGCGCGGGTCCCACGGCTTCAAGCCAGGATTGGTGGCACTGGGGGTGCCGAGCGCCGGATTCGTGGCGATGCCGACGGGGTCGGGCACGGTGGTGGTCGTGGTGAGGCTCGACGAACCCGCGGCCATCTGGACCAAGAACCCCCCGAGCGAGGATGACGTCGATGACGACGGAGGCGACCACGACGAGGTGTTCGCGACGGGGGTCGTCGTCGTGGTGGATGCGGGGGGCGTTGTCGGCTTGAGGGTGAGCCCGACACCCGTCTGGACCGTGACCAGGGCGCCCGGAGTCACCAGCGACGGGTTGTAGCCCATGATGGCCGGCCCCTCGATCTGGCTCATCACCGACTGGGCGGCCTCGAGACCCGGGTTCTTCCAGTCCGCGTGCAGCGGCGGCGCGGCGCCGCCGTACCAGACGACGGTCTCGGGGATCGGTCCGGTCGGCGTGCGGTCCCCGATCGACGCCACGCGGTAGCCCTTGGCCGTGAACGCCGCGGCGACGGTCGTGGCCTGATTCGTGATACCCGAGCCGTTCTCCACCGAGATCTTGAAGGACCCCGGAGCGGGGAGCGCTCGGCCCGTGAAGGGGCTCTGGTCGATGCTTACGCCGAAGAGCTGGTCGATGAGGCTGTAACCGGTGGGCTCCACCGGGAAGACGATGCTGCCGTACGAATAGCCCTTGTACTGATAACCGTAGGGTGAGTTCACCCCCACCACGGGGAAGGTCTCCTGGGCCACGTTGGCGATGTTGGTGTGGGCGAACGTCGCGGCGAGCGACACCATGGTGCCTTCGGAGAAGCCGGTGTCCACCGTGAGGTCCGGCAGCACGCTCTGCGCGATGCTCTGGTCCGTGAGCGGATTGCCCAAACCGCGCGCGGCGACCTTGGCCCCGAGCACTCGCAGGAACTCGTGGGTTCGTCGGATCCGCGCGATGTCCGAGAGGGCCTCGTAGGTCCAGTCCGCCCGGTTCGTGACCGCGGGGTTCGTCTGGATCTGCAGGTGTCGCGCTCGAACGACCTGCAGCGCGTGGTAGCCGTCGAGCGAGATGCAGCCCGGGTGGGGTACGTACAGACCCGAATAGGCGTCGAAGACCGGCATCGGGAAGTACATCCGCACTCCCCCCAGGGCGTTGACCACCGAGGCGAAGGTGTCGAAGTTCAACTCCACGTAGTGGTTGATCGGGATGCCGAAGTCCTCCTCGATGGCCGCGACGAGTTGGCTCGGTCCCTCGTAGAGTGCCGCGTCGATCTTGTTGGCGCCGGCGATGCGCGCGTTGGGCACGAAGGTGTCGCGCGGGATCGACAGCAGGGACACCGCGTGCGTGGCGGGATCGAGGTGCACGATCATGTCGATGTCACTGTTGACCCCGGTGACCCCCTCGGCGCACGTCCCGTACGCCTGGTTCTGCACGGCGAGGCCGCAACGCGTGGTCGAACCGATCAACAAGATGTTCACCGACGCCCCCGCGCTCTGGAGGTTGCCGACACGCTGGCGCTTCACCAGTGAGCCCAGGTAGTAGTAGTCCCCCACCACGGCACCGACCAGGAGCACGACGACCACGCCGAGGGTGATGGCCCCGCGGGTCACCAGCCGTCTCGCGCGACTGCGCGACTTGCGAACGCGGGTCCTGCGTTGACGTCGGCCACCGGACCTCTCGTCGATGACGTGTCCGAGCGCCGCGAGCCCGCGTGCGTTGGCCACCTCCGTTGTCGCGATGTCGGAGCCTGCACTATGACCACGGGGGTCGTCAGGGGTTCCCGAGGACATCATCCAACCCTAGCGGGCACCTCACCACGCGGGGGCCGACCGAGGCCCTCGGAGAGGGATCTCGGGAAGGGATCGCGGGGACGGTCCTCGAGGGCGACTCTCGACGTTCGACGCCACGGCGTCATATCGCGCGCACTGAGGCGACCCCTAGGGAGCGACACCTGCTGGTCGCGCTCGTCGCACTCACCTCGCAACGTTCGAGTCGCCGCTGGCCTCGGCGATGCGCGGGTGCCCTCGTTGCCCGACGAACCCGAGGACCTCGCGCAACCACCGCCGTCGATCCCGTACGGGGCCCGATTCCGCCGTACCATCAGAGCCAATTGGAACCCTGTGTTCTCAAGGAAATCCGCTCGCTGGCGGGGGAGGGCTCGAACCTCCAACCTACGGATTCAAAGTCCGCCGTTCTGCCAATTGAACTACCCGCCACCAAGGGTGCTAACAATCTTCCTAGATTCTTAGTCAAAGCCGAAAGACCATTAACGCCAACACGCCACACTAGAGCCTGAGCGCATCACAAAGGAACGCCCGTGACCAACCTACCCACCAGCAACGCCTACGTCGCCATCGTCGACGACGACGCCGCTATCCGTACGGCGCTCGGGCGCGCCCTGCGTATGGAGAACTACGACGTGGAACTCTTCGAGGACGGTTCGAGCGCTCTACGCGCGGTGCAGTTGCGCGCTCCCGACGCCATCGTCTTGGACCTGCAACTCCCCGACATCGACGGCCTCGAGGTGTGTCGGCGTATCCGGCGCGCCGGCGACGCCACCCCGATCTTGATGCTCACCGCTCGCGACGCCGTCAACGACCGCGTCGAAGGCCTCGACGTCGGCGCGGACGACTACCTCGTCAAGCCCTTCGACCTCGCTGAGCTGCTGGCGCGCCTGCGGGCCTTGCTACGTCGGCGTCAGGTCAGCGACGGTGACGACGTCACCCTGCGCTTCGAGGACCTCACGATGAGCCCGGGCACGCGCGAGGTCCGTCGGGGTGACCGTGTGATCGAACTCACCAAGATCGAGTTCGACCTGCTGGAACTCTTCCTGCAGCACCCGCGTCAAGTCCTCACCCGCGATCAGATCCTCGACCTGGTCTGGGGGTACACCTTCGACTCGGGGACCAATTCCCTGGCCGTCTACATCGGCTACCTGCGGCGCAAGCTCGAGGAGGGCAACGAGGCCCGTCTCATCCAGACGGTCCGCGGCGTGGGATACGCGCTGCGCACTGCATGACCTTTCGCAGTCGCGTCATCGCCGCGACGGTCATCGCGGCGGCGCTGGCCGTCGTGCTGGCGAGCCTCACGTCGTTCCTCTCGACGCGTAACGCCCTCACGCACTCGGTGGACGAGTCACTCTCCCAGGCGGCCAGTCACCGTGACGACAACTTCGGCGGCACACCCTCCATCCTCGTGCTCGCCAACGGGTCGACACTGCCCTCGGTGGTCACCAGCGGCTTCGTCGACGCCACCATCACCAAGTTCGCCAAGGGCCAGCTCACCGGCGAGCAGTTCCGCACCGTCAACGTCAACAACGAGACGCTGCGCGAACTCCTCGTCGCCCTGCCCGTGGGCACGCCCGTCGCGGTCGGTAACAGCGAGTTCTCGACCACCACGACCGCGGTGGACGTCTACTTCGCCGCGTTCTCCGGGCAGATCGCGGAGCTGCGCAGTCTGGTGAGGACGCTGCTGTTCGTGTCGGCGGGCGTACTGCTACTGGCGTTGTCACTCGGGGTCCTCCTCGCGCGCGCGGCGCTGCACCCCCTCGAGGACGTGACCGACGACATCGAGGAGATCGCCGAGACCAACGACATGTCGCGACGGCTCGAGGAGGGCGACGTCGACGAACTCGGACGACTGCGACGGACCTTCAACCGGTTGCTGGGCACCGTCGAGGACAGTCAGACCCTGCAGCGTCAGTTGGTGCTCGACGCGTCGCACGAGCTACGCACCCCCCTGACGAGCCTGCGCACGAACGCCCAGGTGCTCTCACGCGCCCAGCACCTGGCCCCGGAGGACCTCGAGCAGTTGACCGAGGACATGGTCGCCCAGGTGGATGAGCTCGCCGCACTCGTGGGCGACCTCGCCGAACTGGCGCGCGGCGAGCGCTCGGAGGGTCCGGTCGTGCAGTTGCGCCTCGACGACGTCGTCGAGGAGTGCGTGGAGACGGCGCGGACCTACGCACGCATCAAGAACGTGGTGATCGAGTCCGACCTCGAGACGTCGATCATCGTCGGACGCCGCGACCGACTCGTGCGCGCCGTCTCGAACTTGCTGACCAACGCGATCAAGTTCACGCCCGACGGCGGCGAGATCCGCGTCACCACGGCGGACGGCGTCGTCACCGTGGCCGATTCGGGCCCCGGCGTCGCGCCCGAGGACATCCCCCTGATCTTCAACCGGTTCTGGCGCTCCCCTCTCTCTCGCGGCCTGCCCGGCTCGGGCCTGGGCCTCTCAATCGTGGACCAAGTGGTGTCCGAGCTCGACGGTGAGGTCGACGTCGACCGCGATCCGATTCTCGGGGGTGCGCGGTTCTCCATCACCCTGCCCACCGTGTGAACCACGTGACCTCGCGCCCCTGATCGCGACGACGCCCCGGGGGGAGCCCACATCCTTCCCAATTTCTTAGTTTTCGCTGTTCGGGTCTTTAGGCGCGACTGCGAGAATGGACGACATGACCCCCTCCCCTCGTACCACTCACCAGCGCGATCGCCGCTTCGCGCGCGTGCGCCTGCTGACGCGCTCGATCTTCGTGGGGTCCAGCGTCCTTTCGGTGGGCATGATCGGCTACCTCTCCAGCGTCACGAAGTTGCACTCGAACACGGTCGTCGCACCCCCCACCACGGTCGCTCCGACGACCACGTTGGCGGGGCCGTCGGGCTCATCAGGCACCTCGGGCGTGGCGGGGGCGACGGGGGCGAGCGCCACCACGACGACGACGGTACCGGTCACCACCACGACGACGTGCTACACGTCGCCGTCGGGCAACACCATGTGCAACTAGGTCGGTCATGAACTTCAACCTCTGGGGACTCTCGGGTTCACTGCACACCGAACGCGACAGCCAACTGCCCTTCGCCGAGGACCGTCTGGCGTTCTGGCGCGACGCCCTCGACCACGCCTGCAATCGTTTCGACCCCGAGTCCGAGATCTCGCGAGTGAATCGCGCCGCGGGCGTGGTGTCCGTGAGTGCCCCCCTCACGAGGGCGCTCGTGGCCGCGCGACGGGCCCACGAGTTGAGTGAGGGCTTGTGCGACCCCACCGTGCTCGACTCGCTCCTCGCCCTCGGCTACGACCGTGACTTCGACGAACTCGGCGTGCTCGAGGACACACCGGTCTCGCTCGTCCCGGCGCCGGGTTTCGCCGCACTGGACTTCGACGAGGAGGCACGCACGGTCCGCCAGAGCGGTGAGTGGCGCATCGACCTCGGGGCGAGCGCCAAGGCGCTCCTCGCCGACCTGGTCGCCGAGGACGTCGCCCCCACCGGCGGCGTCGTGGTCGAGGTCGGCGGCGACGTGTGCGCCAAGGGACGTGGAGCCGAGGGGCCCTGGGTGATCGGCCTCGCCACCACCTTGGACATCACCGGGCTCGAACCTCGCATCACCCTCGAGGACGGCGCCATCGCCACCAGTTCCAACGACGTGCGCACGTGGCGCCGCGGCGACACGCTCGTGGGTCACATCATCGACCCGCGCACTGGCCGCAGCGCCGTGAGTCCCTACGCCGCCGTCTCGGTCATCGACGCCGACTGCGTGAGCGCGAACGCGTTCGCCACCGCCGCCATACTCTGGGGTGAGGACGCCGGGTGGCACATCGCTCAGGCGGGCCGCTCGGCCCGTTTGGTGCGCCACGACGGTTCGGTCGAGTTGGTCGGAGCCTGGCCCCGGGAGGAGGACGCGTGATCGCACTCACCACCCCCTATCTCTGGTACACCACGCGCGCGACCGGAATCGTGGCCCTGCTGCTGCTCACCGTCGTCGTCACCCTCGGGACCCTGGTGGCCAACCGAGTGGGGGGCGCCTTCATCGGCCGTTTCGAGGTCAACGAGATCCACCGCTCCCTCTCCATGGTGGCCGTGGTGTTCCTGGTGATCCACATCGTCACCACCGTGCTGGACAGCTTCGTCTCGACGGGACTGGCCTCCGCGCTGATCCCGATGACCTCGAGCTACAAGCGCGTCCCGGTCACCCTCGGCACCATCTCCTTCGACCTGATCATGGCGGTGTGGGTCTCGAGCCTGCTCAAGTTGCGCATCAAGAACCAGACCTGGCGCTTCATCCACTGGTTCAGCTGGCTGTCCTACGCCATCGCGCTGGTGCACGTGTACCTCACCGGCACCGACACCCACAAGGGCGTCGGTGTCGTGCTGGTGTTGGGCTGCGCCGGGGTCGTCGCGCTGGCCGGGACCTGGCGCTTCCTCAGACGGCCCACCCGAGCGGCCGGGCGCACGGCGCTCTCGCCGCTCGCCAGCGCGCCGGTCCCGCCGCGGCCGCGCCTCCCCGACTCGGTGCCGCGCGACCTGCCACGCCCGCGCGTGCCCCAGGAGTTCCCCAAGTCGCCCCCGCGCGCGCCGGGCTCGCGAGGTCGACGATGATCGCCGCGCACACCTTGCCGCGTCTCTTCGCGGGGGCCACGAGCCGGCCCCTTTCGCTCGCCGATCACGAGGTCCTCTTCCGTCCTGAGGGCCACGTCACCGACCTGCTGGCGGAACTCGGCGACTCGGGACTCATCGGGCGCGGTGGCGCGGGCTTCCCCACGGCGCGCAAGGTCGAGCTACTGCGCCACCAGCGCGGCCACAAGTACGTCGTCGTGAACGGCATGGAGGGCGAGCCCGCCGCCCACAAGGACTTCCGCCTCCTCTCGACCAACCCGCACCTGGTGCTCGACGGTGCCGAGATGCTGGCCGCCATGATCGGCGCGAGCCGCATCGCGGTCTGCGTGGCGCGCGACAACCCGACGCTGGTCAACCACGTCGAACACGCCATCCACGAACGAGCGCGCCGCAACCTGCGCGGACCCGCCATCGACCTGCACACGCCCCCGTGGCGCTACGTGGCGGGCGAGGAGTCCGCCCTCGTGCACTGGCTCGACGACAACGAGTCGCTCCCCCAGTACCGCCCGGACCGCCCCCACATCCTGCGCATCGGACGCGGCCCGGTGCTCGTGGACAACGCCGAGACCTGCGCCAACGTCGGACTGATCGGCCGCTACGGCGCGCAGTGGTTCCGCAGCCTGGGTACGCCGGAGCATCCGGGTAGCACCGTGGTGTCGATCACCGGGGCCATCGCGCGCGCGAGCGTGCTCGAGGTGAACCTCGGCACGCCGCTGCGCGCCATCCTCGAGAGCGCCGGGGCCGACTCGTCGCCCCAGGCCGTCCTCCTCGGCGGCTACGGCGGCGCCTGGTTGCGCGGTGACCAGGTCGACGTCCCCTACAGCAACGAGTCGCTCGCCTCGCTCAACCTCTCCGTCGGCGCGGGCATCATCGCGGTGCTCCCGCACCAGGCGTGCGGCGTCGCCGAGGCGCACCGCGTCGTGCGCTGGATGGCCCACGAGAGCGCGCGCCAGTGCGGACCGTGCGCCTTCGGTCTGCCCGCCCTGGCCGAGGACCTCTCGACGATCGTGCGCGGGGGGCGCGAGGCCGCGACCAGCCTGGCGCGCCTGCGCGAGCGTTGCGGGGT
>JAGXBH010000038.1 GCA_018971185.1 Acidobacteriota bacterium
CCAGAGTCGAACCATCACCAAGATTCCCCGCTGGCGCCGGTCACGCCTGACCGCCGCGGCGACCATCGTCGGCGGGGTGCTCCTCGCCGGTGCGGGATCGGCGGCGGCCGTCACGTTCTTCAGCAGTAGTGACGTGGCCTCGGCGTTGCCCGGTAGCGCGGCGGTCTTCGCCGGGACCAATCCGGCGTGCGCCACCTCGGACCACGTGACCTTTCAGTGCACGCTGCAGAGTGCACCGCGCAACGACACGCTGGTGAGCTACGTCGGCAGTCGCGAGACCTTCCAAGACGCGAGTGGCGATGTCGCGGGAGGTTGCGTCGGTCAAGACGTCGCGGGCCTGGTGTGGACGTGCTACGCCGGTCAGTCCGCCGTCGATCACGGAATCCTTTCCGCCGCGCTGCTCGGACAGCACGTCGGCGGTCCAGTGTCGGGCTGAGCCATCCGGGCGCGACGACGCCATCTGGCTGGCTCTCGCGAGGGGAGCGTCTTCCCGCCGACGTCGCGGGCCACGCCGGTGCGACGGTGAGCGCGGTGATGACGAGTGCGACGTACACGGTGTCGAGTCACCTTGTCTACGACGATGAGTGACCACAGGGTGAACATCGTGGGTCGAGACGGTGCGACGCACCGCGGAGGTCTGCATCGTCACGTCGACGCCATAAGGTGAGGGCCTACACATCTACGCAGGAGGCTCGTCATGGCTGTTTCTCGTCGCACACTCGGAACCGGATCGGCCGCGCTGGAGGTCTCCGCCGAGGGATTGGGCTGCATGGGCATGTCCGAGTTCTACGGTCAGGGTGACGAGGGCGAATCGGTCGCCGTCATCCACGCCGCACTCGACGCCGGCGTGGACTTCCTCGACACCGCCGACATGTACGGCCCCTTCACGAACGAGAGGCTGGTGGGTCGCGCCATCGCGTCGCGTCGCGACGAGGTGGTGCTCGCCACGAAGTTCGGCAACGAACGCCGTGAGGATGGTACGCGCGTCGGCATCAACGGACGCCCGGACTACGTGCGCCAGGCGTGCGACGCGAGCCTCGCGCGGCTCGGCGTCGACCACATCGACCTCTACTACCAGCACCGCGTCGATCCGAGCGTCCCGGTGGAGGAGACCTGGGGCGCCCTGAGCGAGCTGGTGGCCGCCGGCAAGGTCCGCCACCTCGGCATCAGCGAAGCGGCGCCGGCGACCCTTCGACGAGCGCACGCGGTGCACCCGGTGACCGCGCTTCAGACCGAATGGTCGTTGTGGTCGCGCGACGTCGAGGACAATGACGTGCTCGCGACGGTGCGAGAGCTCGGGGTGGGCTTCGTCGCCTACTCGCCCCTGGGTCGCGGATTCCTCTCGGGCAACATCCGCAGCATCGACGACCTCGACGAGAACGACTTCCGTCGTCACTCGCCTCGCTTCCAGGGCGAGAACTTCGCGAAGAACCTCGAACTGCTCGACCGCGTGCGCGAGATCGCCTCCGCCAAGGGCGTCACGCCCAGCCAGCTCGCCCTCGCCTGGGTCCTCGCGCAGGGCGACGACGTCGTCCCGATCCCGGGGACGAAGCGACGTCAGTACCTCGAGGAGAACATCAGCGCGCTCCGAATCGAACTCAGTGCGGACGATCTGGCCTCGCTCGACGCCGCCGCCCCGGTGGGTTCGAGCGCTGGCGAGCGCTACGCGGACATGTCGAGCGTGAATCGCTAGGCCTCTCGCCGGTCGCGGATCCCGAGATCGGGGCGGCGCCCTCGATCACCTCAGCGGTAGGATGACGGTGCCCGGGAGGAAGCCCTATGACTGGTGAATTCCGCTATGTGTTGAGCGAGCGCGAGGGCGACACCGTCACCATTTGGCTCAATCGACCCGATCGACTCAACGTGATGTCCCTGGCGATGATGGAGGAGCTCCACGTCGCCTTCAGTGAGGCGGGGCTCAGCGACGCGACGGGGGTGGTCCTCGCCGCCAAGGGTCGGCTCTTCAGTGCGGGGCACGACTTCGCGGAGATGGCGGGCCAGGACCTGGTGCACGTCCGTCATCTCTTTGGCGTGTGCACCAAGTTGATGAGCACGATCCAGGCCATTCCCCAACCGGTGGTCGCGAGGGTCCACGCACTGGCGACCGGAGCGGGATGTCAGCTGGTGGCCACCGCGGACTTGGCGGTCGCGGCCGAGGAGGCATCGTTCTGCACGCCCGGTGGCAAAGGAGGGCTCTTCTGCACCACGCCACTGGTGGCGGTGGGGCGCTCGATCGGGCGCAAGCGCGCCCTCGAGATGGGGATGACCGGCGACCCCATCGACGCGCGGACCGCGGAACTCTGGGGACTGGTGAACCGCGTCGTTCCCCTCAGCCAGCTCGAGGAGGCGACCGCGCAACTGCTCGGTCGCGCCACGCGCGGCAGCGCGGTCTCCAAGGGGATCGGGAAGCAGGCCTTCTACGCGCAGATCGGTCTCGACCAGCCCCAGGCGTACGCGTACGCCATCGAAGTGATGTCCGCCGCGAGTCAGATCCCCGACGCCCAGGAGGGGATCGCCGCTTTCATGGAGAAGCGACCCGCCACGTGGGGCGGTTCCTCTCCACGTCCGAGTGGCTCGTCAACGGCGTGAGTGTCGCGGTCGAGCCAACGGACGAAGGGGCGATGGGGACGGGTTCGTGAAGGCCTTTCAGGACTATTACCCGGACCATCTCGCCCACTGCTACGGCTGTGGACGCTTGAACGAACACGGCCATCGCATCAGGACCTACTGGGACGGCGAGGAGAGCGTCACGCGCTTCACACCGCGCGAGTATCACATCGCCGTTCCGGGCTACGTCTACGGAGGTCTGCTCGCCTCGCTCATCGATTGTCACAGCACCGCGAGTGCCGCCGCGGCAATGTACCGCTCGGAGATGCGCGAGATGGACACCGAGCCATCGTTTCGCTTTGTCACCGGGTCGCTTCAGGTGAGGTACCTCAAGGCGACGCCACTCGGCCCGGAACTATTGATTCGCGGACGGGTGCGCGAGATCGACGGTCGCAAGGTGATCATCGACTCGACGGTGTTCGTCGACGGCGCGTCGACGGTGCGCGGTGAGGTAATCGCCATCCAGATGCCCGAAGACTTCGGCGCCTGAACTCGACAGAGGGGTGCGACAACCGACAGGAACATGGTCCCCGATTAGGGGTGGCTCAACCTTCGGCGCTCCGCTACCGAAGCGCACCCGCGAGGCACGTCGCTGGTTCGCACTGGTCCGCCATCGTCCGCGTGGCCTGAGAAGATACACCGCGCGTGAGCCCCTCGGCACACGACGCAATCACCGCGGACGCGTTCGGCACGCCTGATCTCGACGCACCGGGTCGGCGTCACGCATGAGCACGCAGTGCGCGCGCGTACCATTCCCACGAGTCGATGATGTCGGCGGGCGCCTCGCTGGGTCGCCAACCGTTGATGATGCCCACGAGGGTCCAGTAGCGGCCCACGCGACGGTCGGTGAAGGCGTCGATACGATCGGCCGCCGCGAGGCGGTCCTGCGCTGGGCTGGACCCGACGGCTTCGATACCTTCGACGACGGCCAGGGCCTCGGGCGAGCCGGGGTCCACCCCGGCGCGCATGGCGGGCCCGGCGAGGGTCCCGACCGCCTTACCCACCTCGAACTGGGCGACGTCGGGTTCGGGGCCCTCGGCGAGGGCGCGTTGGGCCATGCGACGGCTGGACTCGACGAAGTCGGGGTCGCGCAGGAGATGGACGACTTCGACCCAGGCGGCGACCTGGTCGGGTGAGGGGTCGTCGGGCAACTCGGGTGTTCCCATGCGGAGTTTCTCGGCGACGGCGTGGGGGTCGTCGCCGAAGACGGCGTCGAGGTACTCATCGACGATGCGTCGACGTTCCTCGGCGCTGAGGGTGGTGAGGTCGGTCATGAGTTGAAGCTCCTTGAGGTCGTTGGATTGGATGAAGATGCGTAGCACCGTCTGTTGGAGGCGAACGAGGCGGACCTGGGCGTCCAGGGCCGCCACGTGCGCGACGGCGACGTCGGTCAGGGACGCCTCGGCGTCGAGCACGCGTCGCACGTCCTCGAGGCCCACGCCGAGTTCGCGCAACGTCCGAAGGAGTCGGGCCCGCGCGACGGCGTCCGCGGCGAACACGCGATATCCGCTTTCCGTGCGCCCCGATACCGGCAGGAGCCCCTCGTCGGCGTAGAAACGCAGGGTCCTCACCGAGAGTCCGGTGCTCTTCGAGAGTTGGCCGATCATCACGAGGTCCATTATCGGCCCTCCACCCGCTGGAGGGTCAAGGGGTCGGCGCCGCACCCTCGCCGTTGCTGCGCCCTGAGGCCTCGGTCACGATGGTGCTGGGCGACGACCACACGGTGCGAGGGTCCCTACTCGCGTGCTCACCGCGGTCGGGCGTTCGTGCCCGGACCCGCCGGGCGGTGGTCTTCAGGCCCCGGTCGAGTGGGCGATCGCGTCGGCCGCTTCGTCGACCGTCCGCGTCAGGTCCTGGCCGACGTCGATGCGCACCCCGATCTCGTCGGCGCCGAGGGGCTCGAGGGCCTCGAACTGCGAGGACAGCAGCGACGCGGGCATGAAACTGCCCTGGCGCGCGTTGACGCGAGAGGCGATGAGCTGCTCGCTGCCGTCGAGGAAGACGAAGAACGTCGAGGCGACGTGGTCGCGCAGGAGATCGCGGTAACTGCGCTTCAGGGCCGAGCAGGCCATGACGACGCCGCGCTCCTGGGCGAGGACGTCGCTCATGCGCACACCCACGGCGTCGAGCCACGGCCAACGGTCCTCGTCGGTGAGGGGGTGTCCCGAATGCATCTTCTCGATGTTGGCGCGACTGTGCAGGTCGTCGGCGTCGCAGAACTCGTAGCCCAGGCGCTGCGCCAGGGCCTCTCCCACGGTGCTCTTACCCGAACCCGAGACCCCGAAGACCACGACGGGCATGGGGTGCAGCAGCAGCGCGGTCACCTCGCGACCACTGGCTGGACCTCGATGACCACTTTGACGTCGTCGTCGTGGCGCGTCAGGGCGTCGGACCAGTCCTCGAGGGCGACGCGACGCGTGACCAGTCGCGACAGCCAGTCGCGGTTCGCGGCGGCCAGTGCGCTCGCGGCGGCCTCGTAGTGGCGTCGGTTGGCGTTGACCGAGCCGACGACGGCCACGTTCTCGAGCACCATGTTGCGGTTCAGCGCGCCCTCGTCGAAGTTGATCTCGTGTCCACCCGAGGACACGCCCGTCAGGCACATCACGCCCCCCACCCCCACGTTCGTCATGGCGTCGAGGATCACTGACGAGACCCCCGTGCATTCGATGATGACGTCAGGCTCGAGGCCGGTGTCGCCGACGCGGCCGCTGTGGTAGGTCGCGCCGAGGGCGCGAACCAGATCGGGTTTCACCCCGTCGCTCATACGGTCGAGCACGTGGACGTCGAGTCCGCGTTGCACCCCCAAAAGGGCCGCCAGCAGTCCGATGGGCCCGGCCCCGGTGACCAGCACCGAATGCGGCGCCCAGTGCGCGCGAGAGCCGATGCGCTCGATCTCCTCCCAGGCCTTGGCCACGACGCTGGTGGGTTCGAGCAGGACGCCGAGCTGACCGAGCCCCGCGTCGACCTTGACGACGAAGTCCGACGTGATGCGATAACGCTCCGAGAGGTAGCCGTCGTGGGCCTTGATGCCGCGCTCGGTGT
The DNA here is from genome assembly GCA_018971185.1 of Acidobacteriota bacterium. Lineage (GTDB taxonomy): Bacteria > Actinomycetota > Acidimicrobiia > Acidimicrobiales > RAAP-2 > RAAP-2. The sequence continues at coordinate 5,650 of JAGXBH010000038.1, forward strand.
AGAGGCCGTTGCGACAGAAGTCCCATTCCATCACCGCGCAATTCGCGCAGGGCACCGGGTCGGGGCGTCGGACGATGCCGACCACCAGGTCGCCGGCCGCCACCGGCGAGTCGTGCGGCGCCTCGAGGACCCGCCCCAGCGACTCGTGGCCCAGCACCAGCCGCTCACGGCCCGGTGGGCTCCAGCCGTAGGCGCCCGAGAGGATCTCGATGTCGGTGCCACATATCCCGACCGCGAGCGTCTCGACCACGATGGGTCCGTCACTGACCGGAGGCTCGTCGACGTCGAGGAGAGCCGCCGAACCCGCCTGTTGGGGTACCACCGAGAGTGCCTTCATGTTCCACCCTTTCTCTGTGTCGATCGCGTCGAGGGCGACATCGGTCGACGTCGGACATCGTGGCGGTCGGCGACGGCCGACCGCTCCCGTGCGGACTCAACTGCGTGAGGACGACGTGTTGCCCCCTTCGAACGTCGTGGCGTCGAGGAGAGGGGTCGGGTCTCGGCGCGAACCCTCCCACTCTACGGTGACGACAAGGATCTCCGAGCGCCTCGGAAGAAACGTCGCGTTCGCATCTCTGCGCTGGTACACCATCGCGACGTGGGCGAGGTGGAGGACAAGTTGGGGGACAAGGGGTGATCAGCTCAGGTCGTCAGTGGTCGCCGCCGACCTCGGCGACCGAGCGACCCCGTTTCTGACCGAGCGATCCAAAGGACGAGACCGACCGATCGAGATTCGTGGACGACGCGCTATAGGTCGCGGGCGACGAGGTCCGCCGGTGCGCCGGCCAGTTGGTCGGCCAGTTCGTGCAGCCGCAGGAGCCCGCCCTGGGTGCCGAACTGGCGCGACGTCGCCACGAAGTTGAGCGTCGCCCAGCGAAGAGCCTCGCGCAGCGTCTCGCCGCGCACGAAGGCGCTGACCAGCGTCGCGGCGAACGCGTCGCGGGTGCCCGTGAGATCGAGCGGCGGCGCGGAACCGGGGGAAGATGTGATCCTCACGCGTTCGGCGCCGTTGGCCGCGATGGCTTCGCCGCTCACGTGGTAGACGACGACGTTGGTGGCGCCGAGTGCTAGGAGCGCGTCCAGGAGTCGATGGGGGTCGCTCGAAGTGACGCCCGTCATGGCCTCGGCGTCGCTGCGTTCGCACACGAGGATCTCCGCCGCGGCGTAGAGGCGAGCGAGTCGTTGGGTCCCGGCGTCCACCTGGAAGGTGCCGGGGTGGAGGGCCACGCGCACCTGGGGATGCTCGTCCAGCCAGTCGGCGATCTCGTCTTGGTAGGTGAGCGCGTCGGGCCCGAGGGAGTTGACGTAGAGCCAGGCGGGGATGTCGTGATCGCGAAAGCCGGTCCAGTGGTAGTTGAACTCGGGGGCACGCACGAGGATGGTGCGCCGTGAGCCGAAGGAGAGGACGAAGTTGCGCACCGTGTGGGTGGGGGAGTCGACGTGGACGACACTGGTCCCGACGTTCTCCGCGTGCATCGCGCTCAGGATGTCCAGGCCGGTCTGGTCGTGGGCCAGGTACGCCGCCAGACCGACGCGCAGCCCGAGGCGCGCCATCGCGACCGCCGCGTTGGCGGCACTCCCAGCCGTGGGCGGCGCCTCGTCGTCGCTAATGATCACCTTCTCGCCCAGGGGGATCTCGAGCCACTGCCCGGCCTCATCCTCGCGGACCCGTACGGGACCCTCGGGAAGTCGGATGAATTCGTCGGTGACGACGTCACCCAGGCTCACCACGTCGAAGTTCTGGGCGCTGGTGGCGAAGGACTCAGAGAACGCACTCTGTGACCCCGTCGTGTCGACATGTCGCCCCTCGGGCTGGGCAGCGAAGTTGGTCATCGTCCTCAGTGTAGGCACCGCGGCGTCGCGCCCGTCGGGGCGCCATCATTGGAAGTCCTTGGGAATAAAGGCTTTTCGCGATCACCGGCGCAAGTGTGGACCTTGGTCCCGGTCGGCGCGACGCCACGGCACCGACAATGGGAGGAGACGAGAGCATCTTCGAGGAGGTCGAGATGGTGTGTCAGAACTGCGAGAATCCAGAGGATCAAGTGCGGCGAGGGATGGTGTCCCTCGGCGCGATGCTGGCCGCGGTGGGGATGGTCGCGTGTGCGTCGCGTCGTCGCCACCGACGCCATCGTGGCGAGGGAGGTGGTCGCCGACACCGGGCTGAGCACGACCAGCACGACCAGCACGACCAGCACGAGCACCACGACGACCACGACCACGACCACGACCACGACCACGGGAGCGACTCTCTCGCGCGACGTCGTGGGACCGCGCGCTTCGCACGGCGACACGGCGGAGGCGACCACGGGCCGATCACGAGGGGCGTGGACCCGCTGCGGATCCTCGAGTGGCGATTCGCCAGCGGGAAGATCGACGAGGAAGAGTTCCGCCGTCGGCGTCACGCCCTCGAGGATCAGTCCGAGTGACGTCGACGCCTCCGCGGGCGACGAAGACCCTCGACGATCGACGTTGATCCGCCTCACGGGCCGGCGGCCGATGCCGCAACGGTCCTAGGACAGTGGGGGTTGGCGAGGAGGCGTGTGCTCAGTGTCCGTGACGGGCAGCCACTGGGGTGCGTGTCGCTTCACCCAGTCGTCGCTGACGGTGCCGTCGATCATCGACCGCAGGGTCCCGCGGGTCAGGGCCATGTAGATGTGTCCCACGATGACCAGGGTGAGCGCGAAGGAGAAGACGTCGTGCACGAAGGTGGCGCCCACCCGCAGCGAGACCGGGAAGAAGTGGAACCACTGCAGCATCGCTCCGGTGACGAGCATCACCGCGATGGACGCCGCGACGAAGATGGCGTTGAGTTTCTGTCCGGGATTGAACTTCTCGGCCTCTAGTTCGCTCCGACCGAGGGTCCGCAACCAGCGGACCTCGTCGCGCGTCCAGTAGTTGAATCGCGTGACGTCACGGCGCATCCGCCGGCCCCAGGGCCCGATCACCGACACGATGAGTGGCAGTGGTAGAGCGAGCCCGCTCCACAGGTGGACCTCCTGCACGGTGTGTCGCTCGAGGACCACGCCGAAGAACGAACCGAAGTAGAGCGGGATCGCGGTGAGGATCAAGATGGCGAAGAGCAGCGCGTTGGCCCAGTGCGCGCCGCGCTGGACGCGATCGAAGCGCAGGACTCTCAGGGTCGTCCGCGACGCCGGGGTGGGTCGGGCCATCGTCATCAGGTCAGCCCCGGGGTGGGGTTGGTGGGTCCCGTCGATCCGTCCAGCCAGCCATTGACGGGATAACCGTTCTGCTCCCAGTAGCCGGGTTCGACGCGGTCGACGACGCGGATCGCCGAAAGCCACTTCAGTGACTTGTAGCCGAACATCTGGGCGACGTAGAGCCGCACAGGCCCCCCGTGCTCGAGGGTGACCGGGGCTCCCAGCATCTCGTATGCCACGAGGACGTCGGGCAGGTGCGCCTGATCCAGGGTGAGGCTCTCGGTGTCGGCGCCGTCGTAGGACTCGAAGGTGAGCGCCACCGCGCCGGGCTTCACGCCGGCCAGGTCCAACAGGTGCGAGAGCTGGACGCCGCGCCACTCGACGTCGGGCACCTTCCACCCCGTGACGCACTGGAAGGTCTTCTTGAAGGCGGTCGCGGGCATGGCCTCGAGATCACTCAGGGTGTATACCGTCGGCCGCTCCACCAGCCCGGTCACCTCGAGGCGGTACTTGCGCCGGCTGATGGAGGGGTAGTTGCCCGTGATCGAGTAGATGCGAAAACGGTCACCGAAGGGTAGGAGCCCCCCGAACCCCGTCCCGACGGAGTTGCCGAGGAAGTTCTGCACCTTAGAGCCCACGGTGACCCCGAGAGCGCCCAGGGCGATGATCGAGAGAAACGCCCTGCGCCCCACCGCGGTGCGCTCGCGAGGGGCGAGTGATCCTTGTGGCGTGGGAGGTTCGACGGGTCCCGTGGCGCCACTGTTCGAGGTCGTCATCGCGGTGCGCCCCCCGTCGCCGCGCGGGTCCCGCGTCGAAGAGCGGGGCCCCGTGAGGACCACTCGGTCGCTCGGTCGTGATGTCGTGGCACGCGCCCACCCCCTTCGCCGCGCTCGTTCGGCGACATCCGCGCCGAGTGTCGCACCAAGTCGTCGGTGTGACGCGGGGGCGACCAGGAGCGACGACGTTCACCCGCGACTCGTCGATCGTGCTCAGCGTAGCGGTCCGACCCCGCGGCGCCCCCTGGGGTGTGAGGGAGCGCCGTGCGCGGCATCGAGCGCGCCACCACCTTCGTCGTCACCACCCGCGTCGTCACCACCGTGTCCCCCATTCGTCATCACCCGTCGTCGCCCGCCGTGGTCGCGTCGCGGGGAGAAGGGCCCTCGACGCGACGAGTGGCTTCTCACTACCGTCTCGCGACGCCCTCGGGCGTTACGGCGAAATCCGAGGGCGCGGGTCGGCGTCATCGAGACATCGAATTCCCACGGCGAGGGCGTCGAGTCGCCACGCGATCAGGTCGAGGGTGCTCGACCGGTCAATCGGACAACCGATCAACCGGTCACGGAGAGTCCGTCCCTCGGGGATCGTTTCGCTCGGGCACCGATGGTGATTCGCGACCCCAGTCACCCGACTTGCCACCGCTCTTTCGCAAGAGCGTCAGGTCCTCGACCCGCACACCTGGGTCGTCGACGCCCAGCGTGGCGACCAGGGCGAGCGCGGCGTACGCGCACGCGGTCAGGGCCTCCATCTCGACGCCGGTGCGTCCCGTGGTCACCACCTCGCTCGAGACCGCGACACCGCGGGGGTGCGACTCGACGTCGACGCGCACGCTGCTGAGCGCCAGGGGGTGGCAGAGGGGGATCACGTCAGAGGTCCTCTTGGCCGCGTGGATACCCGTGAGGCGCGCCGCCAGGATGTCGCTCGGGCTGAGGGCGAAGGTGGGTTCACGCCCGCGCTCGTCGTCGCGCGCGGACTGTGGGTCGGCGACACCCGTGATCAGGCAGCTGGCGCGGGCGACCCGGTGCGAGGGCTCCTTGGCGGAGATGTCGACCATGTGGATCCGTCCGTCGCCGTCGAGGTGGGTGAACTCCTGTCGCGTCATGATGGCCCCAGATCCCCGGTCCCGCCGACGCGGGGCACCGATGGCGCCATGTTAACCGTGTCAGTCCTGGCATCTGCGTGGCCCGACCGGGACTTCTGTCGGACCAATCCGGACCCATCGCGCACTCAAAACCGACTCACCTGGGCTGAGATTCGGCTCGACCCTTTCGCCTTCACCACGTCTCGTGACGACGGGGTCGTCGACCCGAGGAGGGCGACGCCACCGTCTAAGGCCTCACGTCGACCCGCGTCGTATGACACGAGTGGTTCGTTAGGCTCCTCAACGTGAGATGGCGTGGACGAGTCCTGGACGACAGCGAGAAGCGGCGCGAGCGCCCTTCGCGGCGTCGAACGGCCCTGGGGCGATGGACCAGGTGAGGACACCGGTGCCGGTCGCACCCGTCGCGGTCTCGGTGCGACGCCATCGGCCCGATGTCGCGCGCGTCGTCGAGGGTGCGGGCATCACCGGCGGTGACGAGTCGCCCGAGGGGCCGCTGCGCGACCGCTACGGCCGCGTGCACGACGACCTGCGCATCTCGGTGACCGACCGCTGCAACCTGCGCTGCGTCTACTGCATGCCCGAGGAGGGCATGACGTTCTTGCCCCACGGGCAATTGCTGAGCTTCGAGGAGATCGAGCGCGTGGCGCGCGTGGCGCGCGAGTTGGGCGTGCGCGCGATCCGTCTCACCGGGGGCGAGCCGCTGGTGCGCCGCGACGTCGTCGACCTGGTGGCCAGACTCAAGCGGCTCGGCTTCGAGGACATCGCGATGACGACGAACGCCACGCGACTGGCGGGCCTCGCCCCCGCGCTCGCGGCGGCGGGACTCACGCGCGTCAACATCAGTTGTGACTCGCTGCGTCCGGAGAGGTTCGCGGCGCTGCGCCGTCGCGGCGACCTGTCGACGGTGCTGCACGCCATGGACGTCGCCGAGGAGTGTGGACTCGCGCCGCTCAAGGTGAACGTGGTGCTGCTGCGCGGACGCAACGACGACGAGATCCTCGACTTCGCCGGCTTCGCCCGCGACACCGGGCGCATCGTGCGCTTCATCGAGTTCATGCCGCTCGACGCCCAGGGCGAATGGGGCCCCGAACAGCTGGTGCGGGGGCGCGAGGTGTTCGAGCGCATCCACGCGGTCTGGCCGCTCGAGGAGGTGCCCGAGCCCGACCGGGTGGCCCCGGCGGTGCGATTCCGCTTCGTCGACGGTCGTGGCGAGATCGGGCTGATCTCGACGGTCTCCGAGCCGTTCTGTGGGACCTGCAATCGACTGCGCCTCACCGCCGACGGCTCGATCCGCAACTGCCTCTTCTCCGACGACGAGCACGTCGTGCGCGACATCCTTCGCTCGCGAGGGACCGACGAGGAGATCGCTGCGGTCCTGCGTCGCGCCGTGTGGGCGAAGTTCCCGGGCCACGCCATCAACGAGCCAGACTTCCTGCGGCCGCACCGATCGATGTCGATGATCGGGGGCTGACCAGGCGTCGCGCGACGTCGCGGTGACCCCACTCCTATGGTCCGCGCCGAGTGGTGGGGAACTCAGTGGGTGACCCGAGCGCCGCGACGACGCGCCGGTGAGATTCTCCTCGCCTCGCGCCGGCCGCGGCAGTACTGTGAACCCGTACGTGACGGTTCGGCGAAGGGGGCGACGATGTCGGGAGTACGAGTACTGGTGGGGACCCGCAAGGGCGCGTTCATCCTCACCGCGGACGCGACGAGGTCGTCCTGGGACGTGCAGGGACCACTGTTCGAGGGTTGGGAGATCTACCACGTCAAGGGTTCGCCCGTGGACCCCAACCGCATCTACGCCTCGCAGACGAGCGGGTGGTTCGGGCAGGTCGTCCAGCGCTCCGACGACGGGGGCGCCACCTGGGCGCCGGTGGGCAATGGCTTCGCCTACGACGGCGTGCCCGGCACCCACCAGTGGTACGACGGGACGCCGCACCCCTGGGAGTTCGCGCGCGTGTGGCACCTCGAGCCCTCCCTGAGCGACCCCGACACGGTGCTCGCGGGGGTCGAGGACGCGGCGTTGTTCAAGTCGACCGACGGCGGGGAGAACTGGAGCGAGCTGTCGGGTCTGCGCGGTCACGGTTCGGGTCCGCACTGGCAGCCCGGCGCGGGGGGCATGTGCCTGCACACCATCGTCGTGAGCCCGAGAGACCCGAACCGGATCTTCGTGGCCATCTCGGCCGCCGGCGCGTTCCGTAGCGACGACGCGGGGCTCACCTGGCGACCGATCAACCGGGGGCTGCGCTCCCAGGGGATCCCCGACGAGGACGCCGAGGTCGGCCACTGCGTGCACCGGATCGCGCTGCATCCGGCGAAGCCCGACGTGCTCTACATGCAAAAGCACTGGGACGTGATGCGCAGCAACGACGCCGGGGAGTCGTGGTTCGAGGTCAGCGGCAACCTACCGAGCGACTTCGGCTTCGCGATCGACGTGCACGCCCACGAGCCCGAGACCGTCTACGTCGTGCCCATCACCAGCGACTCGGTGCACTTCCCGCCGGAGGGCAAGCTGCGCGTCTACCGCAGCCGCAGCGGGGGCGACGAGTGGGAGCCCCTGAGCAAGGGCCTGCCCCAGAGCCACTGCTACGTCGACGTGCTGCGCGACGCGATGGCCGTCGACCGGCTCGACGAGTGCGGCATCTACTTCGGCACCACCGGCGGCCAGGTGTATGCCTCGCGCGACGCGGGCGACACCTGGGAGGCGATCGTGCGCGACCTGCCCGCGGTCCTCTCGGTGGAAGTCCAGACGTTGGCATGATCCGCGTCGTGCTGCCCGCGCACCTCAAGACGCTCATCGGTCAGCACCACGAGGTCACCTTGGAGGTCGGCGCGCCCGTGACCCAGCGCTCGGTGCTCGACGCCCTCGAGGCCCGCTATCCGGTGCTGAAGGGGACCATCCGTGACCCTCGGACGCTGCGGCGCCGACCCTTCGTGCGCTTCTTCGCCTGCGAGATGGACCTGTCGCACGAGTCGCCGGACGACCCACTGCCCGACGAGGTGCGCGGCGGCGCCGAGCCGTTCTTCGTCGTGGGGGCGATGGCCGGCGGCTGAGGACCGAGAGGACCGCGGGCTCAGCGTGAGACTTGGCGCACGGGGCTCAGGGCGCCCGCGCCGAGGACGTGAGGGGTAGCCTGGGCGCCGTGGCGAAGTATCGCGTCGGACAGGCCGCGCAACTCATGGGGGTGAGCGCGGACACACTGCGTCGCTGGGCCGACGCCGGACGCGTCGAGGTGAGCGTGGGTGGCGACGGTCGTCGCTACTACGACGGCGCCGACCTGGCGAAGCTGGCCCTCGAGATGGCGGGGGAGGCGAAGACCGATCAGCCGAGGGCGCAGTCGGCGCGCAATCGATTCGTCGGCATCGTGACCAAGGTGGTCAAGGACAAGGTCGTCGCCCAGGTCGAGATCCAGTCGGGCCCGCACCGCTTCGTCTCGCTCATCACCCGTGAGGCCGCCGACGAGCTCAAGCTGGCGCCCGGCGTGGTGGTCGACGCCGTGGTCAAGGCGACCAACGTGGGCGTCGAGATCCCCTCGCAGTTCTAGGCGCGGCGCCGTGGCGTCACCACGCGAGCCACGCTCACGCCGTGGTCACTGGAACATGGTCACCGGAACACGGTGAGTGGAACATGGTGATTGGAACATGGTCACTGTGGTGATGGTCACGCGGGTCATGGTGTTGCGGGCGACGGGTCGGCCCAGACCTCGACGGCTCCGCGCACCAGGGTGACGACGCACTCCTCGCCCACGACGAGCCCGGTCGTGTCGTCCTGGCGCGCCTGCAACTCGGTCTGCGCCCCTAGGCGGACGTAGAGCTCGGAGGTGGTGCCGAGGTCGGCGAGGTCGAGGAGCGTCGCCCCCAGGTGAACCCCCGTCGGCCCCACGTTGTTCGTGTCCGCCGAGTCCGCGGTGTCCGACGTCGTCGATGGCGTCGGGGGGAGCGGGCGCACCGTGACGCGTTCGGGGCGGATACTCCAGAGCACCGCGGTGTCGTCGGCGAAGTCGGCGGTGTCGACCTCGACGAGCGTTCCGTCGGCGCCGAGCACGCCCGCGTCACGGGTGCGTCCGCGGTGCAGATTGGCTACCCCGAGCAGCCGCGCGACCTCGGCGGTGGCCGGGCGCGAGAAGAGGTCCCGGTTGATGCCCGACTGCAAGCCCTGGCCGTCCTTGATGACGATGACCTCCTCGGCGAGGAAGGCGGCCTCCTGGGGGTCGTGGGTGACGATCACCGTCGCCAAGCCGGTCTCGCGCTGGAGTTGACGGAGCTCGCGTTGGAGTTCGCGTCGCACGGGCATGTCGAGGGCGGAGAAGGGCTCGTCGAGCAGGAGGACCTCGGGCGCGTGACAGAGCGCCTGGGCCAGGGCGACGCGTTGTCGCTGACCGCCCGAGAGTTGCGAGGGGAAGCGGTTCTCCAGGCCCTCGAGTCGCAGGTGCTCGAGCCAGTAGCGCGCCACGCCGGGTCGCGCGTCGGTGGCGAAGAGCAGATTCCTCCA